>JAEEHU010000141.1 GCA_016280975.1 Acholeplasmatales bacterium | reverse complement strand
AGTGCAGCATCAGCAGTATATACTGATGGTGATTTAACACAAGCTTATACAGAAGGTGTTTTAACAGAAAATACAACATTATATGCACAAGTTACTGAATTAACTTCAGTTAAGGTTACTCCAGAAGATTTCACTAGAACTCAAGCTGCAAATGGACAAGTAGCTAAGTGCTTCGAAATTACTGATAGCGGTGCTATTTCATTTGATCAATTCTCATCAGGCGATCAAGAGCACAACTTCAAGTTTGCTGCAGATGGCGATAAGACTAAGAATAATATTGCTATTAGGTTAGTTGCTGGTACTTATACAGTAAAGGTTAAGGCTAAGTCAGGTTCTTCAGGAAATAACGCAGACTTTGCAGTAGCAACTACTACAGCTACAAACTTAACATTCAGTAACGATGGTATTTCTGAACAAACTGCAAATATTACATTATCTGCTGATGGCTACATTTATCTTTATAGACCAAACAAGAATGATGCAACAAATGGTGGAAAGACTATCAACGTTGTTTCAATTGAAATCTTAAAAGCATAATTAAACAAATAAAAAAATAAAATTAGGATGTTTTGGGCATTTAGAAGTCTAAATTAAGTGCTAAAACATCCTTTTTATCTAAATTAAATTTAACTTAATATTTTTATAAAATATTAGTTATAATATATTTACTCGAAGTAAATATTATGGAGGTAGTAAAATGAAAAAAATAAAGTTTTTATTTCTTTTTATAGCATCACTTATGATTTTTGCTTTAGCATCATGCAAAAGTGAATTTGTTCGTTTAGAAAGCGAAAAAAGTGTAAAATTAGAGGAATTGGTTGATGACTATAATGGGTTTACTGATTCAGTAAGCTATTATTCATCATGTTCAAAGTCTATGACTATTAATAAGACAGCTGATGGATATTACACTTACTTGATAAATAGTAATTTTGAATATATAAAGTATGAGTATACACGATCACAAAACAAAATTACTAAGACAAAATTCCAAACAACAGATACAACAGATTACAAAACAGGTGTTACATTTAGTTCGATAGATGAATTTGCTGAATTATTGAATAACGAATTAACACCTAAAGACACAGAAAAGAAACTTGTGTCAATAAATCAATATTATGGAGCATTATTATCTATATTTAAAACAAGCAAAAATATATTTTATGCGCCATTCTTTAATGATTATATAAAAATTCGTGCTCATTTCATTGGTAGTGATTTAGATAACAAAGAATTTAAAGATTTTTTTAATTCAATAAGCACAGCATACACTATAGGCGATGGTGGACAATATCAAGTGACAATCTTGGTTGACAAGGATATGAGTTTGCTTTATCCAGAATTGTCAATTACTTGTAATGGTGGAACAGTATACGTTTTTGAGTATAATACGTTATAATAACGATATTTTTGTCACAAACTTTTAAATTATATACCTATACTTTAGCGTTTAATTGACTTGAAAGCGCTTAAATGATAGAATAAATTGTAAATTTATCTAAGGAGGATAAAGCAATGAAAATAAAAAAAATTGGACTTGCTGTATTATCTTTGTTTGCGTTTGGAGGAGTTCTATTAGGAACAACATCATGCGATGATGAAGTAATTTCAAATGCACCACAAGTAGAGGTTATAGAGGGAACTACAATTGAACTTGCCTCAATTACTCTAGATACAGAAAATGTCCAAAAGGTATTCTATGTAGGAGATGTATTTAACTACGAAAATTTGGTAGTTAATAGAAGATTTTTACGTAGAGATGTTGAAACAGAAAGAATATTAGACAATAACTTAGTTGACCAAACTAAAATATTCTTCATTGATACAAGTGAAGTAGATATGAATCATGTAGGAGAATATTTAGTTTATGTAAGTGTAAGACTAGGCTCAGTTATGAGACGTGAATCATATAGAATTGAAGTTAAGTCTTCATTATTTGAAACAACACCTAATATCACATATGCTGCTGGATTAGATGTTTCATTTGCAGATAATACTAAGATTAAGACATATTTATTAAATTCTGAGGAATTAGATGCAAATAATCTAGTTGATAACATGAAGTTTAAGCTAGAAAAGGCAACTAATGATGGTGATGGTAACACAACAATCCAAGCGCAAGACTTAACTAAGAACAATGTTAAGATTGAGCAATCAGTTAACCGTAATGAAATTGGTACATATATGATTAAGGTCACTTATGATAACGGCAACATTAATATCAATGGAAAGAATTATGAAAACAAGGTTACTTCATATGTAATCGTTGATGTTGTTAACCCAATCAGAAGAATTCAAGTTCTTGATACATCAACAGCTGTATTTAACGCATCAATCGATGGAATCGATGCAGAACAAGCAGGCTGGCAAGTAAGAGTTACACCAACTGTAGGAAGTGCATATACAGATAACTTTACTTATGATAAGTACACAATTGAAAATCTTGATATTTTCAAGTGGGGTAGACAACAAGAAGTAAAGGTTGTATTAAATGCTGACCCAACTGTTACATGTACAAAGATTATCCAAATCAATGAGTCACAAACTCAAGATATTAGAGCATATTATGATTTAGAGCCAGATGCTAGTGAGTTCGTTGATGGTAAACCAACAAAAATGTTACTAGCAGGTACAGATTTCATATTTGGACCACTTCCAAATAAGATTGATAGTGATATTTACTATGATTCAGGTGCAACATATACATCAAATAGATCAGATTCATATGGTAGTATCCAATTCCCTACTAGAATTAGTATTAAGGGTACTGCTCAACCAATAAAGATTGTTATGGATAAGCCAGGTCAAATTGTTGTATTCTATGCTTCAACAAATGACGAAGAGCGAGATATAACATTCTACAATGATAAGAATGGTCAAATTGGTGATGAATTACAAGTAGGTTATACTTCATCAACTAAGCAAGTAATTTCAAGAATTACATTCAATGCTGCAACTGCAGGTACATATTACATATTAAATACATCGGGCGGTATTTATGTTCACGGCTTGATTATTGCAAAGAGTAAGTAGGAGGGAAAATAATGAAGAAGAAATATTTAGTAACATTAGGTTCTCTTGGTGCTTTATTCTTATCAACAGTTACTTTAGCATCTTGCGGTGGACAAGCTAAGAACTTCAAGGATCCAGCTGGTGTTCAAGCCGAATTAAATGCAAAGACTGTTTATGTTACACCTACTGGTACAGCACTTGGAGATGGAACAAAAGCTAATCCATATAATTTCGAAACAGCAATTAATAAGGTAACTCCTGGCTCAACAATTTTACTTGCAACAGGAACTTACGAATACGATGATCGTATCCAAGTTCCAGCAAGTGGTGCTGAATATGGAATTATTACAGTAAAACCAGAAGAAGAAAGTGGAAGAGTAGTATTTGATTTCTCAGCTCAAGCATTTGATGGTGCTCAAAGAGGAATTCAAATCTATGGTGATTTCTGGCATTTTAAAAACCTAGAAATTACTGGTGCTGGTGATAACGGTATGTATATCGCTGGTAGCCATAACATTATTGAAGATTGTATTTTCTATAACAATAGAGATACAGGCTTACAACTTGGACGTGGTTATTCCAGTGAAACAAAGATTGATGAATGGCCATCAGATAACTTAATTAAGAATTGTACATCATTTGCTAACTATGATGCAGAAACATTCGGTGAAAATGCCGATGGTTTCGCAGCTAAGTTAACAATTGGTTATGGTAACGTATTTGATGGATGTATGGCATTTAGAAATTCTGACGATGGTTGGGATTTATTCGCCAAGGTAGATTCAGGTAATATCGGTACAGTTGTTCTATATAACTGTGTATCATTTGAAAATGGTTATTTACCATATCAAATTGAAAAAGAAGATGGTTCTGGAGTTAGAACTTATAATACATTAAATGGTGATGGTATCGGCTTTAAGCTTGGTGGATCAACTATGGAAGGTAACGTATTAGTTGAAAACTGTGCTGCTTGGGATAACAAGCTTCATGGTGTTGGTGATAATTCTAACCCAGGTGTTATCAGCGTAAAGAACTTTACAGCATACAATAACTGTTCTGGTCTAAATGCTGATGGTACTATTAGAGCTATAAGAGGTATTGATGCTGACCAAAATAAGTCAAATAATATCGACTTAGCTCGTTCAATAGACTCATATAATAATTATTATGGTGTTTTATCATTTGTTAATAATCAAACAGGTTTCTCAACAGCAAATGACTCAAGCTATAATAAGGATGCATTTAGAGGAAGTGTTGCATATTCTGCATTCCAAACAGGATATAAGAGTGGAGAAGGAGAATTATATAACTACTTCACAGGATATGAAGATGGTTCATCTTATTCATCTGACTCAGTTGACTCTAACTTCTCAAGTGGTAGACAAGAAATCGGTTATGTTACAGCAGCTGATTTCAAGAGCTTAACTTCAGTTAACGCAGTATGCTCATCAGTTGATAATTTAGAATCACTAATTACACTTTCAAAAAATTTAAGAAATGAAGATAATTCAATTAACTTAGGTGATCATTTAGCATTAGCTGACGGTTCTAAGTTTAAGACATATGCAAATGGTAATGCAATCGGTGCTACTTTAAATAAGACATCAGATTCAGCATATAATCATTACGAATTATATAATTGGGCAGCTAATAATTTAAAATATACAGAGGATGAAATTGCAATTCTTGATGCAAGTAAGACTCTTGAAGTAATCGCAGATTATGATGCTGTATATCAAGATTTCAAGCTTCCAACATACATTAACGGTTGTGATGTTAACTGGAAGAGCTCAAATAAGGACATTGTAACTATTGAAAAAGATGAAAAGTATACAATTTCTAATGCTGTATATACATTTGGTAGAATCAATGTTCCTGATAAAGAACAAAAGGTAAAATTAACTGCAACAATCACTAGAGGTGGTTATGGAGTTATTAAGGAATTTGAAATCCTTGTTAAGGGACGTAAGCAATCATTAGGTGATTTAATATCAAGTAATGGTAAGGTAATTAGAGTTGATTTATATGGATTCTATGCAGCTCCATATATTTATGCAACAGATGCTTCATCAATTTCAGTAAGTGAGCTTCCTGCATCAACTTATACATTATCATACAAGTATAGATATGCAACTGATGGTAATGCTAAGTTCTATAATGTTGATAATGTTTATACATCAATTCCAGGTGTATATGAGGTAACTGCAACAGCAACATGGGTTGCAGATAATCAATACACATCAAGCTTTAAGTTCTTCGTATATATCGTTGACCCTGATTGTGATATTGACTTTATGGCTGATTCTTCAACTGTTACATTAAGTAATGAAGGATTCGTAGTAAGTGGTAACTTATCTAATATCGAAGGTGATGTTATAGCTGTTACATCTCCAACTCAATTACAACTTACAAGTGCAGCTGATATTTTAGCTAATCCAAATTTCCAATCATATCATATTTCTTCTGATTCAGTTGTTGCTAAGTTCACTGCTGATAACTCATCTGAAGTTACAGGAAGTACACAATACTATATTTACTATGCAGTAGTAAATGACAATAGATCTAATGCTGCAAATGCACAAGTTTACTCAAAGACTGTTAATGTTGTTACAGTTGATACTACTGATAAGTTCTATTCTTTAGCTAGAACTGGTAAGCTTACTGATGTAACTGCTACATCTACAACAATCTATAGCTTAACAGCAGATTTAGACTTTGAAGGATATGAGTGGAATATTAAGACACCTTCAGCTGCTTCATTCACAGGCTTATTCAAGGGTAATAATCATACAATTAAGAACATTTCTGTTACAGGTGATTCAAAAGACCAAAAGACTGTAAATGTATTCTACAAGCTTGAGGGCGGTACTGTAATGGATGTATTCTTCGACAATATTTCAATTGTTGGTGATGGTACTTTAGCTAAACAAGTTGGTATCATTGGTGAATTCAATGGTGGTTACGTTCATAATGTACACGCAACAAAGATTACTTCAACTGGTAGAGAATCAGTTGGTGGTATCATTGGTCAAATAACTGGTGGAGAAAATACAATTACTCAATGTTCATTAGTTAACCCAAGTATTCCAGCAAATACTGAAAACACAGTAGAAGCATATAACGCAGCTAACCAATATAAGATTGCTGCTAAGAATAAGTATGCCGGTGGTATCGTTGGTAATGGTCAAAAGAATTCAGATCAAGATTCATTCAAGCTTACTATCAAGTCATGCTATGTAAATGCAATCATTGGTGATGGTGGTGATGCTGGTGGTAATACTGGTTTAATCATTGGACGTATCAAGAATGAATACACATTATATGAAACTGAAATTGCATCATGCGTTGCTTATGGTACAGTAATATCTCATGGTCAATATGGTGCAGGTATTATTGGTGACTTCGATAATGGTGTTGGTTATGTTTCTATCCATGGTAACTTATCAATGGTTCAATTCTTCTATAATGGTTTATATTTAAATGCTAAGAATGAGATAATGACTAACGCAGAAGCACAAAATTATGCACATAAGAATATGAACCCAATCGTAGGTCGTGCAGTTAAAGCTGATGATGGTATTTATGAAACAAATAATAATTTAGGCTCATTTGCTGAATATTATTCAACATATGTATATTCAAAATCTTTATACTTTGGCTTAAGTGATTATGCTGATAGTGGTGAATTTAAACCATTAACAAGAACATATATTGAATCTTATACTGAACTTGATTTAGATGAAATTTGGGATGTTATTCCAGGTGCTACTGAATCAGACGATTGTAAGGTAATATTAAAGGTATTAAATAAGAACTAATAAAATATAGACTGTTTGTGAAAATTTCACAAGCAGTCTTTTTTCTTTTATTTTAGGTTTTATTAAAGTATAATAATTAGCGGTAGGATTTATTATGGAAAATGGTGTAAAAGATTTTATTTTAAAAAATAATCTTAATATAAATAATAAAGTAATCTGCGCTGTATCTGGTGGTGCGGATTCTTTGTCGCTTCTTTATATTCTTTATAATCTTGGATATGATGTAGTGCTTGCACATGTTAATCATCATAAAAGAAAAGAATCTGAGATGGAAGAAGAGAAAATGAGAAAGCTAGCAGAAAAGCTTTCTATTCCATTCGAGGTATTAGAATATCATTTTGATGGAGTTGGTAATTTCCACGATAAGAGCCATCAAGCACGCTATGATTTCTTTAGAGGCCTATGTGATAAATATAAAACAGATATTATCGCAACTGCACATCAACAGGATGATCAAATAGAAACTATTCTAATTAAGCTAATGGAAGGATCTAATCTATATGGCTATGGTGGAATTCCACTAGTTAACTATGATGGTAAATATAGAATTATTAGACCACTTTTATGCTTGTCAAAGGAAGATTTATATAATTATTGTAAAAAGAATAATATTAAATATTATGAGGATTCATCAAATCACGAGGATGATTTTCTAAGAAATAGAATAAGACATCATATTATTCCACTTTTAAAGGAAGAATGTAGTGATTTATATGATAAGGCATTAAGATATTCACTAATCCTTCATGAATCTTTCTCTTTTATTAGAGATAATAGCATTAGTTATTTAAGGGATCATGAGGATAGCATTGATTTATTATCATTTAATAAGCTTGATATAGCCTTAAAAAAGGATATTATTTCCCTACTTTTAGAGAAATATGACATTAGAAGAAATACGAATATTATCAATGATATATTAGTATTTTTAAGTGATAATAATGGTACAAAAACCCTTAATTTAGAGGGTGGAAATATCCTAATTAGAAGCTATAATAAGGCATATATTTCAACTAATAAATTAGTTGATAATAATACATATTATCTAAATATTGATGAAAGTATTATCTTTGATAATAAATATAAATTCTATTTTTCCAAAAATATACCTGATTTTGGTGTAAAATACATTAAATTGTGCTATAATACTTTAAAACTACCATTTGAGATTAGGAAAAGAAAAAATGGTGATTATATAAATTTAGAATCTGGTACAAAGAAAGTATCAAGGGTACTAGTAGATAGAAAGGTCGAAAGTATAGTAAGGGATAATATTCCACTAGTTTTTGATTCTAATAATAATCTTTTATGGATAGTTGATTATTTGAAGAGTGATATAGTTTATAAAATGAAACAAAACTCTGATATATATCTAATATGCGAGGTGGTTAAAAATGCATAATGATTTAAAGAAAATCAGTGTTTCAGCTGAAGAAATTAGTGCAATGAATAAGAGAATAGGAGAGGCAATATCAAGAGATTTCAAAGACAAAAATCCACTTTTTATTGGTCTTTTAAAGGGATGTATTCCTTTCATGCCAGATATGCTTAAATATGTATTAATACCATGTACTATTGATTATGTTAGAGCAAGCTCTTATGAGGGAACTAAGACAACTGGCGATGTAAGAATTCATGGTCATATTCCTAATGTTGAGGGACGTCACGTAATTATCGTTGATGACATCATTGATACAGGTAGAACATTAGAGGCCATTAGAAGATTATTCTTAGAAAGAGGAGCACTAACTGTAACTAACTGTGTTCTACTTGATAAGCCAGAGGGAAGAGTTATAGATATTACACCTGCATATGTAGGTGGACTTGTACCTAACGAGTTCGTTGTTGGGTATGGACTTGATTATAACGAGAGATATAGAAATTTACCATATATTGGTGTTTTAAGGGAAGAGATTTACAAGAAGTAGGAGGAAACTTTCATGAAGGAAAGTGAGAACAAAAACCCAAAGCAACGACGTGGGTTTGATATTTTATTCTTTTTGATTGTTATTGTAGCAATTGTTGGCGTTGTGCTTTTAATAAATAATTTAGCAAAGGCTCCAACAGCAACAGTAAACTACAATAAGGTT
>JAEEHU010000026.1 GCA_016280975.1 Acholeplasmatales bacterium | reverse complement strand
TGACTTTGAATCTAATAAGCTAGTATCAGAGCTAAGAGAATTCTTCTCTAAATATCATTTATATTCATCTGACTTTACAAATAACCTATTTGTTATTAGAAATGCTAAGGAAAAGTACTTAGAGTGGAAGAACGAATATGAAAGAGTAACCCTAGGTGGAAAAGAGCTAGAGGAGAATATTATTGCCCTAGATAATGATATTAATCATTTCCTAAAGCAATTTAAAACAACTGCGTTAAACACAGAAGAAATGATTGGTGAATTAAATACTCACCTTAGAAATCAAAATGATTTATTTGAAACATTAATGAAAAAGCGTGAGGAAAAGCAAGCCTTCATTGTTGAAAATGATTTAGAGAATGTACTTAATTTAAATATTAATTTAGATGATTTAAATCAAGAATTATCTAAGATTGATGATGAGCTAGCTGAGATTTCTAAATCTAAGAAGGTTCATATTAAAAGATATAATGAGCTTCAGGAATTACAATCATATGTTGATTCGCTTTATGAAAAGCGTGCAGCTTTACAGGCTGATTATAATTCATTAAATGAGGAATATCGTTTAATTAAGCTTTCACATAAGTTCTTAATCGAGTCACAGGAATCACTATTAGAACGTTATGTTAAGCCAATGAAGGATTCAATTAATAAGTATATGAAAACTATACTTAAGAATGAAAATGAGTATAATATCGATTCTTCATTTAAATTCAAATTTAAGACAAATGATGGCTTAAGAGATATTAAGGAATATTCAAAGGGATATCAAGGTATTATTTCGCTTTGTATGAGACTTGCCTTAATAGACTGTCTATATCCAAAGGAAAAGCCATTTATTATACTTGATGATCCATTCTCAAGCTTTGACTCTGAGAAATTAAATCTATCACTTGATTTAATTAAAAAGATATCAAGTAATTATCAAATAATTTATTATACTTGTCATGATTCAAGAGAGATTAAATAGGAGTAGTAAAATGATTTATAAAAAAATTAAAGAAAAATATATTGATGAAATAGATTCTAATGTAGTTATATATGAGCATGTTAAAACACATGCGAAAATATGTACTATGAAAAACGAGGATGATAATAAGGTATTTTCAATTGCCTTTAGAACACCTCCAATTAATTCAACAGGCTTAACTCATATATTAGAGCACTCTGTATTATGTGGCTCTAAGAATTATCCTGTTAAGGATCCATTTGTTGAATTAATTAAGGGATCACTTAATACATTCTTAAATGCATTTACATTCGCAGATAAGACAATGTATCCAGTTGCCTCTAAAAATATTAAGGACTTTAGAAATCTAGTTCATGTATATTTAGATGCCGTATTCTATCCAAATATTTATAATCATGAAGAAATATTTATGCAAGAGGGCTGGCATTATGAAATAAAGGATGAAAAGGATCCTATTATTTATAATGGTGTTGTATATAATGAAATGAAGGGTGCATTCTCTGACCCAACACAAATATTATATAGAAGTGTTACTCATTCATTATTCCCAGATAATGCATACGGCTTCGAATCAGGAGGAGATCCTAAATATATTCCTGATCTAACTTATGATGAATTTATTAATTTCCATAAGAAATATTATTCTCCATCTAATTCATATATTTTCTTATATGGTAATTTAGATATGGAAAGTGAATTAAAGTGGATTGATGAAGAATATTTAAGTTCATTTGATTATGTTGAATTTGATACTGAAATTAAAGATCAAGCTCCATTTAAAAAGCCTATCTACGTTGAAGAAAAGTATGAGGTTACATGTGACTTAAAGGATAAGGCATACCTATCTTATAATGTTGTATTCCCATCAACATTAGATACAAAGCTAATGATCGCATCACAAGTATTATTAACTGCATTATTTGATGTTACTGGAGCCCCACTAAAGGAAGCTTTAATTAAGGCAAATATTGCAAAGGCAATAGATACTTTCTTTGATGAAGAAATAAAGATGCCAGTATTATCAATAAACGCATCTGGTGCGAATATAGAAAATCAAGATAAGTTTATTAAGACTATTGATGATGAATTAAATAATATTTTAGCTAAAGGCTTAGATAAGGAAACTATTTTATCTATTTTAAATCACGCTGAATTTGAAAATAGAGAAAAGAATTTCTCAGCAAGAATGCCAAAGGGCTTATCTATTCAAATCGCATCACTTGCATCATGGCTATATGATGATAATTCAGAATTCTCAAAGCTTGAAATATTAAAATACTATGATGAGCTAAAGGAAGATTTAAAGGGCGATTATTTTGAAAATATAATTAAAAAATATATTTTAAATAATAACCATAAATCATATGTATCTTTAGTTCCAACATTTGATTCAAATTCAAAGGATAAGCTTGAGCTTGAAAACAAGCTAAAGGCTTATAAGAATTCATTATCTAAGGATGAATTAAAGAAGCTAATAGATAAGAATATCGCATTAAGTGAATATCAATCAAAGGTAGATACTAAAGAGAATTTAGATAAACTACCTAAATTAACTATTGATGATATTAACTCTAAGCCTGAGGAATTTAAGCTTGAGGTTATAAAGGATAAGTATGATATCCTATTTAGTAATTATCATACTAATGACATTATTTATTTAGAATATATGTTTGATATTTCTCATATGAATAGCAAAGATATTAAATATATCGCATTATTCACAGATTTATTTAGAGATTTCAATACAACTAAGCATTCATACTTTGAGCTTAATAAGCTAATTAGAAATAACTTAGGTGCAATGAGCGCATTTGTTACTAATTATTCTAAGAAGGGTGAATCTAAATTAGCGTTATTATTCTCTGTATCTGCATTAAATAAGAATGTAGGTATTATGGAAGATTTATTTAATGAGGCAATCTTTGATAATAAGTTTGAATATGAAAGAATCAAAGAAAAGATTAGTGAATTTAAAACTACTCTATCAACAAGCATTGTTGGTAAGGGTCATAGCGTTGCCTTAACAAGAGCTTTATCATTTATTAATGAGGATAGCTATTATAAGGATTTAATGTCAGGTGTTGAATACATTAAATTTATTACTGATTTAAATGATAATTTTGATGAAAGATTTGAAGAAATCAAATCAAAGTTTGAAAATATTAAGTCATTCCTTACTAAGAAGAACTTCACTTTAAGTGTTACAGGAAGTAAGGAGGATTTAGAAAAGGCTAAGGCTATTGCAAATAATTTATATGATAAGCTTCCAGATTCTAATGATTATGAAAAATTAGTATTTAAGCCTACATATAAGCGTGAAGCAATTAAAACAAGCTTTAATGTTAATTTCGTCGCAGTAGGTGCACTTAATAAATATGACTTTAATTCAAAGGCATATGTACTACAAAATACTATGTCTATGGATTATTTGTGGGATAGAGTTAGAGTTCATGGTGGAGCATATGGCTGTATGATGCTTTATACAAAGAATAAGACATTAGGATTTACAAGCTATAGAGATCCAAATCTTGATTATACATATGATGTATATTTAAAGGCGCCAGAATTTATTAAGAATATTAATCCATCAGATGAGGATTTATTAAAATTCAAAATTGGAGCAATAGGCTCATCACAATTAGTACTTCATCCAAAGGATATGGCAAAGACAGCAAAGATGCTATATAACCAAGGAATAACATATGAAGATAGATTAAATGATAGAGTTAATTTAGTAAATTGTACTAAAGAAGATTTAGTATCATTTGAAAAAGTATATTCTGATTCATTTAAGGAACACACACTATGTGTACTTGGAAATGAAAAGGAAATAGAAAAATCAAAGATAAAATTCGATAGTATCATTGATTTATAAAAATAACTACTATTTTAATAGCTTTTTTCGTGTTATAATAAAATTTACTAGGGGGTACGATTTATGAGTGAAAAATTATGCTTAGATATATCTAAGGCACTATCATTTGCGGATAGCGATTTAATTAATAAAACAAAGGAAGATGTATTAAAGGCTCACGATGTTTTAAGAAGTAAAAAGGGAGCTGGAAATGACTTCTTAGGATGGCTAGATTTACCTATCACATACGATAGACATGAATTTGTAAGAATCCAAGAGGCAGCAGCAAGAATTAAGGCACAATCAAAGGTGCTACTTGCTATTGGTATTGGTGGATCTTATTTAGGTGCAAGAAGTGCAATTGAAATGCTTAAGAAGTATTTCAATAATGATGGAGTTGAGGTTATATTTGTTGGAAATCAAATATCATCAACTTACGCAGTAGAATTACTTGATTACCTAAAGGATAAGGATTTCTCAATTAATGTTATTTCAAAGAGTGGTACAACAACAGAACCAGCTATAGCATTTAGAATCTTTAAGGATTATATTGAAAAGCGCTATGGTAAGGAAGAAGCAAGAAAAAGAATCTATGCTACAACTGATAAAGCAAGAGGAGCTTTAAAGACTTTAGCTGATGCAGAAGGCTATGAGGAATTTGTTGTTCCTGACGATGTTGGTGGAAGATTCTCTGTATTAACTCCAGTAGGATTATTACCTATTGCTGCAGCAGGAATTGATATCGATGAAATGATGACTGGTGCAAAGGATGCATATTTAAAGTATGCTGAAAAGGATATTGAAAAGAATGATGCATTAAAATACGCTTTAGTAAGAAATGTATTATATAGAAGTGGTAAGAAGCTTGAAATGCTTGTTAACTATGAGCCTAGATTAAATTACTTCGCTGAATGGTGGAAGCAATTATATGGTGAATCTGAAGGTAAGGATAATAAGGGTATTTGGATTACAAGTGCTTCCTTCTCAACAGATCTACACTCATTAGGTCAAATGATTCAACAAGGTGAAAGAACTATATTCGAAACAGTTATTTCAATTGATAAGCCAGTTGCTGATATTAAGATTGAAAAGACTGATGATAACCTTGATGGCTTAAACTTCTTAGCTGGCAAGGGTATGGATTATGTTAATAAGATGGCTATGGAGGGTACACTAATTGCCCATGTTGATGGTGGAGTACCTAACATTAGAGTAACTGTACCTAATGTATCAGCATATACTTATGGCTACATGGTATATTTCTTTGAGATAGCTTGTGGTGTATCAGCATATACTCTAGGCGTTAATCCATTTAACCAACCTGGTGTAGAATCATATAAGAAGAATATGTTCGCACTACTTGGTAAGCCTGGCTATGAGGATATGAAAAAAGAGCTTGAGGCTAAATTAAATAAGTAATTATTAAGAGAGATTTAATTCTCTCTTTTTAATTTAATAAGGTATATTCATATAGCATTAAAAACTACCAAATAATATTATAAAAATTGTGTTCTAATTTTCATTAATATTAGACTTGTTTTGTAAGCTTAATACGGGCAATTATATGTATTTGTCCGTTATAAGTAAAATTTATAATAATTAACTACTTGTATCAAAATTAAAGACAAAAATATATTATTTGTTTTATATACACATACTCAATTAAAAATAAAACAAAAATAGAGCTGTTTTTTATAAAAAAAACTTATGAAAGAAAGTAGCAAATTAAATAAATTTTAAAGCGATATTTGTTTCGTTGAATAAGGAATTTTTTAGTGATAAAATTTATACAAGTGAGAGGGTGTTTTTATGGATATAAAAATCATAAAGAAGGATGGGACAATTGCCGAATTTAATCCTGATAAGATTAAATCTGCAGTAACTAAATCAGCAGCAAGAGTGCTTGTTGAATTTACTGAGGCTGATTTAGAAAATATTGTAAATTCAGTTATTGCAAGTATTAACGAGCATGGTGATAAGACTGTCACTATTCCAAATATGCATAACTATGTAGAAGGTGCACTAGAAAAGCATTTCCCACAGGTTGCAAAAAGCTATAGAGACTACCGTAACTACAAGCAAGATTTCGTACATATGCTTGATGATGTATATACTAAAAGCCAATCTATTATGTATATTGGAGATAAGGAAAACTCTAATACAGATAGCTCACTAGTATCTACAAAAAGAAGCTTAATCTATAATCAATTAAATAAAGAATTATACAAAAAATTCTTCTTAAATGTAGAAGAATTACAAGCTATAAATGATGGATATATCTATGTTCATGATATGAACGCAAGACGTGATACTATGAACTGCTGTCTATTTGACGTTCAAGCAGTTTTAAAGGGTGGCTTTGAAATGGGTAACATTTGGTATAATGAGCCAAAGTCACTTGATGTAGCATTTGATGTTATTGGAGATATAGTTCTAGCTACAGCTGCCCAACAGTATGGTGGATTTACAGTACCAGAGATTGATAAAATATTAGAAGAATTTGCAGAAAAGAGCTATTCAAGATATTATCATAAATATGTTGGCTTAGGTTTATCTCGTGATAAAGCGTCTGATCAAGCAATAGAAGATGTTAGAAATGAATTCAAGCAAGGCTGGCAAGGTCTTGAATATAAATTTAATACAGTTGGATCATCAAGAGGTGATTATCCATTTATAACTGTAACCTTAGGCTTAGGTACATCAAGATTTGCAAAAATGTGTACTATGGAATGCCTAAAGGTTAGACGTGGAGGTCAAGGAAAGCCAGGAAGAAAGCGTCCTGTATTATTCCCTAAAATTGTATTCCTATATGACAAGGAATTACATGGAATTGGTTGTGTAAATGAGGATTTATTTGAAGAAGGAGTATTATGCTCATCTAAAACAATGTATCCAGATTGGTTAAGCCTATCTGGTGAGGGATATATCGCATCTATGTATAAAAAATACGGTAAGGTTATTTCTCCTATGGGATGTAGAGCATTCCTATCTCCTTATTATGAGCGTGGTGGATTTGAACCAGCTGATGAGGATGATGAGCCAGTATTTGTAGGTAGATTTAATATTGGCGCCGTATCACTTCATTTACCAATGATATTAGCTAAGGCTCGTAAGGAATCAAAGGATTTCTATGAGGTGTTAGATTATTACCTAGAATTAATTAGAAAATTACATTGTCGTACTTATGATTACTTAGGAGAAATGAGAGCTTCAACAAACCCACTTGCATATTGCCAAGGTGGTTTCTATGGAGGTCATTTAAATCCTAGCGATAAGATTAAACCTCTATTAAAGGCCGCAACTGCATCATTTGGATTTACTGCATTAAACGAATTACAAGAATTATATAATGGTAAGTCAATCGCAGAGGATGGCGAATTTGCCCTAGAGGTAATGAGACATATTAATAATAAAATATTAGAATTTAAGAAAGCAGATAATCACCTATATGCTATATACGGTACACCTGCTGAATCATTATGTGGAACACAAATTAAGCAATTTAGAGCAAAATATGGAATTATCGAAAATGTATCAGATAGACCATATGTATCTAATTCATTCCACTGCCATGTTACTGAGGATATTTCACCAATTGAAAAGCAAAATAAGGAAGCTAGATTCTGGGAGCTTGCAAATGGTGGAAAGATTCAATATGTAAAATATCCAATAGATTATAATATTGAAGCTGTAAAGACTTTAATAAGAAGAGCTATGGATATGGGCTTCTATGAGGGTGTAAACTTAAGCTTAGCATATTGTGAGGACTGTGGACATCAAGAGCTTGCAATGGATGTTTGTCCAAAATGCGGAAGTAGAAACTTAACTAAGATTGAAAGAATGAATGGTTATTTATCTTATTCTAGAGTTAGTGGAGCATCAAGATTAAATGATGCTAAAATGGCAGAAATTGCAGAGAGGAAGAGTATGTAGTAATGCGTTACCATAACATAACAAAAGATGATATGCTCAATGGTAGCGGCTTACGAGTAGTACTATGGGTTGCTGGCTGTGGTCACCATTGTCCATTTTGTCAAAACCCTATGACTCATGATGTTAATGGCGGAATAGAATTTGATGATGCTGCAAAGGAAGAAATATTTCAAGAACTAGATAAGGACTATGTATCTGGTATTACATTTTCAGGAGGAGATCCACTTCATCCAGTAAATGTAAATGAAATTGGTGACTTAGTAGCTGAAATCAATGCAAGATATCCACATAAAACAAAATGGTTATATACAGGCTACACATATGAGCAAATCGCTGGACTTCCATTTATATCAATGATTGATGTAATATGTGATGGAAGATTTGAAATCGATAAATATGACCCTAAGATTCACTGGGTGGGTTCTTCAAATCAAAGAGTAATTGATGTGAAGAAAACAAAGCGTGAAGGAAGAATAGTATTATTTGAGGACGGAGCTAATGGATAATTTTAAAAGAATAGCAAGATTTGAAATTGTATCATTTGATCAATTTAAATCAGGATTTGATAACAAAAGTGATGAAGAAGTAAAAGAATTATATGATACTTTAATGCTACCAAAAAGAGCAACCAAGGGATCAGCTGGATATGATTTTTATTCTCCATTTGATTTTACTTTAAAGCCAGGTGAAACAATTAAGATTCCAACTGGTATTAGAGTATATATGGAAGAAAACTATGTTTTAAAATTATATCCAAGATCAGGCTTAGGATTTAAATATAGATTGCAATTAAATAATACAGTTGGTATTATTGATAGTGACTATTATTATTCTGATAATGAAGGTCATATATTTGCAAAGATCACAAATGATTCAAACGAAGGTAAGGTACTTGAAATAAAGAAGGGTACTGGATTTATGCAAGGTATATTTGTTGAATATGGTATTACATTTGATGATGATGTAAAATCAATCAGAAATGGTGGATTTGGTTCAACAACAAAATAAATTTAAGGGGATGGAGTAATCCATCCCTCTTTTAAAAAAGGAGGACTTTATGAATTTTAAAGTAGAAAGACCTAAATTTAATGACAAGGTATATAACATTCTTGATTTTGGTGCGAAAGGAAAGCTTGATTTTAACAACAAAAAGGCTATTCAAAGTGCAATCGATGAATGTAGTAAAAATGGTGGAGGTATGGTTTTAATTCCAGATGGATTCTATTTAACTGGTCCAATTGAAATTAAATCAAATGTCAACCTACATTTATCTAATAATGCCTATGTTAAATTTACTAAATCAAAGGAAGAATACCCACTTATATTTACTGAATACGAGGGTATTAAAAAGATAAGAGCTATATCTCCTATTAGTGCGAAAAATGCATGTAACATTGCTATAACAGGCTATGGTATTATGGATGGCTCTGGTGATTTATGGAGAGGTATAAAGAAATTTAAGCTAACAGAAAAGGAATGGGAACGTTGCTTAAAGAAATCTCCATATGTATTTAAGACTAAGGAAACTGAAATATGGTGTCCAACACAAACATACTATGAGGGTATTTGTGGTAAAGAGCCTGATTATGATGACCCTAAGTGCTTAGAGATTGCAGCTAAAAATTATGATGTATATCGTCCAGTATTTGTATCACTTATTTCATGCGATAAGGTTTTAATTGAGGATGTTACATTGACAAACTCACCTGCATGGAATGTACATCCACTATACTGTACTAATTTCACAATGAATAATGCCCAAATTAAAAATAAATTCTCAGCTCAAAATGGAGATGGAATTGATTTAGAATCATGCGAGAACTGTGAAATTGCAAATACAGTATTCGCTGTTGGTGATGATGGTATCTGTATTAAATCAGGTAAGAATAAAAAAGCACGTGAGATTAAAAAGCCAACAAGAAATGTTTGGATTCACGACTGTAAGGTATATGATGCTCATGGAGGATTTGTAGTAGGATCTGAGATGAGTAGAGGTGTTGAGAATATTTTAGTTGAAAGATGTATATTCTCAGGAACTGATATTGGTGTAAGATTTAAATCAGCTATGGGCCGTGGTGGAGTTGTATCTGATATAACAATAAAGGATATCACTATGGTTAATATAATTGGAGAAGCAATTATATTTACTATGGGATATGTACTTGTTAATATTGAGGATGCAAACGAAGGTAAGGTTACAGCTAATTTAGATGACGTACCTGAATTTAAGAATATTACACTAGAAAATATTAATTGTAACAATTCAGAGGTTGCACTTAAGGTGCTTGGCTTACCTGAGCTTCCAATTCATGATATTACACTTAAAAATTCTTACATTAAGGCCAATAAGGATTTAGATTTAAAATTATGTAAAAACATTATTTTAGAAAATACTAAGATTGAAACAAGTGAATCTAAGTATTATCAAAAAGAAGTATTCGAAGCATAATTTTATTGACTAGTTAGATTAATATCTTATAATAAAAGTGGGTAAAATCTATTTTTTCATATTCCATTAATATAATTTCTTTTTATTCATTTTTATATTAATTTGAAATTATAGGTACTCTTTTATAGTCATTGTGGTGGGTGACTATATTAGCTTCGTGTGGTGGCGAAGAAAAATATGCGGGGTGATGGCCGCAATTAAAAAAGACTTGGTGGGGACCAAGTCTTTTTTCTATTTAAAATCGTATAATAATTTTATTGTTTTATCATTTACCTCAATTATTTTATCTTCCTTGAGGTATTTTATTTCTCTGAACATACTAGATCTATTTACAGATATGTAATCTGCAAGATCTTTAAGTGATATATTTAGCTTTATTGTTTTAGAGTGATTCTTTTCATATTCGATTTTGAAATATTCTAAGAGTCTATCTCTAATAGTCTTTCTTGTTAATATTCTAATTCTATATAAAATGATTTTTGATTTTTCCCATAGTAATCTAAATAGGTTAGTAGTAAAAGTGTTATAGCATACATTATTACCTTCATAATTTAGGATATGAGCTGTTTCAAATACTAATACCTTACAATCTGACTTAGCTATTATTTGGCAGTCCTTATTATCTATATCTGAAATGTTAGATCCAAATATAGAATTGTTATATAATTCCTCAACTAGTATTTCATCACCATCATAGGTATTTATTGTAATAGAGGCTGAACCCTCCTGCATGATACAAATAATGTTTTTAAGTATGATTGTGGGAAGGATATCTTCGCCCTCTTTGAACCTATAAATATGGCCCTTTAATATCTCGATTAATTTCTGCTTATCAGCTTCTCTAATATTTGAAAATGGCATAGAATTTTACCTCCTTATAATTTTATTATAACAAATTAAAAAAAAGTTGCAAATGCGACTTTTTATAAAATTATTTTTTTCATATAATGGAAGTAGTTTCGAGAAAGAGAGTTGATAGGATGAAGATTGTAAAAAGGGACGGTCATATTGTCGACTATGACAAGTCTAAAATTGTCACTGCTATCGAGAAAGCTAACCAAGAGGTTAAGAGCAGAGACAGGGTGAGCGACAAAGAAATTGAAGAAATTATTAAGTACATTGAGGATTTAGGTAAAAAGAGAATTTTAGTTGAGGATATTCAAGATATTATCGAAGAGAAATTGATGGAATATTCTAAATATACTCTTGCGAAGATCTATATTACATATAGATACACAAGAGAACTTGTAAGAAAAGCAAATACTACTGACCAATCTATTAAGGAATTAATAGAGGGAGAAAACGAATATTGGAACAGTGAGAATTCAAATAAAAACGCCGATTTAGTAACTACACAAAGAGATTACTTAGCTGGTATTACATCAACAGATATCACAAGAAGATTTTTACTACCTGATGATATCGTAAAAGCACATGATGAGGGTATTATTCATTTCCACGATGCTGATTATTTTGCCCAAAATGCCCTACATAACTGTGAATTAATAAATCTAGAGGATATGCTTCAAAACGGTACAGTAATAAACAATGTAAAAATTGATAAGCCTCATAGATTTATAACAGCTGCCACAATCGCAACACAAATTATACTAGCTGTTACATCATCATCTTATGGTGGAGCAACTATTACATTATCTCATCTAGCTCCTTTTGTTAAATCAAGCTATGATGGATATTTAAAGAAGTATAAGAGCCGTGGCTTAGATGATGAAACAGCTGAGAAGTTTGCTAAAGAGGATATTAGAAAAGAAGTTGAAGATGGTGTTCAAACATTTAACTATCAAGTAAACTCAATGACTAATACTAATGGTCAAGCTCCATTCTTAAGTGTATTCATGTATTTAAATGAAACAGATGAATATAAAGATGAACTTGCAATGATTATTGAGGAATTCTTAAAACAAAGAATTGTTGGATTTAAGAACGAAAAGGGTGTTTATGTAACTCCTGCCTTCCCTAAGCTTTTATATGTATTAGAGGAAGATAATATTCATGAGGATTCTAAATATTTTTATTTAACTGAGCTTGCATGTAAGTGTACAGCTAAGAGAATGGTTCCTGATTATATTTCTGAAAAGAAGATGTTTGAATATAAGGTTGATAAGGAAGGAAATGGAAACTGCTATCCTTGTATGGGCTGTAGATCATTCTTAACTCCTTATATTGATCCAAAAACTGGAAAGCCTAAGTATTATGGTAGATTTAATCAAGGTGTTGTAACTATTAACCTACCAGATGTTGCACTATCTAGTAATGGTGATTTTGATGAATTCTGGCGTATCTTTGATGAAAGACTAGAATTATGTCATAAGGCACTTCAAATTAGACATAAGAGACTAGCTAATGTTACAAGTGATGTTGCACCAATATTATGGCAATATGGAGCTTTAGCTCGTCTTAATAAAGGTGAATCTATCCATGATTTACTTCATAATGGATATTCAACTATTTCATTAGGCTATGCTGGCTTATATGAATGTGTTAAATATATGACAAATCATTCTCATACAGATAATGGTGATGGCCATGACTTCGCAATTTCAGTTATGAAGAGATTAGTAGAATCTTGTGATAAGTGGAAGAAGGAAGAAAATATTGATTATTCAGTATATGGTACACCAATTGAGTCAACTACTTATAAGTTTGCTAAATGCTTAAAGAGAAGATTCGGTACAGTTAAGGGTATTACAGATAGAGGATATATTACAAACTCATATCACGTACCTGTATTTGAAGAAATTGATGCATTTACTAAGTTAAAGCTTGAAAGTGAATTCCAAGCATTATCTCCAGGTGGTGCTATTTCATATGTTGAAACACCAAATCTAGAGAATAATATTGACGCAGTTGTATCAGTTGTAAGATTTATCTATGATAACATTATGTATGCAGAATTAAATACAAAGAGTGATTACTGCCAAAAGTGTGGCTATACAGGCGAAATATTAATTAATGATGATTTAGAGTGGTATTGCCCTAACTGTGGTAATAAGGATCATAATTTATTAAATGTAGCACGTCGTACTTGTGGCTATATTGGAACTAATTTCTGGAATAAGGGAAGAACTGAAGAAATAAAGGATAGAGTACTTCATATTGATAATAAAGTATATAAATCATGAGATATAATCAAATAAGAAGTATGGATATATCAAACGGTCCTGGTGTAAGAGTATCATTATTCTTCCAGGGCTGTCATTTCCATTGTAAAAATTGTTTTAATAGTGACACATGGGATTTTAATAAGGGAATAGAATTTAATGATAAGGTAATTGATAATATTTTAGAATTATGTAGTAAAGAATATGTTGCAGGACTATCTATTTTAGGTGGAGAGCCACTTCATCCTGTAAATATCAATGGGACAATTACATTAGCTAAAAAATTCAAAAGTATGTATCCTAATAAAACAATATGGGTTTGGACAGGTTATAAATATGAAGATATTTTTAATAAAGAGGTTCTTTCTTATATTGATGTTTTAGTAGATGGTCAATTTATCGATGAATTATATGACCCTAAATTAAAATATAAGGGATCTTCTAATCAAAGAGTAATTGATGTTAAAGCTACTTTAAAGGAAAATAAAATAGTTTTATATACAAAATAAAAATTAAAAGTTAAATCATTTTTTTGGTTTAACTTTTTTTGTTTACTTTTAAGTGATATACTATTTAAAAATAAAAAATAATTAGAGGTTTATATGACATACCAAAAATTTATAAAATTAAAACAAAATGAAGCTATAGAAAATGACAAAGAAGAAAGTGCAGTAGTTTTACTTCTTGAGTCTGTTACTAAGCTTGAAACATATGAATTATATCTTAAAATGAGTGAAGAAATAGAAGAAGACATTATAAATAAATTCGATGAAATATTTAATAAATATCTTCATGAAAATAAGCCAATTCAATACTTAATTGGCTATACTACATTTTATGGATATGACTTTATTGTTAATGATAGTGTATTAATTCCAAGATGTGAAACAGAAGAATTAGTAGAAAATGTTTTATATAGATACGATGAGCATTTTGGTGGCAAAATAGTAGATGTTTGTGACCTCGCAACAGGCTCTGGTTGTATTGCAATATCACTTGCAAAAGAAGAAAAAAATATGAGAGTTATCGCAACTGATATATCTCCTGAAGCACTTGAGGTTGCACGTAAGAATAATGAAAAAATGGGCGCAGCTGTCAAGTTTTTTGAAGGAGATATGCTAGCGCCACTTGGTGATATGAAGTTTGATATTTTTGTTTCAAATCCACCATATATTCCAGAGGAAGAAGAGGTTATGAGCCTTGTTAAGGATAACGAGCCTAACATAGCTTTATTCGGTGGAAGTGATGGAATGAAGTTCTATAAAATCATTTTATCAGGGCTAAAACCACACCTAAAAGAGAAGGCGATGATAGCCTTTGAGCATGGCTATGATAAAAAGGATGAGATGCAAAAATTAGCTAAATTTTATTTCCCAAAGGCTAAGGTTGAGACACTAAAAGATTTAGAAGGAAAGGATCGAATGACATTCATTTATGTCGGTGATTTTAAGTGGGAAGAGTGATAATTTTTCCAACAGATACAGTCTATGGAATAGGTACAAAGATATTTGATTTAGAGGGAATTGAGAGGATTTATAAGATAAAAAATAGACCAAAATCTAAGCCTCTTGCATGCCTTTGTTATGACATAAATCAGATAGAAAGTATCGCAAATTTAACAGAAAATGCGAAAAAATTAGCTAATAATTTTCTACCTGGAGGACTAACTTTAGTAGTAGAATCTAAGCCCGAAGTTTATCAAAAAATAGGGTATAAAACTATAGGTGTAAGAATACCAAATTCTAAGATTGCACTATCAATTTTAAAGGAAAATGGACCTATGCTTACAACATCAGTTAACGACTCAGGAATGGTGCCACTTAATGAGTACCATGATATTTATAATAAATATCATGACATAGTTGATTTTATTTATGATACAGATTCAGTTTCAACTAATGTTCCATCAACAGTTATCTCATTTAATGATCAGGATGAGGTAGTATTACTTCGTGAGGGAAATATAAAACTTTCTGACTTAAATAAGTGCTTATACTCGAAATAATTTGAGAAAAATTGCGCATTAACATTTGCAACATTTTTTAAAACTATAAAACATTTAAACTTGACAAAGTTACCCTTAATTATATATAATTAAGTGAAAAGATATTAAGAAATATCTTAAAACAAAACGATAGCATTACAAAACAAACAAAACAAAACAGAACAAAATATGAACGATACACAAATTTAATTACAATAAAAAAGCAAAGCAAGGGGAACCTTGTGACGCAAAGCTATAGGGGTCATTTTGGCTAGCCAGTTGCACGGGAATATTTTGTGTGTACTGGCTTTTTTTGTACTTATTTTTAAGAAAGAGGGGTGATGCGAAATGAAGAAAAAACTAAATCTAATTCTATCTTGCGCATCACTTTTAGTTACTGTTGCCCTTTTAATAGTAACAGTATTCTCTTGGTATGTTGTTAACGAAGAGGCTAAGGCTGAAAATATCGTTGCAAATACTGCTGGAGATGACCTTTCATTTGAGCTATCATACTACGATAAAACTTCTAACTCATGGAAGCTTGTAACAGAAGAGCTAGAATTTGAAAATGTTCTTCCAGGATTCTATCAATGCTTTAGATTAACTTGCCATAATAGTGGTGATTCAAATATCAATATCACAGGAGCATTTGAAGGAATCGAATCTAACCTAGATACAACATTCGTAAAGGTTAGTGGTAACAAGATTACATATAACACAATTCCACAGTATACAATCAATAGCGTATCAAACGCTGTTGTTATCGATAATCAAATTTTATACAAGGTTCAAGGTACAGCAATTTCACTTGGTGCATACTTAATCGAAAATGGCTATAGAATTCAATACTATGGTACAGTTGAAACAAAAGAACCTACATTCACAGCAATTGATGATCTTCCAACAGATGGTTCAGTTATGAATGTAAATAGTAGCATCTTTGAAAACTTAACTGTTACACCTTCCGGACTTAATTTATATTTCTCATTAATTTATCTTGATGACGATGAGCTAAATCCATACTACATGTATCAAAGCTTATATTTAGCATCATTTGTTGTTAAGAAGGTATAGGAGGTAACTATGAAGAAGAAAGTTCTAATTAACATCATAGCTGCCGTACTATCACTAATAGTAGTGGGAACTATAATAACATTCGCTTGGTATATCAACACTAAGAAAACAAGTCCAGTTGAGATTTCAACAAATGGTATTTCAATATCTTACTCAATCAATTCTGATACAGCAGTTAATCAGGAAACATTCGATGTTGAAGATATTTCATTTTTTGATATTAAATCGCAAACTGAAGCTTATTATTTACCAAGTATGGCAGTTTGCTTAAAACTAACAATTACAAACTACTCAACTACAGCAGTTGATATCACTCTAGAGCAAGATACTCAAGGATATACACTAGGAACTGAAATCGCAGCTGGCGTAATTTCAGTTTATAGATATACTAAGGCATCAGTTAATAAGACTATATTTGAAGGTGCAGCAGCAAACACATACTTTACATACGACAATGTTTTAAAAACATATACAGTTCAATCAGCTTATGCATCTGGTACAACATATTACACAAGAAGTAAGCTATTTGATGCAACACCAACAATCACATCATCAAAAATTACAGCAGTAGCTCTTACAAATGCTTTAGGAAGCTATGTTACAGTACTTGATAGAGATGGTAGTGCATTTGCAGTTGAAGAATATGTTGAGGTTGAAAATCTATCACTTGATGATTTCAATCAACCAGGTGCTGAATATTACACACTTGCATCATCAACATATACTTTAGCAAAAACATATGATGCAAATGCAACATATTATGAAAAGAAGACAGTTGCATATTTATCAGACTTTACAATAGCATCAAGTGCAGTTACAGCATGTGGCTATGCAGTAAGCGGATCTTATGTATCATGTGTTATTTCTGATGTTTCAAAGCTAACTTATATTTCACAAACAAATGAATATAAGCTACCAGCAGTAGCACAAGCTAACAAATACCAAACATCAGTTGAATCATATTTATCAACAAACACATTAACACATAAATATGAAACAGCAACTAAGCTTACAGCAGGTAGCTATGGTACATCAGGAGGAAGTATAGTTCTATATGCTTATATCTATGGTGTTCAACCATATGCAGGCGCAACAAACAATTTCTTAAATAATGGAAACAATGAATATCCATTAGTGCTTAATTTAAAAGCAGAATAAAAATAGATTTAAAAAGGAAGTGAGTCCTAATGAAAAAAATTAATAAATTTAAAAAGCCAATAATCTTATTAGGACTTATAAGCCTATTTATTTCAATGATCGGCATAACTATTTATGCTGCATATAGCATGAAGAAGGTTACATATGATGGTGATGTAACTATCGGTGATGTAGTAGTTAATTCAAAGAACTACTTAACATACGAAAAGTATGCATCAGATGCTGAAATCAAGTCACAAACAAATAATGATCCATATTCAACAGGCTATTACATGGCAAAGAAGATGAGAATCGATACAGTTTGTGTATTAGAAGGATTCCAAATGAAGGCATCATATGAACAAGTTTCAATTTCATCATTCACTCCAGGTGTTACATACTATGAAATGGATGACACTATTGGTGCATTTGTTGTAGCATCAGCATATCAATCAGGAAAGCAATATTATATTCCATCATATGCTCTTAATACAGTTAAGACTGCATATGATAGCTCAGTAAATAAATTAACAGTAACAATTTCAGGTAACACTTTAACTGTTACTCCAACTAATTCAAGTGAATCACTTGCAGTATTAACAGTAACTATTAATTCTCAAACTGGCTTATTAACATCAGTTACATCATTAAGAAAGTCAGCATCAGTTGAGGGTAACCTAAGAGCAATCATTGGTAGTGATAGCTTATCTATAACAATTCTAGATAACGATTTATTATCAAGCGCAACTCCAGCAGCTATTTCAACATCTCAAAATAACGTTACATGCTTTGCAAGCTATAGAAATAAGGAAGATGTAAGAATTGATTATTCAGTTCCTTATCTATCTCAATTAGGACTTGAATTCTCATTCACAACAAAGATTCCAGTTTATGTAAGAATCCACATTCAAGATGCATGGATTTCAACTCAATTTTTATCAACAAGAACAGAAAGAATAAGATATATCTCTAAGGATAAGATTTCTGGTTCATCACCATTCTCAGTAACAGATGATGATTGGTATTATGATGCAAGTACAAATGTTGTTTATCATAAGGAAATGATTGAACCAGTAATTGAAAATGATGTTTTCAAAACTCAAAAGTTCACATTTAACATCAATGAGGGATATTTCTATTACGATAAATCAGCACAAGCTGCATCAAAGATAACTACAGTTAAGGTTTCATTCACTGTAGATATTGTTCAAGCAAACCGTGCAGAAAAGCTATGGGAAGTAAACTTCGAAGAATTATTTAGTTAATAGGAGGTCGCTATGAAAGGTAAGACTTATAAAAGAAAATTTAATAAGATTATCATTGCTGCTATAACAACAGTATTATCAGTATTAGCACTTGTATTAACTATTGTTTCTTTAGTAAATAAGTCTAATGACAGAATTAGTGATGCTGCATTTAATAAAACGACATCCGTTTACTCAAGCAATCAAGCGCATATTACTGATCCAAATGTATCTGAATCTACAACAACTATTTCAATGACAGATGCGTATACAGCACTTTCAAGTGTTGGAACTAAAACAGTAACTATTTCATCAGCGAATGAATTATATTTATTCTCACTTGCTTGTAACTCAAATAATGGATATTTATCAAAGAGTTATAAGTTAAAGTCAAATATTTACTATAACATCAATAATCAATTCATTCCAGTTGGTTTTAATGGTACTCCATTTAGTGGTACATTTGATGGTGATGGATTTGAAATATCAAATTTAAAAATGGTTGATATTACATCACAGTTAAATAATGCTAAAACATACGAAAATATGTATTATTATGCTATGTTTGCTGAAAACACAGGTACTATTAAGAACCTAGGTGTTGTTGAATCAAGAAATACAGTTGTATCAGTAGATCTTGATAATGTAACTCAACATGGTGGTGTTGCAAACCTAGTTGGTAAGAATACAGGTACAGTTACATATTGCTACTATAGAGACTTAAGAGACATGGTAGAAGATGAAATTGGTCTTGCATTCTATGGTTCATATCGTATTGCTGGTTTAGTTTATTCAAATACAGGTTCTGGTAAGCTAAATAACTGTTATGTAGCAGTAGAAAGTGTTGCAAACCACAAGATTACAGGTTATGAAGCAATCGCAGATATCGTATATGAAGATTCAAATTATGATACTTCAGATAGCGACAATAATAATCTATATTACTATGACGGAAGTATTGAATCATATAATTTAGTTGGTTCAAGTGTTGAAATCACATATAAGAGCGAAGTATTTTACGATGCAACATTTGCAGAAAATCAAAATGTCGGTGTATTCTGTAGAGATTATAAGTCTGATACAGCATCATCTTTAAAGTATTACTATACATCAAATAATAATTGGTATTTACCTTCTAAATATAATGATTCTACATTAGCATCTTATATTAAGAATCAAACACCAATTCTACGTGGATTAGAGTACACAAAATCAGAAGGTGTATATACATTCAAGATTGAAGATGTTAAAGACTATCTATATATGCATGAATTAATGAATGCGAGTGATTTCTTCGCAGGAGATAAGGTAGTTTATAGCATCGAAGGAGATATCGACTTAGAGGGTATCGCTCCACGTGAATATGTATATAATCAAATTATTACAGCAAAAATTACAGGTAAGGAATCAACAGGTACAGTTAAGCCTACATTAATTACAGGTGTTGATTCATCATACCCTACAATTTTCAATTTCGATGCAGTAGCATCTGAAAGAAAAACAGCTACACTAGGTATTGAAGCATACGGCTTATTCCCATACCTAGGTGGTGAAGTATCTAACTTAAACGTAGTTCCTTATTCAGTTAACCTAGATTCAGTTGATTCATCTAACAACGTTAAAGCAATAGCAGCAGTATCAGGTTATGTTGAAAAGGGTACTATTTCAAATGTTAATGTTTATATAACTACAACACATTCAGCAAGCATCAACGAATTCTATCTTGGTGGTGTTGCAGGTATCCTTGGTGGTGAAGGTACAATTTCTGATTGTACTGTTGCTGGTTCATATTTAATGACACAATATAGTGCAGGCAGCCTTCCTTCATCAGTTTATACTCAAGGTTTCGCAATCGGTGGTGTAGTTGGTTATATCGCGGATACATATGGTAGCATTAATACATGTTTATCTGCAGTTAATATGAATTTAAACTTCAATGCAGCTAATGTAGACTGCCAAGTTGGTGGTGTAGTTGGTGCAGCATATACAATCAATGCTGATGAGCTTGAAAATATTGGTACAATTTCAGTTGGTACTAACGGCTTATCTGCAGTTTATAAATCACTTTATGTAGCCGGTGTAATTGGTAGACACTTAGGTGTAAAGAACCAAGTAATGAATTTCACTAACCAAGGTGATATTACAGTATATGGTTCAAATGCGAGTGCTAAATTATATCTTGCAGGTATTATTAATGCTGATATTTTAACTACTCAATTATCAACTGGTTTAATTCCATCAAGTGATAAGACTAAGGATGGTAGATATAGATATAGAGCATCATCTTTAGCAAATAGAGCAAACATTAAGACTTTATCACAAGAAGTAAGCGATATAGTTGAATATACAAGTGGTGTTAACCTAATAACAGAAAATGGATTTGTTTCAGAATTATCAGGTGTATATAACTTAAACTACACTGAAAAATATAATAATTCTGCAACAAAGACATCAACTGCTTTAAGTCCACTTTCACTTGATATGCAAACTGCTCATACATATTCTGGAGTTGTTAATGTAATTAATGGTTCAACACCAAATGCAAATATGACTACAGATCTAATGACAGTTTATAATTTAAGAGATTTAACTATCACACCTGAGGCTGCAATTGGTGGAAAGATTAATTATTCTTACTATGGTACAGTAAGAGGTAAATATATCAATTATGACGATGTTAGAAATGAAGGTAAAATTACTGCAACAATCAATAAGAACCTTGGTTCAGGCGATAACACTGTAAACATTGTAATAGTAGGTGTACTTGAGGAAGTATCAGTTGGTTGTAAGGCAAATGAAATAGTTAATGGTGGAGATATTAATCTTAACTATACAAGTGCTATTATTACAGGAAATGTAATCGTATCTGGTATTTGTTATAAGAATAGTGGATATGATCCAAATACTATTGACACATTCAACCCATCATCAGTTGACTTCGATTCAAAAGCTGAGGGTTCATTAAATAATGTAATTAATAATGGTAGTATTACTATTGATAATACATCATTCTCTAGTGTTTCTATAAACTATGATGCAACAGTAATGAGTGCCAACGGTCAATCATACCTAGGTACAGAGCCTGCAACATCTTATTCTAATAACTATAGAGTAACAGGTGATATCTTCGCATCAGGTATTGCATATGTAAATGAAGCACCTATTACTAATACATTTAACTTAGGTGATATATTTGCATCAAATTATATCAATGATACAGCAGTAGAAAGAGAAATTAATATTGCTGGTATTGTTGATTTAAATATAGGTAAATATGCATATATCTTAAATTCAGCAAATAATGGTACATTAAAGGGTATTAACCTATCAAGTGGTAATACATATTTATCAAATGTAAATGTTTCAGGTATCATTGCAAGAAACGACGAGCTTGAGGATGGTTCAGTTTATGAAGGTAATACAACTAATCCAAACTCAGCACAAATCGTATCATTCGCAATTAACTATGGTGATATATACTCATATAACTTTGCGTTAAATACAACATCAACAGCAGCAGAAGCAAAAGCTAAATCTGCTGGTATCGTTGCGATGGGTCTATTAAATACTATTAACGTAGTAAATTACGGTAATATCTATGGTAGTGAAACTGCATCTGGTATATTCGGAGTTATGTACTTCAGTAGATTTGCAAGTGAAGTAACAGAAAATACAAAGGTATATATCGCAAATACAATCAACTATGGTAACGTATATATGCTTTCAAGAGGATATAACCATACTCATGGTAATACATACCTAGATTACAATGCGATAAATTATACAACATTTAAGGGATTAACTACTTCAAGTGTTATATTCACTAATGCTACAGCAGGTAATATTCAAGCATTTACATCAATCGTAAGAAATACAGACTATATTTCTACAATTGGTTCAATTTTCGCTATTGCAAACTATGCAACATCTGCAAATTCAGCTAATATTGCAATTAGATATTTAATTTCATTTAATAAGGAATGTGGCATCGTTGGTGAAACAGTTGGTGCCCCAGTAGGAGTATCAGTTTCAACAGATACACTATATTCAGCACACGTTTCAACACATGCTGGTACAGGTTCATATTTAAATGATAAGTGGATTAATAACTATGTACAATATGCTCCACTTTCAACAGGAAGTGTAACAGGAAGCTTTGTTACATCAATTAATGCAAATACTGGTGTAGTTACAACAGGAACTAGAACATACTATGGTATTTTCAATAATAGCTTCCCATTCAGACAAGCAGTATTAGGTAAGGTTAGATTTGATACAACAACAAATCCAACTGATGCTTACTTAACTGACTATTTCGAATTCGTAGGTTTCAAATACATTAACCCAGTTCTATTTGAAAAGATTGGCTGGCAAACAATGGCATATTCAACAGCCGCAACAGACTTTGCAACTAACGTTGGAAATGTAGTAAAACTTTTAAATAAGACAACAAATTATACAAATTATAAAACAAGTGCTAAGGATGTATTTACTTGGATGCAAAACTCAGCTCCAGCAGACCTTGAAGCATTAATTGATGCATTAATCGCAGATGAAGATCATAGTGCACTTTTACAAGTATTACAATATATATTCTCAGCAGATTCTCAATCTAATATATATATTAATATAGGATTAAGAGAATCTATATTAAATAAATTAATAGATAGTGATGAAGAATTAATCACATTATTATCATCAATTTTAAAATATGAAAATGGATTCTCACAAGTATTAGCTGAATCTATTATGGTAAATGAAGATGCAGTTAAGACTTATATCGATACTTACTTAGGCACAATGCAAGAAGCTGATATCATATCACTAATGAATGATTACATTAGCTATCTTGAAGCAAATAGTAATAGCTATTTCAATTATGGAACAAGTGAAGCTAAGAGAATTGAACTTTTAACTACACTTCTTGCCAATATTAATGATGCTAGATTCTATAGAGAATTAGTATCAATTTTAGGTATTGATGATAACTCTTTATCAGCAACAGCTAAGATGCTAAGAGGATATCAAAATATTACAACTGCCAATAAGAAGACATTATTTGAAACAATTATTTCTTATAATTTTGATAATATTGAAACATATTTAGATAATATGAGTTCAGATATTAATTTCTATGGTGAGCTTGTTAAAGATGGATATAACATCACATCAATGTCAAGCTTATATTCAAGTGCAGATATAACTTCAGGTTCAACCTCTACATCATCATCAATAATCGATGAAAGAGTTGCATTATGGAATTTAATAAAGGATACAAGCATATTTAGGAATAAGTTTACTTCATTTGGTATTCCTAATACTTTATACTTTAATGCAACAGAATATAACAATACATATCAATCAATTACTGAACCACATAATGATGGTGCTTACTTAGGTGATACGACTGAAAGATTATCATATATGTATACAACTGATATAACACCAGCTGTATATTTCTATGGTCCTTATACAAGAGTTACAAATACAGCTAGAACATCAGCGGACTTAAGATTTGTTGCAGCAGATGGAACTCAATCAATAACAAATCCAACAGTTTATACTGACACAAAGAGTTTGAATGGACATCAAAATAATTATTATTCTCTATTCCATTATTCAGATGATTCATTATGGACTAGTACAGCAACAATTAAGGGTAGAGGTGGAAATAACTCAACTGTTACTTACGCTCAAGCATTTAATGTAACAGGAAATACAAACTATACTACATATCCATTCCCAATGCTTATTTATTATGATTCAAATAACGAGCAATTAGGTGGTGCCAACTCAACTTACACAACAAATGCTGATTTCTATGTAAGTGGAAATTATCCTATAGGAACAGGCTTTAGAGGATTTAGTAATCAACAATTTGGTGCTAAAAACTTCAAAGACCCAATGACAGGTATTTCACGTAGTGCAACAGACTGGTCTGGTACATTATTTGGAACAAATGATTTATACCTATATGTACAAAATACAGGTGAATATTTCTCACTTTCTAATGCGACAATGGGTCCAAGATTCACTAGCGGTGGAGATGCAAATATTACACTTGCTGATGGTAGAACTATTAAGACACGTAGTACAAGATGTTATATTCAAGATAAGGATGGTGCATACCACCCAGTTCAAGGAAATGCCAATCAACAAATCATTATTGGTAGATACGTTAACAATAGATTTACACCAGTTCATACATTACAAAATTTTGATGGACAATCTCAACAAATCTATTCATTCATTGCGAGTGTTGTTGGTTTAAGAATGTATACTTCAACAGTATCACAAGCTTACCATTCAACAGCTAGAACTGGTATTTATAGACGTTCTGGTGGTTGGAATAACTACTTCACATGGAAGCAAAGTGAAAAAGTTCACGTATATACTTCACAAATCATTGATTATTCTCATTCGGATTTATTAAATCTAGATGGTTATTTAACTCAATATGCTGATGGTAAGACTCAATCAGCAGATGAAAGAGAAATCATTAATTATATCTTTAATAATTATTTCTTAAAGAGTTCATATATTGCAACATTTAAGAAGGTTGTTCAAGCTGCAATGCTTGAAGCACTTGGAGATCATGATACAAATGGTCAAGCTTATATAGATTCATTCTTTATGGCAAATATCTATTCTGCATCAAAAGCAGGACTTGGTAAGATTCCATTTGCATATTTATATAAGGAATCTGGTACAACAGTTCAAGCATATTTAAATAGCCTTGCATCATTTACAGGAGATAATAAGTCATTACTAATTTATGGCGCAGCTGGTAATCAAGCTAAATATGTAGGACTTCTAAAGAGACTTTCAACTATTTATGGAATGACGTCTGATAATAGTTATGCAGATTTAGGTGCATTCTTAGATTATCTGACACTTCATCCTGGATATATTAATAGTAGTGATAAGATAGTATTATCAAATCTAAGCTCACTTGATCTTGCAACCCTAGAGCAATACTTATCATTATTTGATGATAATAGTGATATTAATATTTCAAATATGTATGATCTTGCAGGCGAATTAAGCGCATATAGTGGATCAGTTGTATATAATCAAGCAACATATGATTCAAACACATATAATTATGGATTAAAGTTTACATCGATGACTTTAACACCAGCAACAACTGATACAAGAATTATGCTAATTGCAAAATCAACAGGTACATCATCTACATTAACTATTGGTTCAGATACAGTAACAGTTAATGGTATCGGTGAATATAATATAGTAACTAATGGTGCAACATCAGTAACTATTACATCAAATAGTGATGTTATCGTATATGCTGTATATTATATTCGAGATAATTCATATACTAATCAGTCAACTACTCTTAATGGAACTGTACTTGATAGTAATCAAGCTAAATACTTCACAATAACAAAAGCTGAAGTAGAAGCACAAATTGATACTGCTATAACTAGTGCAATTGGAAATGATACATTCTATAAAGTAACATCTTATAGTGTTGTTGCAAATGTTAGTTTAGGTGGTTCAGCTGGCGATAGTACAGCGATGTATTTTGCTGAATCAAAAACACCTACAAGTGTTTATCCAAATACACAATTCCAGTGGCTAACAGGTCAAACAACTAATACAACTTTAAATATATTAGATGAATATTACAATCAAACTATATTTGCAGTTCAAAATACTAATGGCTATACATGGAGCTTATATAGATATATAACAGGTGTATCTTATACAATTACATATAGTTATGTTGCAAATGGAACAATAGGAACAACTTCAGATAATGTAGTGGTTAGTGATAGTCCAAATACAACTTCTATTACAGCGCCTACACAAGCGAATGTTCAATCATTAGTAGCTTCAGATGCAGGTTATGCAAGCTTTAATTCAGATTTAGCTATTAGTAGTGCGACACTTTCACTCACTGTAAATAATCCTTCTAACTCAACACAGTATTATGTTATATATGATGCTACAAATGGAGCATATATGGTATCAGATTATGAAACTGTTAATGCTGGCGCATCGGTTACATTCTCAAATATTGATTTAACACAATATTATGGTCGACAAATTGTAGTTAGATATTATAATGGTGGATGGACGAATGCACCTACTAACGCAGCTTCTATTACAAGTTACACATATACAGTTAATTATACTAAACCAGCATGTGCTGTATCTCCTGCAAATATTAAGAAGGATAGATTATTAAATCTAGGAGATATAACTTATACTGATGTAAGAAATGATTATTTGTGTTACATTTATAAGAATTCAACAAATAATAGTACACTTCATAATAATTTCATTAAGAGCAATTTAACAATGTTTGCTCCAATCAATACATCAGGAAATGATTCAAGTCCAACAAATCCATTTGTAAATCAATTATCTAATTCAGAAAAGATTGATTTTGCAAAGGTTGTACTAAAGAATAGTAATGCTGCATTATACTAT
>JAEEHU010000025.1 GCA_016280975.1 Acholeplasmatales bacterium | reverse complement strand
TTAATCCTGAGCCAGGATCAAACTCTCCAAAAAATTTATTTTTGTTTTGTTTTTATTTTTCCTTTTTGCTCATTCTTTTAAAAGAATTGCTTGTTTGTAATTCTTGTTCGTCATATATAGTTTTCAAAGATTTAGCTACGCTTTATAACAGCGCGCTCATTTATTTTATCACTTTAAAATATAATGTCAACAATTATTTTATCTTTTTTTATTATTTTTTCATTTCTTTTTCAACTATAAATTTGACACTATAAGTATAATATTATACTTATGGACAAAAAATAAAAATGTGTCGTTCTAATTTGAACAACACATCTATATTTATTCATATTCTTTAACGATATTTTCAATATCAGATTCTATAAAATCCTTCTTCATGCCTCTATCTATTAAAGTAAATAATTCATCCTTATCTACCCATTTATATTCCACATGCTCGTAAGATAATTCAACATTCTCTTGTTCTGTCAAAACTAAGAATCCAATTATCATAAATGGATTTCTTTCTTCATTTATCGCAGTAGCGTAAAGCAATCTATATTTTTCTACTACAATACCAGTTTCCTCTAATACCTCTCTCTTTAGGGTATCTCTTATATCCTCGTTGATTTCCTTCTTTCCACCAGGATTTTCCCACATACCCGCAGAGGTGTCGGTATAAGACCTTTTAATAGTAAGAAACTTCTTTAATTTAGTATTATAAACAAATGCCTTTGCTCCCACATAATATTTAATAGCCATATTAATGCCCCCTTTGTAAATAGACAATAATAAACTATCAAAATAATCCCAATTACTTACCTAACTTAATCATTTCAGTATAAGCCATTACTAATGGACCTACACCCTTTGCATCATTTTCTACAACTGGCTCAGAAATATAGTATTCATAAGTACCATCTCTTCTTCTATCCTTATCAGGACCTAAGCCTGCAACTAAGCAAATACCACCTAAATTTAAATCACCATTTTCATTAGCTGATAGATACTTCTTACAAATACCCTCAAAAATACCCTTACCAATTTCTCTATATCTTTCAGGCAATACCTCTAATCTTGCACCCTTTAATAAAGCATATGCAATCATAGCTGAACCAGATGTTTCAAGATAGTTTCCTTCTCTACCAGGATAATTAACAACCTGCCAGAACATCTTGCTATCCTTATCCTGATATTGTAAAATACCATCAACAGTTTCCTTTAATATTGCCTTTATAGTTGCATATTCATCATACATTTGTTGATCCATATAATCTAATACATCAACTAAAGCTACTGTATACCAACCAATAGCTCTTAACCAGAAGTTCTTAGACAAACCTGTTTCCTTATCAGCCCAGAACATAGTCTTTGAACTATCATATCCATGATAATAAAGCTTTGCCTTAGGATCATACATGATTTCTCTTACATTCTTAAATTGTTTAACGATATCAGCGTAATCCTTACCACCATAAATAGTTTGGTATCTAGTATAGAAAACCTGTGCCATATATAGACCATCTAACCAAACCTGATTAGGATAAATCTTCTTATGCCAGAAATTTCCTTCCTTAGTTCTTGGATGTGTTAATATTTGAGAATGAGCTAATTCCATAGCCTTCTTATATTTTTCATTTTTTGTATATTCATATAAATCAAATAAAATCTTTGATTCAGATAAATCGTCAGTTGAATACTTTTTAGGATCATATCCAAAAATAGTACCATCTTCACGTACATAATAATCAACAAATTTGATAACAAAATCTAAATATTTCTTATCACCTTTTGTTTTATATAATTCAATTAATGACGCAGTCATACAACCATCAATATAATTCCAGCTTGGCTTTTTGCCTAATTTAATAGCCTCAATATTCCAAAGTGGTTTATCTGGTTCTGAAGTCATAAGCTTATCTATATATTTATCAATTATCTCGTACATACTACATTTTTCCTCTCTAGTGTCCTATTACGTACTATTATACTTATAAATTCAATTATTTACAAGTTTGTAACAAACACATTTTTTTTATTATACATTTTTATTCTTATTCTCGATAATGAATTCATCAAACGATTTCAATAATTTTAATTTTTTCCCACTAACAATCATATTATTTAGCTCATTTTCAATGTATTTAGAATCAATATTTAATAAATTATATTCAGATAGATAACTAAACAATTGCTTTTCATAGCTTAATTTCTTTTCATTTAGCTCTTTATAATCAAATAAATTTGATTCTAAGACTATGAAGCAAATTACTAAACCATTCTTAATATATTCATCCTTAAATGATGAATTTCTTTTTTCTAGCTCTTGATATGTTAATATAGGAGTCTCTAACAATTTATCATATGTATCTACATAATAATCATATTTTCTTTTTCTTAATGTAACACTATCATTATTTTCCTTCCATAAATAGGTTACTAAATCTAAATGAATCTCATTTGCCTTAGATTCAATAATCTCGTTATAAAGAATAGTATTAAAATAAGAATCCTCATAATCCCATATTTTTTCATGGAATCTAATATTTCTATTTATTAAAAATTCTCTTTTTATAAATTTTCCATGAAGTGAAGCTCTCATATCAGAATTAGTTATTTTCTTATATTGAAACTTACCATCAATAGTCTTTTCTCTATATGAGGCAGTGAATATAATATCTGGATTAGCCTCGTTAATACATGATGAAATATAATATAGAGAATTCTCTCCATATAATTCATCATCACAATCGATGAATGTTATATATTTAGCATCACTATCATCTATGCCATGCTGACGTGAATAGCCAGGACCTCTATTTTCTTCATCAATTAATACCTTAATATTTAATTCCTTATAATCATCAAATATATTCTTTGATGGTAAATTATTAGAATGACCATTAACAAAAACGATTCTAATGTCATTTAAATTTACATATTTTTGACATTTAACAGAATCTAATAATCTTCTTATATAATTTTCACCTTCATTAAATTGCGGAACTATAATATCAAGTAACATATATTATTTAAGAAGAGCTTTAATTTCCTCTTCCTTAATTTCTCCTTCTCTTAAAATCTTAATAGAATTATCATTAATTAATAAAACAGTAGATGGAATTGAAGATGATTTATGATCAGTATCATATACCTTATCAACATATTTACCAAAATCTCTTAATACATCCTCATATTCATTTTCAGGAACTAAGCCTGATTCATTTACTGATGTTGTAAG
>JAEEHU010000024.1 GCA_016280975.1 Acholeplasmatales bacterium | reverse complement strand
GCATTCTTAGGTAGTATGGCTGCTGCATTCTCTGGTGCACTTAGTGCTTCAGTTGGTTATTTAGGATTAATCATGGGTGCTATTCTAGCTGGTTTAGTTTATGTAATCATCGCAGTAGTTGTTAAGTACGCTGGTACAAATTGGATTAATAAGATTATGCCTGCTGTTGTAATCGGTCCAACAGTAGCAATTATCGGATTATCATTAGCAGGAAATGCTGTTGGTGATTTATTTAAAGGTATCACTCACTATGAATTCGATGCAGTTCATAATATGGATGTTCTTGTTTATGATACAAACACTTATTTAGCTTTAGTTACAGGCTTAATTACTATGTTTGTAACAATTATTATTTCAGTATTTGCTAAGAAATTCTTAAAAGCAATTCCATTCATTATTGGTATTGGTGCTGGTTATTTATTCGCTACAATTTTCACATTAATTGGACTTGGTGCTGGAAATGGAGCATTACAAGTAATCAACTTTAGCTTATTTGAAAATATGCAATGGATTCCTGATTTCACATTTATTAAGGCATTTGGTGCATTTACAGAATTCGCTTCTGCTGGTGACTTCTTCTCATATTTCGGTACTATTGCTGTTGCATTTATACCTGTTGCATTCGTATGCTTCGCTGAGCATATCGCAGACCACAAGAACTTATCAACTGTAATTGGTCATGACCTACTTACTGATCCAGGTCTTTCTAATACATTATTAGGTGATGGTATCGGTTCTATGGCTGGTGCTTTCTTTGGTGGATGTCCAAATACTACTTATGGTGAATCTGTAGGTTGTGTTGCTATTTCTAAAAATGCATCAGTTATTACAATTTTCGTAACTGCTATATTATGTATTGTATTATCATTCATAGCTCCATTTGTTACACTTCTTGCAACAATTCCAAGCTGTGTAATGGGTGGCGTATGTATCGTATTATATGGTTTCATCGCAGTATCAGGATTAAAGATGATTCAAAATGTAGATTTAGGTGATAATAGAAATCTATTTGTTGTATCAGTTATCTTAATTTGTGGTGTTGGTGGCTTAGTTGTATCATTCGGCAAGGTTACAATCACAGAGGTTGCTGCTGCTTTAATTTTAGGTATCGTAACTAACTTAATCTGCAATATTGGTAGAAACAAAAAGGATGTAGCTTTAGAATCAGCTACTACTTCTAATGAGGAAGCAAATGCTGCTCCTGTCGAAGAAGAAAAAGCCCCAGAAGTTGGTGAACCAACTACTACTGAGGAAAATACTAAAGAAGAGTAAAAAACAAAAATTTGGAGGTATAAAATATGTTACATGTTATTAATCATCCAATCATCACAATGAAGTTAAATACTATGCGTGATGAAAATACAAAATCAAAGGATTTCAGATCTATTCTTAATGAAATAGCATCATTAATGACATATGAAATATTTAAGGATTTACCACTTGTTCCAACTGGTAAAAAAATAAAAACACCTACTGGTTGTACAGTAGATGAAATGGTTTCAAAATATAATATCGTTATCGTACCTATCCTAAGAGCAGGTATCGGTATGAGTGATGGTGTTATCGATATGATTCCTACAGCTAAGATTGGTCATATTGGTCTATATAGAGATGAAAAGACTTTAGAGCCTGTAGAATACTACTGCAAGCTTCCTAAGGTTGAAAATCCACTTGTACTTGTTTGTGACCCAATGCTTGCTACTGGTGGTTCTGCATCAGACGCAATTAAGCTTATTAAGGCTAAGGGATATAATAATATTAGATTATTAAATCTTGTTGGTGCACCTGAAGGTATTAAGAAGGTTGAAAATGATCATCCAGATGTTGATATTTATATCGCATCAGTTGATGACAAATTAAATGATAAGGGTTATATCTTACCTGGTCTTGGTGACTGTGGAGATAGAATCTTCGGAACATTATAATAATAAAGGAGCTTAGTTAATTCTAAGCTCCTTTTTAAAATATTAAAAGTAATACAAATACTACTAAAACTGATGCTAGTGCTACTACTATTAGCTTCTGTCTAAAGAATGATAATACTAGTGCTACAGAAGTTCCAATTGCTGCTATCCACATTTCACCAATGAAATATAGAATAAACGGGAATGTCATTGCAGCTAAGACTGCATATGGAACATAAAATAAGAACGATTTAATGAACCTATTTTCGATTTTTTTATTAAATAGGGCAAGTGGTATAGCTCTTGGAATATAAGTCACTAAAAAGAGAATAATCATGCAAATAACATTATACATCGCTATCACCTTCCGTTTCTTCTATCTCAGGTGATTTTTTATCCTCTACTGGGAAGAATATTGCCCCAATAAGCGCAGATATTACTGTTGCTATAATAATCTTAAAGCCAAGGCCAATCTCCTTAATAAACGGAACATAAAAGAATATTGAGCTTATTGCTGTTGCGATTAGTATTACAACAAGTATTGGCTTTGATCTTTTAGCATCAGGTATAATTATTGCGATAAACATTGCATATAGGGCAATCCCCATCGCATCAAGTAAATCTTGGTTAAAAAATTGTGCTCCAAAGGCTCCTACTATAGTACCAGAAACCCAACCAACAAATGGTAAGGATATTAAACCTAGCATATATTTAAACGTGAGCTTATGTGGGCTTGTAATACTTAAGGCATATACCTCATCTGTGATTCCAAATCCAATTATTAGCTTTTTGGCAATATTCATACTTGGATCTAGCCTTTGAGTTAAGGATATACTCATAAGCGCATATCTTAAATTAATTAAGAATACTGTTAATGCGATTTCAAAATATGATGCATTCTGAAACATTAATTGAACACCAGCGTATTGACCTGATGATGTTAGGTTTGTCGCTGAAATTATTGTTGCCATAAGTGGTGTAATTCCTTTAGAAGCCATTACACCAAAAGAAAAAGACACGGCAAAATAACCAAGCGCTACAGGTATTCCTTTTTTCATTCCTAATAAAAATGCATTCATCTTTCTACCTCGCAAAGACAGTATCTATTTTATCATAGTAAAATATTTATACAACAAAAAAAACACCTCTTATGAGGCGCTTTAATTTTATAAATGACCAGCTTGTGCTTTCTTTAGGTTTTCGTGAAGCTCTTTTTCCTTTTGAGAGAAATCAACACTTTCTTGTTTATTTCTTTCAACTCTTTCAGCTCTAACCTTATCTAGGTGTTCTTTTGCAGATTCTGCTGATCTACCTATATGAGCTTCCTGAACTAACACTACTGCTTCATTATTATTGAATTCAAATATACCAGATACTACTGAAACAAAGAACTCATCCTTATCTTTAACTAGTTTAATATAACCTTCATCAAGTACAGATACAATAGGAACGTGATCTGTCATTACAGCAAATTCACCATCAGCTTCGGAATGTACAACTACATAATCAACTATATCATCATATAAATTGCCACTATGTGTTGATACTACAATTCTCATTATTTAACCAATTCCTTTGCCTTTTTGATAGCGTCATCTATTGTACCAACTAAACGGAATGCCTCTTCTGGTAAATCATCATGCTTACCATCAAGGATTTCTTTAAATCCTCTTACAGTTTCTGAAACTGGAACATAGGCTCCAGGAACACCTGTAAATTGACCTCCTATAAACATATTTTGAGATAAGAATAGTTTTACACGTCTTGCACGATGAACGACTAATTTATCCTCTTCAGATAATTCATCCATACCTAAGATTGCAATAATATCAAGTAATTCATTATATCTTTGAATAATTTCTTGGACTCTACGTGCAACCTCATAATGCTCCTCACCAACAATTGATGGTTGTAGGGCACGAGATGTTGATGCAAGTGGGTCTACTGCTGGATAGATACCTTCTTCTGTAAGCTTACGAGAAAGGTTTGTTGTTGCATCTAGATGTGTAAATGTTGTAGCTGGTGCTGGGTCTGTATAGTCATCAGCTGGAACATATATTGCTTGAATAGATGTAATTGATCCACTCTTTGTAGATGTAATACGCTCTTGTAGCTTACCCATTTCTGTTGCTAGTGTTGGTTGGTAACCAACGGCAGATGGCATACGTCCTAAAAGTGCTGATACTTCTGAACCTGCTTGAGTAAAACGATAGATATTATCAATGAATAATAATACATCCTGATGTTCTTGATCTCTAAAATATTCAGCCATTGTAAGACCAGTTAAGGCAACTCTCATACGAGCTCCTGGTGGTTCATTCATTTGACCAAAGGCCATGGCTGTATTTTTAATAACTCCTGATGCACTCATTTCTTGATATAAGTCATTACCCTCACGAGTTCTTTCACCTACACCTGTAAATACAGATATACCATTGTGCTCTTGTGCAACGTTATGAATTAATTCTTGGATTAGTACTGTTTTACCTACACCGGCACCACCGAATAGACCGATTTTACCACCCTTAATATAAGGTGCTAATAAATCTACTACCTTAATACCAGTTTCAAGGATTTCAACAGATGATGATAATTCCTCAAGCTTTGGAGCTTCCTTATGTATTGGCATTCTTTCAGCCTTTACCTCACCCTTACCATCAATTGCTTCTCCAAGTACATTAAATACTCTTCCTAGAGTTTCTCTTCCGACAGGAACAGATATAGGAGCCCCCATTGCTTCTACATTCATTCCTCTAACTAAACCGTCAGTTGAATCCATCGCAATAGTTCTTACTTTACTATTTCCTATATGTAAGGCTACTTCAAGTGTTAAATTGATTGCAACACCATTATTTTCTTCTTTAGATACACAAATCTTAAGTGCATCATTTATCTTTGGTAATTCGCCAGATTCAAATAATACATCAACTACTGGTCCCTTTACCTCGACAACCTTACCTGTCACTATCATCGCCTCCTATCGCATTAGCTCCACCAATAATATCAATTAGCTCGTTAGTTACAACTGCTTGGCGGGCTCTATTATATAATAATTCTAATTTTGCTATTACATCGTTTGCATTATCTGTTGCGTTTTTCATTGAATTCATACGCATAGAATGCTCTGATGTTTTAGCATCTAATATTATTCCATAAATAATATCCTTAACATATAAAGGTAATAATAAATCTAAAGTCTTTTCAATTCCGTTTTCATAAACGAAATCAATAGGCTTTATATCACCATCAACCTTTTTGATTGGAAGTAATTCCTCAAATGTTACTTCCTGAGTTAAGCTATTAACAAAGTGATTATATACAATCACTAGCTTATCTATTCTATTTGATAAATATTCATCAATAAATTTCTTAGTTATTGGTTCAATATCTACAAATACAACATCATCTCTAACTAAGGTAGCCTCATTATACATTATTGGATATTTTCTTTTCTTAATGTAAGAAAATCCTTGCTTACCTATAGCACCAACAATAAATTCATCATTTGATTTATGGCATTTTAATCTTTCTTCTAGTGCCTTAAATATAGATGAATTATAGCTTCCTGCTAAACCCTTATCTGATGTGATAATTAGATAAGCAGTTTTATTAACAGTTCTTTCCTTTAATAGTGGATGAAGATATTCATCATCAGCCTTAGACACTATTTGGGCAACCATTGATGCAATTCTTGCCATAAAATCCTTATATGATTTATATGTCTTTTCAGCCTTTTTAACCTTTGACTGAGAAACCATATACATAGCCTTAGTTATTTGAGCTGTTGATTTTGTAGAATTTATTCTAGATTGAACCTGACGTAGTGAGTTTGCCATAAATTACCCCCTACATAAATCTTTTCTTTAATTCCACAAAATAATTATCAAGTTTATTTGTATCAGGTAATACCTTAGTATCTCTAATTTCAGTTGCTAAAGCTATAGCCTCATCATTAGTCTTCATTTCTTGGTAAAGTAATGATTCAAATCTCTTTAAATCATCAACTTCAATACTATCTAGGTGACCATGAGTTAAGGCATATAAGATCATTGCCTCTTCTTCCATAGCTATACCTTGATGTAGGCCTTGCTTTAGGATTTCTTGAGTCTTTTTACCTCTATCAAGTCTAGCCTTAGTTGATTGGTCTAGATCAGAACCAAATTGAGCAAATGATTCAAGCTCACGATAAGATGCTAAATCTAGTCTTAGTGTTCCTGATACCTTTTTAATTGCTTTTGTTTGGGCAGCACCACCAACACGTGATACAGATAGACCTGCATTAATAGCTGGTCTAATACCCTTATAGAAATAATCTGATTGTAAATATATTTGTCCATCTGTAATAGAAATTACATTTGTTGGAATATATGCAGAAATATCGCCTGCTTGAGTTTCAATAATAGGTAGGGCAGTAATTGATCCTCCACCTAGCTTATCATTTAGCTTTGCAGCACGCTCTAGTAATCTTGAATGTAGATAGAATACATCACCAGGATAAGCCTCACGTCCAGGTGGTCTATGTAAAAGTAGACTCATTTCACGGTATGCAACGGCATGCTTAGATAAGTCATCATAAACAATTAATACATCCTTCTTTTGATACATAAAATACTCAGCTAATGTAACACCTGCATATGGAGCTAAATATAGCATTGGGGCAGGTGATGATGCTGATGCGGATACTATAATTGAATAATCCATTGCACCATTATCCTTTAATGTTTCATAAACATTAGATACTGTTGATTCCTTTTGTCCTATCGCAACATAGATACAAATCATTCCATTACCCTTTTGGTTTAGGATTGTATCAACTGCAATAGAAGTTTTACCTGTTTGTCTATCACCAATGATTAATTCTCTTTGACCACGTCCAATTGGAACTAGGGCATCAAGTACTTTAATACCTGTTTGAAGTGGTGTATCAACACTACTACGGTCCATAACACCAGTTGCTTTAACCTCAATTGGTCTTGTTTTTGTTGAAGAAATTGCACCTAAGCCATCAATTGCTTGACCAAGTGGGTTAATAACTCTTCCTAAAAATTCATCGCCAACTGGTACTTCAAGAATTCTTCCTGTACACTTAACTAAGTCGCCTTCTTTAACCTTTGATGATTCACCTAATAAAATAGCACCTACAACATCCTCTTCAAGGTTTTGTACCATACCATAAACATCATTAGGGAATATTAAAAGCTCACTCGACATAGCTTTATTTAAACCGTGTACAAGGGCAATACCATCACCAACTTGAACGACATGACCAACATTTTCAGTTTGAATATCATCTTTATAAGCCTTGATTTGTTCTTTAATTAGACTTGAAATCTCAGCTAAATTAATATTTGCCATGAAAATACCTCCTATAGTATCTCTTTTAATCTAGTGATTGATGACTTTAAACTCATATCAATGGATTCACCATTACATACAATTTGAATACCACCAATCAAATTAGGATTTACTATATTTTTTACTTCTAATTCTTTATCAGGATACTTTCCCTTTAATGTATCCTTAATATTATCAATATGCTTATCATCTAATTTTTTAACACTAAAAATATCAACGATAACTATATTTTTATCCTTACGAACAAACTTTCTATATTGATGTCCTATTTTTGAAAAATAGGATAATCTTTTATTATCTAAAAGCACCTTAATAAAATTAACGAATGTTGGATCAATAGATTTATAAACCTTATCTATTACATCCATCTTTTCCTTTTTATCAATATTAGGCGCCTCAAGTAGCTTTAAAAAATCTCCACTTAATGTATCAAGTAATTGTACAAAGTAGGAATTAAATAAATCTACCTTCTTTTCTTCTACTGCTATATCATAAATAGCACTAGCATATTCTTGGGCTATCATTCATTGATTGCCCCCTTTAAAATGTCATCAATAACATCTAAATATTTTTCTTGATTAATTTCTCTTCCGACAATCTTTTCAGCTGCTTCAAAGGCAATATCAACAACTTCTTTTCTAATTGCCTTTTCCATAGACTTCTTTTCCTCTAGAAGCTCTGTTTCTAAATTCTTAAGTCTCTTTTCAGCATCTGCCTTGGCTGATGCAATAATTGCCTCACCCTTAATATTGGCATTTTTCTCAGCCTCAGAAATCATTTCCTTAATCTTAGCTTGAGCTTCCTTATATTCTTCTTTGATACGAGCTTCATCTAAGGCTGCATTTTCCTTTGCAATCTTAGCATCCTCAAGCTCCTTATCAATTGCTTGTCTTCTTGTTTCAATAATATTTGTTATTGGTTTCCATAAAAAGAAACGAACTGCTAAAAATAGAAGAACAGTTGCTATCATTTGAATTCCAAAATCAACAGCGAATTGGAATGCTTGATCAGCTAGCGCTTGTGAATCTGATAAAAGCGCAATAGGACCAAGGCCATCTTGTACTGCTGCTGTTATTGCTTTTACGGCCATATCAAGTCTTTCTGATATGCTTGGCATCAAAAATAACATAGTCTTTTCTCCTTTCTAAGAATCTTTAATAGTTTATTATGCGAATACGATTAGAATTGCGATAATTAAACCATAAAGACCAGTTGTTTCAGATACTGCTTGACCAATAAGCATTGTTGTACGAATATTACCAGCCATTTCTGGTTGTCTTGCCATTGCATCAAGTGCATGTGCAGCAACATTACCTTCACCTATAGCGGCAGCGAAACCTGTAAATACGGCTAAGCCTGCACCAATATACTTTAGACCATCACCAGTTGTTAAACCAGTTGCTAAAAAGTTCATTACGTTGTTAAAAATTGTTAAAAAATCCATTTTCTTTCTCCTTAAAATTAACTATATATTTTTTCTTCATCTTTTACCTTCATCGAAGTAAAGATTACTGACAATATTACGAATACTGCTACTTGAATAATACTAAACGCTATATCAAATAACAGGTTGATAAGTGGCATCGCGACTACACCATACCATCCAAGTAAATATCTAACTAGTATTGAAATACAAGCACCACTTATAACATTACCAAATAAACGTAAGGATAGTGAAATCGGAAGTGTGAATTCACTTAATATGTTCATTGGTAGCATTACAGGTGTTGGATCTAAGAATCCCTTTAGATATCCTAAGAATCCGTTAGATGCTATACCTGTACCTTGAATTATAAAGAATGTTGACATCGCAAGTGCGAAAGTAACTACAACATAAGATGTTGGGTTTTCTAGTAAATAGACTGCCGATATATTCGCAAAGAATATAAATATTGTAAGTGCTATAAACCATGGCGAATAAAACTTCCATCTTTTACCTATATTTGTTTTTACATAACCATTCATCATATCTACAAGCCACATAAGTGGTATTAACCATTTAGGTGTTGGTTTCATTGGATCAATTCTTTTTATAAAGAATGATAATATGAAGAATATTATTATTAAACCACCAACTATATAAATTGTAGAAGCTATTGGGCTTAATGGATCGAAATTATATGTCAATCCACTTAAAATTCCCACCAAGACCACCTTCTTTCTTTAATATTAGGATAAATACGATAAATATAACTTTAATAAATACATATCCAGATAACATTAATATAACCATCTCTAGTGATTTCTCACCATTTGGTATATTTGATAGGAAGCATATCAATGCTACAAAGCCACCAACTATTACTATTCTAAATATGTACCACAAAACTGAACTCTTTTTGGGATGAAATACTTGGCGTTCAAATCTATTTTTGGAAATATTATAAAACTGTCTATTTTGTATTAGCATCATAAAATGCGAAAACAAGCTCAATAATACTCCATAAAGAAAATATAAGAATTCTAATTTACAAAAATATAGAATAACGATAATTACTAAGGTTATTAGTAAGGATATTGGAATGAAATGACTAATCCTTAGATTCTTCATTAGTATCCTCAACTTTTTCTATATTTTTTTGAATCTCATTTTTCTTCTTTTCTTTATCTATATCCTTTTGTAGATATAGTAAATATCCTATAAAAGTTATAAGACCAAGTAGTACTCCTATTATTGCAAGGATTGAACCCCATACAGGTCCACCTATTGCAAAATAGCCTATTAAAAAGCCTATAACGCCATATAGTACCATGGTAATAATACCTTGGGATCCTAAGGCGTATATCTTTGCATAGCTACTAGTTTTCATATCTATCACCAAATTTTTATTTTAGATTTATTTATTAAAACTCTTCTTCGTATTTAGTAATCTTATCTATTCTTCTTTGATGGCGTTCATTGAAAGAAAATTCTGTATTTAACCATACATCAACAATTTCCTTTGCAAGAGGAATGCCTGTATATTTAGCACTTAATGCTAAACAGTTAGAGTCATTATGCTCACGAGTTAATAAAGCAGCATCCTTAGATCCTACTAAAGCACATCTAACTCCCTTAACCTTATTTGCTATCATAGACATACCGATACCTGTATAGCAGATAACTATACCTCTATCTGCCTTCTTATCCTTAATATCTTTAGCAACCATATAGCCATAGTCTGTATAGTCACAAGAATCCTTAGTGAAAGTTCCTCTATCAGTAACCTCATGTCCTTTTGATTTTAAATAATCTATAATTGCATTTTTTAATTCTAATGCTGAATGATCACAACCAATTGAAATTTTCATAATCTTTACTCCTAAATTAACTAATATAGTTAATTATATCATAAATCTTATAAGAAAAATCTAATTTTTAAAAATTTATAACGACTTTTTAAAAAAATTAAAAAGCCTATAAAATAGGCTTTAAAATTTTATATGTTTTTACTTATAATCTGGTGCCATTAGCTTAACCATTACAGCCTTTTGAGCATGTAATCTATTTTCAGCCTCATCAAATATTTCATTTGCATGAGCTTCAAATACTTCATTAGTTATTTCTTCTTCTCTATGAGCAGGAAGACAATGTTGTACCATACAATCAGGATGTGCTACACTCATAACCTCTTTATTAACTTGGAAGCCCTTGAATGCTTCAAGTCTAATTTGGGATTCTGATTCTTGTCCCATTGATGCATATACATCTGTAAATATTACATCTGAATCCTTAGCGGCTGTAAGTGGATCATTAGTCATTTCAAACATACCAGGATATTTCTTAGCGAATTCCTTTATATGATCACATACCTCATATTTCTTAGGTGATGCGATAGATACCTTCATACCAAGCTTTAAGCATCCTACAATAATAGAGTTTGCCATATTATTACCATCACCAATGAATGTAGCCTTTAAGCCCTCAAAACCGCCCTTATATTCTCTTATTGTCATTAAGTCAGCTAAGACTTGGCATGGATGACAATAATCAGTTAAAGCGTTAATTACAGGTATAGAACCATATTTAGCTAAGTCCTCAACTTCTTTCTGCGCAAATGTTCTAATCATAATACCATCTAGATAACGAGATAGAACTCTTGCTGTATCTTGAACTGGCTCACCACGACCAATTTGTAAATCTCTATTAGATAAGAATAGAGCCTCACCACCAAGCTGATACATACCAACCTCGAATGATACTCTTGTTCTTGTTGATGACTTTTGGAATATCATACCTAAAGTCTTACCCTTTAGAATTGGATGTGGGATTCCATTTTTATTTTCATATTTTAATTGATCTGCTAAATTCAATATATCTAATAATTCTTCTTTAGATAATTGCTCTAATGTTAATAAATGTTTCATTTAATAACCTCCTCTATACTCTTAAGTAAAATATCTAAGCCTAAATCTAATTCCTCTATTGAGATATTTAGTGGCGGAAGTAATCTAATCTTAGATTTTGCAGTTAATGGTATTAAACCATTTTCCATACATTTTACTGCAACATCATAAGCCTTAACTCCATCTGGAAGCTCGATTCCAACCATCATTCCTTTACCTGAAATAGATTTAATATACTTATTACCCTTTAATTTATTCTCTAAGTATTTTCTACATTCCTTTACATGATTAAATAGCTTATCATCAAGTCTTGTTAACACTGAGTATGCTGCACTTGCACATATTGGATTTCCACCAAATGTTGTTCCATGCTGTCCATAGCTTAGTGTATTTTCAAGCTTTGAATCAAATAATATTGCACCAAAAGGAAGTCCTCCAGCTAATCCCTTAGCTGTTGTAACTATATTTGGATTAACGTTATACTCCATATAGCTATATAGATATCCAGTTCTACCATTTCCAGTTTGAACCTCATCTACTATAAATACAAGATCCTTTTCCTTACATACCTTATCAATATGCTTAATAAATTCACTATCAAGTGCGTTTACTCCACCTTCACCTTGAACTGTTTCAATCATAATAGCACAAGTCTTTTCATTAATCTTTTCATCAAGTGCCTTAATATCATTTGCAGGAGTATGAATAAAGTCACCTACAAATGGGAAAAAGTATTGATGGAAAACATCTTGACCTGTTGCTGATAGGGTTGCAATAGTTCTTCCATGGAATGAATTTTCTAAAGTGATAATCTCACTTCTTCCCATTCCATATTTATCGAATGAATATTTTCTTGCAGCCTTAATAGCACATTCATTTGATTCAGCACCACTATTTGAGAAGAATACCTTCTTCATTCCAGTTTTCTCACATAATAGCTTTGCAAGCTTTACCTGTGGCTCTGTATAAAATAGGTTTGATGTATGTTGTACAGTTTTTGCTTGATTAACTACTGCATTAACCCATTCACTATCACAAGCACCAAATGAATTAGTACCAATACCACTTGAAAAATCTATATATTTTTTACCATCAAAAGATGTAAATGTAGATCCATGACCTTCTTTGATAACAACATTAAATCTTTTATAAGTATTTAATATGTTCTCATTATCTTCCTTTATAATATCAGTCATAAAATCGCCTCAATTCTATTTAAATTCTGTTCCTGCTCCATCATCTGTTAGCATTTCAATTAATATTGAATGTGGAATTCTTCCATCGATAATAACTACAAATTTAACTCCACGTCTAATTGCTTCAACGCAGCATTCAACCTTTGGAATCATACCACCATCAATGATTCCCTCACGTGCTAAGGATTTAATTTCTGATACATTAATATATTTCATTAATGTTGAATCATCATTCTTATCTCTTAAAACACCCTTTATATCTGTCATTGCAATAAACTTTTCTGCATTAAGTGCACCAGCAATTCTTGCGGCTGCTGTATCTGCATTAATGTTATATACATTACCTTCACTATCATATCCAATTGTAGATACAACAGGAATATAACCCATATCTAGTAAATCTAGAATGACATCTGGATTAATGTTAGTAATATTACCAACAAATCCTAATTCAGGATTAAGTGGTGTTGCTTCAATTAAGCCACTATCTAAACCAGATAGACCAATTGCATTTCCACCAGCTAAATTTAATTGCTTAACTAAATTCTTGTTAACCTTACCTGCTAATACCTCTGTAACAATATCAGCTGTTTCCTTATCTGTTACACGAAGTCCATTAACAAATTTAGATTCCTTACCAACCTTTTTAAGCATTGCAGAAATCTCAGGTCCACCACCATGTACTAATACTACCTTCATACCAAGTGAATTTAGCATTACTACATCTTCCATAACTAAAGCCTTTAAATGCTCATCAACCATGGCATTTCCACCATATTTGATTACTATAATCTTTTCTTTATATTTTAAAATATAAGGTAATGCTTCACTTAAAATACTTGCTCTTTCATCTAAAGTAACCATAAATTAACTTCTATAGTCTCCGTTAATCTTTACATAATCATATGTTAAATCACAACCGAAGGCTTTAGATTCTCCTTTCTTGTCATTTAAATTAATATCTATAATAATTTCATCCTCAAGTAAAATCTCTTTTGCCTTTTCTTCGCTAAATGGAATACCTGATCCATTCTTACAAACATCAATAGAACCTTTCTTTGATTTAAAAGAAACATCTACTTTATTAATATCTAAGTTAGCACCGCTATAGCCAATTGCACATAGGACTCTACCCCAGTTAGCATCAGCACCAAACATAGCAGACTTAAGTAAGCTTGATGATATAACTGATTTTGCAACTATTTTAGCATCTTTTTTAGTTTTAGCGCCCTTTACATGACACTCTAAAAGCTTAGTTGCACCCTCACCATCTTTTGCCATACGTCTTGCTAAATTCTCACATACATATAAAAGTGCTTCATAAAATACCTTATATGAATCATTATCGCTATCAATTAGCTTATTTTCTGCCATACCATTTGCCATAATTGATAATGTATCATTTGTTGATGTATCACCATCAACAGATAGCATATTAAATGTATCACCTACAACATCAGATAAGGCACTCTTTAACATCTTTGGTGTAATATTAACATCTGTTGTAACAAAGCATAGCATTGTTGCCATATTAGGGGCAATCATACCGCTTCCCTTTGTCATCGCACCAATCTTACATACTTTTCCATCAAGCTCAAATTCAACTGCGATATCCTTTTTAACTGTATCAGTTGTCATAATACCTGATACTGCTAAATCTGAATGCTTATAGTCACGGCCAAGTCCCTTAACTAATTCTTCCATTCCATTTTCAAATGGTTTAATTGAAAGAGGAAGACCAATAACACCAGTTGATGCAACTATTACATCTTTAGCACTAATATTTGCAGTTTTAGCTAATATTTCACAAGTCTTCTTTGCAATATCGATACCATCAAAATTACAAGTATTTGCATTACCGCTATTACAAATCATAGCTTGTGCATAGCCATCCTTTAAATTTTCTTCTGTTACATAAATAGGAGCTCCCTTTACAAGGTTAGTTGTATATACAGCTGCGGCTGATGCTTTTTTATCAGATAGGATCAACGATAAATCAATTCTCTTTTTACCCTCTCTAATACCTGCATAAATACCATTTGCCTTAAAACCAAGTGGTGCTACTATTCCATTTTCTATTACCTTCATAGACCCTCCTTATAAAGCTAAGCCTAAAGTCTCATCTAAGCCTAGAGCTATATTCATAGACTCTATTGCAGCTCCAGATGCACCTTTTCCTAAATTATCAAGTACTGCTGTAATTGATACTCTCTCATCATTTCCAGCTATATATATTTCTAGATAATCATAGCCAGCTAAATGATTAGCAGATATAAATCCACTTTCAGTTCCAGTATTAACTAGTGGCATTACTCTTACAAATTTACTATCCTTATAGAAATCACTAAATGCCTTATGAATTTCTTCTAAAGACATTTCCTTTTTCATTTTATCCTTATAAAAAGGAATAGTTACAATCATACCCTCATAAAAATCACATACATATGGATTAAATAAAGGCTTATTCTTTAAACCAGCAATATATTGCATTTCCTTAAGATGCTTATGAGTTTGACCCATCGCATATAATCTTGGTGCGTCAAATTCAATTGATCTTTCCTTATCCTCATATTGACTAATTCCCTTTTTACCTGCTCCACTATAGCCTGATATTGCATTAGCTGAGAATGGATAATCGCTAGGTAAAATAGATAAATTAACAAGTGGATATGCAATAGAAATAAATCCTGTTGCATAGCATCCTGGATTTGCAATTAATTGATTAGTTTTAATATTATTTTTAAACTTATCTCCTAATTCAGGAAAACCATAAGCAAAATTAGGATCACATCTAAATGCTGTAGATGTATCGATTATTCTAGTATGCTTATTATTCTTATCTAAAAGTGATACTGATTCAATTGATGCCTCATCAGGTAGGCATAAGAATGTAATATCACTAGAATTTATTAACTTACGTCTTTCTTCTTTATCCTTTCGGTATTCTGGATTAATAGTTAAAAGTTCAATATCATCTCTTAAAGATAATCTTTCTCTAATTCTTAAACCAGTAGTTCCAGCCTCTCCATCGATAAATACTTTAAATTTAGCCATATTAAAGCCTCTCTTTCACATACTTAATCTGACTCTCTACAGATTTAATAGATGATGCTCCTTCTGATGTACGCTTGAATGTACATTCCTTTAAATCGATATATTGATATAAATCCTCAGTAAATAATTCTGAATATTCCTTATATTTTTCTAAAGGTAATGTTTCAAGTACAAAATTATTTGAAATACAATAAGCTACAATTGAACCAGAGATTTTATAAGCACTTCTAAATGCCATACCCTTTTTAACTAAATAATCAGCTAAATCAGTTGCGTTAATAAAGCCCTTTTGAGCGGCAAGCTTCATATTTTCCTTATTAACCTTCATAGTCTCTAGCATAGGTCTTATTATATCTAAGCACAAATTAAGTGTATCTAGTGAATCAAATATTGCTTCCTTATCCTCTTGCATATCCTTATTGTATGCTAAAGGAAGACCCTTAAGCATTGTAAGAAGCGTAATTAAATCACCATATACTCTTCCTGTTTTACCTCTTATTAATTCAGTAATATCAGGATTCTTCTTTTGTGGCATAATTGATGAGCCAGTTGAATATGAATCATCAAGCTCAATGAATTTAAATTCCCAGCTACACCACATAATTATTTCCTCAGATAGTCTTGATAGATGCATCATTGAAATTGATGCGTCTGATGCTAATTCTAAAACGAAATCTCTATCTGATACTCCATCAAGTGAATTTTTAACAATTCCATTAAACTTTAGTTCTTTTGCTACCATATTTCTATCGATAGGATATGTAGTACCTGCAAGGGCACATGAGCCAAGTGGAGAATAATTCATTCTTTCCTTTGCATCATTAAATCTATCAATATCACGTAGTAACATAAAAGCATAAGCTAGCATATGATTTGCAAATGTAATAGGCTGTGCTCTTTGTAGGTGAGTATATCCAGGCATGATAGTTTCTTTATTTGCCTCTGCAAGATTAATAACTGTTTTTATTAGCTTTTTAATATTTGAAACTGTATCATTAACTCTTGATCTTAAATACATTCTAATATCAAGTGCTACCTGGTCATTTCTACTTCTTGCTGTATGAAGTCTCTTTCCAACCTCACCAATTCTTTTAGTTAATTCAGCCTCATTAAACATATGGATATCTTCAGCTTCCATATCAAATTCTAATCTTCCTGATTTAATGTCTTCTAATATTTCAAGAAGTGTTTTTACTATTAATTCACTATCTTCCTTTGAAATGATATTAGTAGAACCTAACATATGGGCATGAGCGATTGAACCCAAAATGTCATGTTCATACATTTTATGATCAAATGAAATAGATGAATTAAAGTCATTTACTTCTTTATTCTCTTCTTTTTCAAATCTTCCTGCCCACATCTTAGCCATAATAATACCTCTTACTTTAAATTTTTGTTCTTTTCGTTAACCATTGCTTGTACTCTTACTGGAAGACCAAATAGGTTAATGAATCCAGCAGAATCAGCTTGATTATATGCGCCACCATCATCATCAAATGATGCGATATCCATATTGTGTAATGACCATGGAGATGTAATACCAGCTGGAATTATATTTCCCTTATATAGCTTTAGCTTAACATCACCAGTAACATGCTCTTGAGTCTTATCAACAAATGCTGATAAAGCCTCTCTTAAAGGTGTATACCATAAACCGTTATATACTAGATCAGCAAACTTATCAGATACACTCTTCTTATAGTGAGAAGTTTCCTTATCAAGAGTAATTGACTCTAATAATTCATGTGCTTCATATAGAATAGTTCCACCTGGAGTTTCATAAACACCACGGCTCTTCATACCAACTAATCTATTTTCAACGATATCT
>JAEEHU010000140.1 GCA_016280975.1 Acholeplasmatales bacterium | reverse complement strand
ATACCGGAAACGGTATATCAAAGATTGAAAAAACAGACACAGATGGATTAGTAGATACATATACTATTACATATACAAATGGAGATACTACAACTTTTACAGTTACTAACGGACAAAATGGTATCCAAGGTTTACAAGGTCCTGATGGACATACACCAGTTATAACAATAGGAGATAATGGAAATTGGTTTATTGATGGAGTAGATACAACTAAACCATCTAGTGTTAAAGGAGATTCAGGTTTATCTGCCTACGAAATATATCTATCTTATCATCCAGAATATACTGGTTCAGAAGAAGACTGGATTAATGATTTAGTTAATGGAAGATTAAATACTATAGAATATAATGTTAAATTCTATAATGATGGAATTCTATATAATGAAAAAGTTGTAAATAAAGGTGATTTAGTAACTCCACCAACTAATCCAACAAAGACTAACTATGTATTTGAAGGATGGTATGTATCCGGTACAAAATGGAATTTTGATATTTATACTGTAAATAAAGATTTAGAATTAACTGCAAACTGGATTTATAACTCATTTAACCTTAAGACATCTTCAAATAATGATAATGGTACATATACAATAGTTAATGATGATTTTGGACTTGGTGACGAAATAGAATTAGAAGCAACACCAAATACTGGATATGATTTTATTGGTTGGTTTGATGAAAATAGTAATTTAATATCATCTTCTAGTAGTTTTACTTATGTAATGAAAAATCAAGACATTAATATAGTTGCATACTTTAGAGAAAAGCAATTTCAAATTAATTATGATGTTCCAGCAGGAACAAATATAAATAATCCAGAATATTTCAATTATTTTGATACATCAATTACACTTAATAATCCAACATTAAAGGGTCATTTATTTGCAGGCTGGTATAGTGATAGTGGCTATAACACTCAAATTACTACACTTGATAACATTTTAGATGAACAAACAATATATGGAAAATTTACTCCAAATACATATACATTAACATTAAAGGATATTTATCATGAATTTAAGGTAACATTTAATTATAATTATTCAGGTTCAACTAATAAAGTTGTATCTGTTATTTCAGGTAATGCAGTTAAATTACCATCAACTCCAACAAGAAGTGGATATATCTTTGTTGGATGGTATAAAGAAGCTGCTTGTACACATTATTTTGATTTTAATGTAGCTATAACTAAAAATATAACAGTATATGCTAAATGGGAAACTGCAACATCTGGTGCTCATATATTTAATATGTATTCATATAATTCATCATCAAAAGCACTTCATATAGCAGCAACATTTGGCTATTCATCAGGTGCTGGTTTTATGAATTATGATTTTGTAGCTCATGAAACTGGAAGTCATGATATTTATATTAAGGTTGAGCATCACGGATTCTTTACCCTAAAAGATATTACTTTAGGAACTACTATAAAGGAGTTCGATACAAAGAGTACAACATATGTAAAATATACATTTACTCTAACAAAAGGTCATCATTATAACCTCTATTTATGTGGAACTCAAGGAAACACTAATGACACATATGATGATATGTATATTTATGGTATAGGATTTAGTAATATTCCATCAACAGGTATAGCAACATCAACATTTACATCAAATATACAATATGGAGCAGAAATATCATTCCCAACTCAAACAAGAAGTGGATATGAGTTCTTAGGCTGGTATGATGAGGATAATAATTATTATTCATCATTAACATATGATGTTGATTCAAATTTAACACTTTATAGCAAGTGGACTCAAACAAGCTAATTATAATGATATGATATATATCATAATATTGTAAAAACATCTTAAAATTGTTAAAATAATATATAGATTATACCTTAGGAGGTACCGATATGATAACTTATGAAGTTCAAGGAAAGATTGCCATTGCAAATGGTTCTACAAAAGAGGATGTCAATTTAACAATACCATCAACTATTGATGGATTTTTGGTATCTAAAATTGAACAAAACTCATTTACTGAAATGAGTAAGCTTAAAAAAGTTATAATACCAAAGAGTGTAAAGGTAATTGGTGCTTATTCATTTGCTAATTGTCCAATGCTTAAAGAAGTTATATTAGAAGAGGGCGTTGAAGTAATTGAAGACTGGGCATTTATTAGTTGTAATATTGAAAAGATTGTTTTACCTAAGTCTATTAAATCAATTGGTCAAAATGCATTTTTAGGTAACATGTGCAAATTTGAGGTTGATGAATTCATTAAGGAAAAGGAACAAGGTAAATATCAAAGAAGTCATACAAATAATAGATGTGCTGTATTCCCACTAGATTTACTTGAGGCAAAGGAATCTATCAATCATGAAATTATTGAATCAAGAAGTAAATATATAAATTCACAATTTGATTTAATAGAATCTGGTGAGATGCAAGTATCTAATCTAGATATTCCTATTTTATTTAATCATGATGAATTTATGTTAGCATTTTATGTACCTAAAAAAGAATATAAGAAGTTTTCGTTTGATGTAGCTAGTGAATCTAAAACTCAAATTGGCTTATATAGTGAAAATGATCCTGATTTCTTAGTTTTAAGAATTAATTTATTCGCAGATAAGGAAGAGGTATCATCATTCTATATTAAGACTCCATATTTAGAGAAAATATCTCTTGAGGTTAAGGATCAACAAATGTATTCAAATGGTGGATATAATTATTATTTCTTAACTGTTAAGCTAGGTATGCTATGCTATGGAAATGGTAATATTAGTAGAGAATTTGCACTTAATATATTTGATGACTTTGTTGGTAAATATCAAACAGAAGTCACAAATGGATTAATTACAGAGGATCAATTTAACGAAGTTAAGGATACAGTTGACTCTAAAATTATTGATGTAATAAGAAGCTTTTTAACTCAAATAGATGGAGCTCCATATTATACTTATGTATCTAATATCCTAAATTTCGCAGCTAATGATGATGAGCTAGATAAGCAAAAGATTAATGATTATATTTTCGATTTAGATGTTAAGAATTATAATGAGCTTTCAAGCTATGAATCTTTAGAAAATATTTGCTTTAAGAATGTATATGATACAGTAACATTCCTAGAGACAATTAGTGGTATGAAGATTGATGATCTAGCAAATAAATATAATTTAAAATTAACTGATGCTGGTGGAAATATTATTTCTAAAGAGGAAGCTGAATCATATAAAAATATATTTATGGATTTAGAGACAAATTATAATCTACATGCTGATTTCATATTATATATTTATAAGGAAATGCAAAGATTAAATAATCAATTCTCAATCTTAGCATTTAGTGCATAGGAGTAAATATGAAAATAGCTTTAATATATGATTTTGATAAAACATTATCTATAACAGATATGCAAAATTTTGATTTCATCTCAAAATTAGGTCTAAAGCCAGAGGAATTTTGGGGTGAAACAGGAAAATTAATTGAAAATGAAAAAGCAGATAAGATTTTATCTTATATGTATATGATGGTTAGGGCCTGCAAGGAAAAGAATATTAAATTAACACATGAATATTTAAATGAATGTGGTAAATCTATTATTCTTTATGATGGTGTTAAGGATTGGTTCTTAAGAATCAATAATTATGCAGCATCAATTGGTGTAGAGCTTGAGCATTATATTATTTCATCTGGTAATTTTGAAATATTAGAGGGAACTCCAATATTCAAATATTTCACTAAGGTATTTGGCTGTGAATTCATTTATGAAAATGGTGTTGCAGTATGGCCAAAAATTGCAGTTAATTACACTCAAAAGACTCAATTTGTTGTAAGAATTGCTAAAGGTGTACTTGATGTTACAGATGATGATACATTAAATAAGAAGACAGATAATCTTCGAATTGAATATAATAATATGATTTATCTTGGTGATGGAATCACAGATATACCATGTATGCAATTAATAAAAGAGCGTGGTGGTTTTTCTGTTGCGATATATCAAATGGGTAAAGAAGATAAGATATTACCAATTGTTGAGGATAATAGAGTAAATATCGCATGCCCAGGAGATTATACTGATGGTTCTAAGCTAGATAAGGCTATTAAGCAAACAATTGCTCATATGAAATTATTATCTGATATGAAGGATAATGCTAAATTAGAATTAGAGTCTATTTTAAAAAAGAGGTAAAAATGAAGGTAAATTTTTTTAATGAATCTGATATTAACGTAAAGGAATATGAAAAATTAATTAAAGGAATCTTTTCTAAGATGGGTTCTAATAAGGAATTTAACATTATTTTCGTTAATAAGGACGAAATACAAAGAATTAATAGAGAATTTAGAAAGATTGATAAGGTAACAGATGTTATATCATTCGCTTTAATTGATGATACTGAAATAGTTCAAACAAATGAGCTTGGTGATATATTTATTTGTGTTGAGCGTGCACGTGAGCAAGCTAAAGAATATGGACATTCTGAATCAAGAGAATTTGCATTCTTAGCTGTACATGGCTATCTTCATCTTTGTGGTTTTGATCATCAAACAAAGGAAGAGGAAGAGGTTATGTTTAAAAAGCAAGAGGATATCTTAAAAAACGCAGGATTGGAAAGAAAATAAATGGATTTTAATATTGATGAATTAATTGAAAAAGCATTTGCCGCAAGAATAAACGCATATGCTTTTTATTCAAAATTTAAGGTTGGTTGTGCTATTTTACTTAAAAATGGCAAATATATACTAGGATGTAATATTGAAAATTCATCTTATTCTTTATCTATGTGCGCAGAACGTGTTGCCTTATTTAAATTAATATCTGAGGGTTATACTAAGGCAGATATTAAGGCGATTGGAGTTATCGCAGATTGCAAGAATCCAATCTCTCCATGTGGAGCTTGTAGACAGGTATTTTTGGAGTTTTTAGATTTAGATACACCAATTATCCTTTCTAATTTAAAAAGAGAAAAGAAGGTCACTAATTTAAGTGAATTATATCCATATCCCTTTGATTTAAACGAGGTAAAATAATGGAAAATTTTGATAAATTTAAAAGTGGCTTTATTGCAATTATAGGAAGACCAAACGTTGGTAAATCAACATTCTTAAATAAGGTTGTTGGTAAAAAGGTTGCTATAATGAGTGATAAGCCTCAAACAACAAGAAATAAAATATTAGGTATTGTAACTAAAGAGGACTATCAAATAGCTTTTACTGATACTCCAGGTATTCATAAGGCTAAAACAGAGCTAGGTCGTAGAATGGTTAATGCATCATATGATTCAACTTCAGGTGTTGATGCAATAATATTTATGACAACTCCTGTTAAGACTCCGCTTGAGGGAGATAAAATCATTCTAAAGAATTTAGAGAAGACTAAAACTCCAGTTTATTTAGTTATTAATAAGGTAGATCAATTAAAGAAATTCAATGATATTGATTTAACTATCGCGGAATATATGAATCTATATCCATTTAAGGGAATTTTCCCAGTATCAGTATTAGAGGATAAGAATATAGATAAGCTTATGGAGGAATT
>JAEEHU010000139.1 GCA_016280975.1 Acholeplasmatales bacterium | reverse complement strand
GTATGTAAATTCATTATCATAAGTAACAGTAAATGAGCTTGAAGATTTAGGATTAATAATAAATTCATATTCTAAGTCAGTAGTTGTACCATCAGACCATGTTGTGCTTTCCTTATCATTAAGCTCAACATAAACTGTGTATGTACCTGCCTGATCATGCTTATTATTTTTAATAGTATAAAATTCTGATTCAGCTAAACTATATGTTAATACAGCTTTATCATATGTAAATGTATTTGTATTTTCTAATGGTTTTTCTACAACCTTTTTAGTAATAGTAAATGGTATTTCAAGTGTACCACTATAATTATTAATAAATGTAACAATTATTTTTCCACTACCTAAATTAATATTTGCCTCATATGATAATGTATAATCAACATCCTTAACTAATGTTTTATCACCATCTGTTAGAGTTGGCTCTGGTGTTATTTCGCCACCATTATATTCATATGAGATAGCATCCATATTATATGTAATAGTCTCTGTTGTTTTAGAAACAATTCTTGATGTAAAATGATAATCATCATTTGTATTATCACTCCACTCATAATTTGATTTATCCTTAAGAGCAGCAACTACATCATAGTCTCCTACCTCAGTCTTTTTATAATTTGATAAATCATAGTATGCTGATTCTGTGGCTAAAACCTGCTCAGAGCCAGTATATTCTTTTGTAACACTTATAGGCTTTTCTATCTTTTTCTTATTGATAACAAATGTGAATTCAAGATTATCTATTGAGCCATCATCCCATTTATATTTATTATTATCAACTAGAGTTACTATAACAGTGTATGTACCCGCATTGGTATTTTTATCATTTGAAATTGTATAGGCTTCATTTTTAGGTATACTATATGTAATTTCACTACCTGTATATGTATAAACCTCATTTGAAGCAGTTGGCTTTGTTATATTAGTTACTGGCTTTATTAAAACTACACATAAAACAATCGTAACTCCTATAATCGCAAGTATTGGTGCTATTATGAATAACAATATTTTTAAGCGTTTAGTATTCATAAAATCCACCTCCCGTTTTTAATTGAAATAGCTTTATATTAATGTTTATTATACCAATTATTCATTATTAATGCAATTAATAGGAACGAAAATGGCTAAATTAAGCCAATTAATCTAAATTTTTTAAATTCATTAAAAAGTGTTATAATATTTTAAAGGAGGCAAAATAAATGAAATTAAGAAAATTTAATATTTTATTGTTAATATTATCTACTTTATGCCTTCTTGCAAGCTGTAATTTAGGTAGTAATTCTTCTACTGATTCAGCGACTACTACTGAATCATCTACTACTATAGATTATTCATATAGTGATATAGAAAGATTAGATTATTTAAATCTATGGGGCTATAAGGATTTAGAAAGATATGATAACAAGAATCAATTAAAGCTATTCTATAAGGATATTTATGATGAATATAATAATTTCATTAGATCAACTGTTGATTTAGCGGAAGAAAAAATAGAAATCACAACTAATGGAGTTAAGGAATTAAAATCATATTATGTTATAAATAGACTAGATTTTAGGAAATATAATCTCTCATCTAATCAAGCACTTGCTGTATGGCACCTTGTAGGGCTTGATAATCCACTTTTTTATTTTGCAAGCTCAAATATATTAGCTGATAGCACAAAGCTTGTTTTAACGTGTTTAAATGAGTGCCATCTATTTAGTCAAAGAGAAAGTATTAATAATAAAATAGCTGAATATATTGATAGCTTTAATACCTATAAGGAAACTAAGGATGATTTAATAAGGGCTATTCATGATTATATAGTTAATAACACAAGCTATAAATATAATGAATCAGGACTTCCAGATGATAGTCCTTCTTCACATAATATTTTGGGAATAGTATTAAATAATAGTGCTGTATGTGAGGGCTATACAAAAATATTTCAATTATTGTGTCATATTAATAATATTGAATGTGTTCTTTCAACAGGAACAGGAAAAACAAAAAAGGGTGATGAAAATCACGCCTGGAATATAATTAAAATTGATGATAATTGGTATTTTATAGATGTT
>JAEEHU010000023.1 GCA_016280975.1 Acholeplasmatales bacterium | reverse complement strand
ATTAGATTCAGTATATAACATTAATCTATTAGATAGAGAAATGAAGGGTCCAATAACAAAATATGCTTAAGATTGAACTTAAGCCTATTTTTTATTTTATTCTCAATGTTTTTAAATAATTCTTCTGTTCTTCACTTATTCTAAAGCTTTCTACTGCTTTAGATATTGTTTTATTATGAACCCATTTATCTAATTTCTTTTCTTCAATGATTCTAATTGTACTATCATACTGCTTTACTAGGGCAGTTGATAAATACCAAGCAATCATCATATTGATATAATATTCATCTGATTTAATATCTGATACCATTTTTAGATAGGATTTATCAAAATCATCATCTAAGAAATGAGATAATAGCATACCTATTCCAAATCTTATTTCATAGGTATCCTTTGATTTAATCCATTTCTTTATTTCTAAAATCAATTTATCTCTATTCTTTTTAAATACCTTTGGTGATAATTGATCACAGGTAGCCCAGTTATCAATATAAGGCATAAACTTATTTAATTTATCAATACAGGTATCATAATCCTTTATTTCAGAAATAATAAAGGCATGAATTTGGTTTTCATCAAAATAATCGTGTGGTAATTGATTTAAGAATATATCTATATCTGGATTCTTAGAATAAACTTTAGCAATTTCCTTTAATTTTGGAGTTCTTACTCCAATAAAATAATCTAAGCTAACATTAGGTATAAGCTTAGATTGAAATACCTTATATTCATTATCACAATTATTAAAAAGCTCACTTCTTATATCATCTATTATCATAGCAATACCTCAACTTGATATTATATCACAGATTATTTAAAAATTTCTTTGATTCATCCCTGTTTTTAAAAATGATAATATTTTTATTTTTATATTTATCTAATAAATCCATAAGATAGGGATGAGTATCCTTATACCAATTAATAATCCATTTTCTAAATTCAGGATCAAATTCATCCTCAATCCATGGAATATCATCACGCTTTTTACCAATTCTATCCTCTACTGATTTAAGACAGAACTCAAGTGGATAATCTAAGAAGATTATAGTATCACATGCATTCATTCTTACATCATATGTTCTAGAATAATCTCCATCAATGATCCAAGAATCTTCATTTACAATTTTATTTAATCTAATATCAAATTCTTCTCTTGATATATGAGTTTTATCCTCATTCCAAAATATATTATCTAAATGATATAAGCTAATATTAAGTTTTTCTGATAATAGTTTTGAAAAATAAGATTTACCAGCACCAGATGGGCCTACTACCATTATTCTTTTCATAGTACTCCTGATTAAAAAAAGCACTGATATTTCTATCAGTGCGTATTTTAAAAGAATGGTGCCCGAAACAGGAATCGAACCTGCACTCCAAGGAACTAGATTCTAAGTCTAGCGCGTCTGCCAGTTCCGCCATTCGGGCATATATGTCGTAAATAAAAAGCCGACACAACATTGATTATAGCAATTTTTTTAGGATTGTCAATGTGTTTTTTATTGAATTTTCAATTTACGACAATATTTTTTTAAATACTACTTCTTTTTAGTTTCGTTATTTAAGAAATCTGAAATAATATATCTTGGTCTATGCTTACTTTCAAGATAAGTTTTTCCAACATAATCACCTATCAAGCCAACACCAAATAGAATTACACCACCCATAAATAATATAAATGATATAATTGAAAACATCCACATATGAGGGATATTAAAGAAATATAATACTAAGCATGCTACAAAGGCCATGAAGCCTAAAATTGAGAAGCATACACCTAAATTTCTTACAAATCTAATAGGAACTAAAGTCATTGAAGTGATTCCTTCATATGCAAATGAAATCATCTTCTTTAGAGGATACTTAGATTCACCCTTTTCTCTGACTCCACGCTCATAGAATACTAAATCAGACTTAAATCCGATCATAGGTACTAATCCACGTAAGAATAGATTAACCTCATGATATTCACTTAAGGCATTTACTGCTCTTTTACTCATAAGACGATAGTCAGCATGGTTATATACAATTTCGCTTCCCATTTCACTCATCATCTTATAGAACTTTTGAGCTGTATAACGCTTGAAGAATGTATCCTTCTTTCTTGACTTTCTTACACCATATACTACATCATTTCCAGCGTAGTACTTATCAATCATTTCATCAAGTGCATTAATATCATCTTGTAGGTCAGCATCCATAGATGCGATCATATCTGCATACTTAGCACTAGTTTCTAAGCCTGCAAGTAATGCATTTTGATGTCCTCTATTGTGAGATAGACAAATTCCTGAATAATGATAATCCTCATCATGTAATTTACAAATTAATTCCCAAGTCTTGTCCTTAGAACCATCATTTACAAATACAATTCTTGAATCATCACTAATCTTTTCTGATTTAATTAATGAGTTTAATTTCTCAAGTAAAGCCTTACTTGAAATAGGTAACATTTCCTCTTCGTTATAACAAGGAACAACAATATATAATATCTCTTTCATAATTTCCTCCTACTTTAGCTCATATAAATAAAATTTATGCATAGCCCATTCACGATATCCATCTAATTCCATAACAAGTGTATATTTTAAATCTACATCCTTTGGAGTTAAATCAGATGATACAACGAATGTAACCTTTCCTTCTTTTACAAACTCATCTTGAGTATCCTGTAATTCTTTTAAATTAATATTTAAACCAACAAAATACTTACAAGTTGGAGTTGTGTCTGTCATTAAATATAAACCACAATCTAAGAATCCATAATTTAGAAGTGTCACCTCTTCATTTGGATTAGCCTTCTTATATTCTTTAATATATTCACTCATTTGATATTGTGGGTATGAATCACTCTTTCTAAACATACACCAAACATCTTCATTTAATACTAATTGCCATAATAATAAGAATGGTATAAATACTAATACGAATTTCGCACCAAGCTTCTTAACGAAATTAGGAAGCTTAACCCAATATTCATATTGCATACCAAAGCCTACTACACCCATAGCACCAAATACTGATAGTGCCATAGCGTAATATACATATAATCTACCACCAATATATGTTAGTACTAAAACTGTTAAGAATGATAATAATGTAAATATAACTATTCTATTCTTCATTAGCTTATGACGAATAGCAAATATTAATGAAATAATTAAGAATAAATATACTGGATAATTAGCTCCAACTGATATACCTAAGCCTAGGAAGAAATTACCAATCTTTTGAAGTAAAGATAATCCTGTTCCATCTCCGGCACTAGAATATACAAATATATTATTATAGAAATATGCTTGATATAGATCATGAGTTGCATGATTTAATCCAAAATATAGCATAACTGGTGCCATAGCTATACCAAGACCTAATACTTCTATAAATAAATTCAAAAGTCCATGTGATATTCTCTTATCCTTCATATCAAAGATAAATACTAAGAATAAGAATATTCCTGGAATAACTATTAATGTAAATTTAGTAAATAAGGCAAAGCCTAAAGTTAAGCCTAGGAATAATGCCTCAAAGAAATTATATGATTTCTTTAATTTTAAACTCTTTATACTAAAATATAACGAGAACATAAAAAATGGCATCAATAATTCTTCTACTGAGTCACCTTGAGCAAATGCTGGGGCAACATAATAGGCTGTAATTGCAAGTAGAGTTAATAAAATTGATTTCTTCTTATTTTCAAAGAATAAATTCATTATTTTATATATACCTACACCTACAAAGAAGCCACAAATTAGTTCAATTATATAGATACCATAGTAATTAGTATTTGATATCAGTAATGCAAGTGCATGAACAAAGTAAATATAAGGTCCTTTTTGTTCATAAATATCACGATAGATTACTCCACCAGATAATACTTTCTTACCTACTGAAAAATAACAGTTAGCATCGTACCAGTCATTTAGTCTAAACAAAAAAGATGATTGAGACGCAATTGTAACTGCTATAAATACAAATGCAAATATTAAAATATATATTAAAAGCTTACTTCTTATTGATTTCATAAAATTAAACACCAAATCTATTATATCACGAACACATATTTTTACAACATTACAAAAGAGGCTCTAGTGTCGAATATTTCCTTATATATCAACAATAATTTGACTATATTATATCATTTTGATATAATAGTGATATATTTTTTTAAAAGGAGTGATTTTATGAAAGGTTATGAAAAGTATTTTAGAGGATATTTCTTACCTCCAGTTGAATGTTATGACTGGGTTAAAAAGGACTATATCGACCATGCCCCAATTTGGTGTAGTGTTGATTTAAGAGATGGTAACCAATCACTGATCACTCCAATGAGTCTTGATCAAAAGATTGAATTCTTTAAGCTATTAGTTAAGATTGGCTTTAAGGAAATTGAGGTAGGATTCCCTGCAGCATCAGAAACTGAATATGAATTCTTAAGAACATTAATTGATGGTGACTTAATTCCTGATGATGTAACAATTCAAGTTCTTACTCAAGCAAGACCTCATATTATTAAGAAAACATTTAAGGCACTTGAAGGTTGTAAAAAGGCAATCGTTCATTTATATAATTCAACTTCTAAGGCTCAACGTGAGCAAGTATTTAAAAAGTCTAAGGAGGAAGTCCTTCAAATCGCAGTTGACGGAGCTAATATGCTTGTTAACCTAGCTAAGGAAACTAAGGGTAACTTCTTCTTCGAATATTCACCTGAGTCATTTACAGGTACTGAAATGGATTATGCTTTAGAGGTATGTAACGCAGTAGTTGATATCTTTAAGCCAACTCCAGATAGAAAGCTAATTTTAAATCTACCTGTAACAGTTGAAATGAGCTTACCTCATGTATATGCATCTCAAATTGAATATTTCAATAAGTTTATTCATAATAGAGATTCAGTTATAATTTCAACTCACCCTCATAATGATAGAGGTACTGCAGTTGCTTGTGCTGAGCTTGCACAGCTTGCAGGAGCTGATAGAGTTGAGGCATGTTTATTTGGTAATGGTGAAAGAACAGGAAATGTAGATGTTATTACACTTGCAATGAACCTATATACTCATGGAGTTGATCCAAAGCTTGACTTCAGTGATATTCCTGCAATTTCTAAATTATATGAATCAGTTACTGAAATGAAGGTTTATGATAGACAACCATATAGTGGTAAATTCGTATTCGCTGCTTTCTCTGGTTCTCACCAAGATGCAATTTCAAAGGGTATCAAATATCATAGAACAAATAAATTATCAACTTGGAGTGTTCCATACCTACCTTTAGATCCTAAGGATGTAAATAGAGAATACTCAGCTGATGTAATTAGAATTAATTCTCAATCAGGAAAAGGCGGTATTTGCTATATCCTTGAAACTAACTTCGGTTTAGATATTCCTCAAAAGATGAGAGAAACTGTTGGTTATAAGGTTAAGGATATTTCTGATAAGGAGCATAGAGAATTAACTCCTAATGATGTTCAATCAATCTTCGTTGAGAATTTCGTAAATATTACAAATCCACTTAAGCTTGAAGAATATCATTTCATTAGAGAAGGTCAAACATTTAAAGTTATGATTTCTACTTCTT
>JAEEHU010000138.1 GCA_016280975.1 Acholeplasmatales bacterium | reverse complement strand
GCTTAGACATAGTTTCCTTAAAAGATTCAATATTCCTTTCAATTTTATCTTCTAAGCATTCAAAATAAATAAAATCATATTCTTTTATAGATTCTTTTATTAGAGTAGTTTTACCTACTCTTCTTTTTCCATATATTAATATAGCATTATTGTTTTCGTTAAACACACTTTTTATTAAAGTAATTTCCTTTTTTCTACCATAAAACATAGCATCACCATCTTTACTGATTTTTTTGTCACTGATTTTTTTGTCAGTATTATTATAGCATTATTAATTCAAATATACAAGAAAAAAATAAAAGCCTTAGATTTCTCTAAGACTTGAATTATCAAAGCAAAAAGATGTGTATAACACCTCACTTTGAAAGTGGTCTACACATCTTTTCTTTATTTTCTTTCAATCCTTAGGTAGCTACCTACCTACCAAACTACATCAGTTTGGAAAGAATCAAATCTTTTAGATTCAGCCTTCAATCATATTATTCTTTTATTTCTTCAACTTTATGAAAACCTTTAGGAGCTTTATCTGTAATAGTTACAGTTTTTACAATATATCCTTTTTCAATTAATTCTTCTTCAGTTAAATTAGGATAATCATTTTTGAAGTCCTTTGGTTCATAATTATCAAGTTTAGTTAAAGATTCTTTTAAAGCCAATGCATCTACTAATTCTAATGCCCATTTAGCCTTTCTTGCTGTTTTAAATTTATATAAGAAAGGAGTTGCAGCATAAGCCTTTTTATCGCTTAAATCTTTACCTTTATATTTAGATTCAGCATATTCTTTTGGATCTAAGGCAAGATATAAACCAATTTGCTTACCACATATCTTTAATTGAGCATAATAATTTCTTTTAATTCTAAACTTTTCAGCAGTTTTAGTAGATGTTAATTGTAAACCATAAGATAATAATGCATTTTTAACATCACTATACAATTCTTTAACTTCATCAGATAATAAACACATTTTTGCTTCATAAGTCTTTTTGATTTTTGTAACTTTATATTTCTTTGTTGCTTCATCAAATTCAACAACATCATCTTTAGATACTAAAGCTTCTTTATTATCGCTAGTTTCTTCAGAGTCTTCATCTGATTCATCATCTGCCTCATCAGCAGTTTCATCCTCATCTGTTTCATCTTCAGCTTCTTGATTTGCTTGTTCTAAAGCCTCTTCTTGAGCTTTTGCTTCCGCTTCTTCACGAGCCTTTTCTTCAGCTTCTAAGCGTGCTTGTTCTTCAGCTTCCTCACGAGCTTTAGTTTCAGTTTCTTCGCGTGCTTTTTCGATATTCTCTACATTAGTTTTTGTAACTTGATAAACAACTTCTTCAATATCCTTAAATGGCTTAACTATTTCACTTTCAGCCAATTTTTTATTAGGAACTACGACAACTACACTTCTAATGTTATCAGTAGAATCTTTTACTTTTACGATATCACCAATATTAAGCTTATATTCTTTAGGACCAAACATATAAACTTTACTCTTAGCATCATAAATGATTCCAATAGCTTCTATACCATTTTCATCTTCAGTTACTTCTACATTTTTACTGTATTCAATACCTAATGCGCTTAATTCAAGTAGTTTTTGTTGGCGTTTTGAAATACGCTTTTGTTCTTTTTCTTCTTCTAAAATAGGTTCTTTTTTAACCTCTTCAGCTTCTACATTTTCTTCTTTATCATTCTTATTTTTGAATTTTCTTAATAAGAATAGTGTTAAGAATGTACAGAAGATTAATAATTGTAATATGAATGAAACAATTGTAACTGGACATTGATGTATGATTAATGCGATTAATGCGAAGATAAATACTGCACCTGATACGCATGAACCAATTAGGCCTAATAAATCAATCTTATCATTTAACCTATCTAATTTTACTTTAGCTTGGAATTTCTTAAACAAACCAAAGTATAGAATAATATAAACTGGTAAGCAGCATACTAATAGTATAATCATTAAAATAAATACTATCCAGCCAATACAGAAGCCATGGCTAGTTTTTGCAGAAACAAACGCAAATTCAGATAATTGATTTACTTCAAAAACGATTGATTCTCCATCTGGAGTAATTTTATAATCAACATTAGTTACTTTCTTACTATTATGAATATGAAGTACGCTGAATGCTTTACCTTTTAATAATTCAGGAATCTTCATTGTAATAACAATAATAGTTCCTTCATTGATATCAGATGGTTGAATTTCTTCTTGTGTTTCTTTACCATCTTTTACAACTGTTCTAGTTAATGTAATATTGTAAATAAATGAAATTTCATTTTTACTGTCAACATATAATTTTTCAACATTTTCATATTGTTGTCTTTCGGCTGAAACTTTTACATCAGTCTTAACTTCAATCTTAAGAGATATCTTATCATCATAAGTAGCACCGTCGTCATTTTTGATTTCTATTGCAACAACGTCACCTGCAGTTTCATCTTCCATATCCCAATATGATTCAACTTCTATTTCAAATTCTACTACATTATAATTTGCTGTATCAGTTGGAGTATAAGTTGCTGTAAACTTTTGAGTACCTGTCTTTCCTACAACTTCTTCTGGATTGTTCCATACAAATCCTGTAGGAAGTGTAATATCTTTTAATTTTTGACCAACTTGTGCAATTAAACCTTCAGGTAAAATAACTACTGGAGTACCTTTTACAATTTCAAATTCAATAGAAGCTGTTTCATCTTCAATTGTTACTTTAGCAACATATTTACCTGAATCTACTACAGATGAAACTTCTACATTATCCTTATAATATTTAATTTGAACATTATTAAATGCAACTGTACTATATCCAACTTCAAATGTAGCAACTTTTTCCTTACCATCATATCCTAAATTTGTTGGAGCAACTAAAGTTAATGATAGTCCTTCTAAAATATCGCATAACTCAGTACATTTTGCATAAATAGCATTTTCAATTGCTACATATTCAAATTTATGAACATGAGTAAATCCATCAACAACAACTAAGCCATTTTTAATTTGAGGTTTTTTAGATTCGTCATAATCTTTGCCATATTCATCTTTATCTTGAGTAATGATGGCAACAATTGCATGATTCTTATCTTCTTCTTTAACAGTATATTCTGCACCTTCACCTAAAGGAGTAGTTGGATTATCAGGAATACCATCTTCATTATCGTCATAATACCACTTAATAGTTACTGGAGTTGCATCTACTTCAAGTTCAATCTTATCACCAACTAATAGAGGGTTATTATTTGGAACTGTAGTAATAATTGAAGTTTCTTCAGTTAAAGGTTTATAAACTTCAATTGGATCAGTTGTTATTATAATCCAATTTTCTTCTGGAAGTTCTTCACCATCTTCATTAGTTTTTTGAGTGATTTTTGCAATAATCTTCTTTCCTAAATCATTAGGTGACTTTACTGTATATGTCTTTTCAGTTCCAATAGCATCTCCTGTTGGATTACCATCTTCATCTGTATAGAACCATTCAATTACTACTGGTGTTGCAATAACATCAACTGATATTTCATCACCTGCATAAACTGGTTCGTTTGGAGTATTAATTAATATTTCAGATTCAGGATCAAGTGGTGAATATAAATCTTCTTTCTTACCTGCCATAAATACATATGGATTTTCACTAGTACCATCACCTGATACACACTTTAATCCAGCAACTTCTTCAGCTGTTTTTATAGTAGAAATTGTAAAAACATATAATGTCTTATAGTTATAATTAGCATCATAGAACATATCCATAAATCTAACTGTTGATCCAACAGACAATTTATATGTAACTAATACTTTACCTGCTTTTTGTACTACATCTTCTTCTGGATTAATTCTTACATAAGAATCTTCTTCAAATAAAATTGTATCACCAAGTAAATAGAATCTACCAATTTCAACTATAGCAGTTTTTGGAAGTTTTCCTGAAACTGTTATAGGTTTTGTAATAAATGTAGGAACCTCTCCTGCTGGATAATTTGATCCATCAGGTTTCTTATCTTGTGTAATTACGCCTATAATTGTATGTCCTTTATCATTATGATGTTCATCATTTTCATTTGGACATTTAACAATATAATTTTTGCCTTCTCCAATTGGATTATTTGAATCAGGTAAGCCATCATGATCATCATCATAATACCATTTAATATTTACTGGTGTAGCATCAACGTTGATAATTAAATCATCACCATCTTCAGCTTTTTCTTTATCATTTGGAATTTCAATTTCAGGTTTGTTTTCAGAATTTGTATCAAATGGCTTATAAACATCTAGAGGATCTGAATATTGTTTTGGGTTTTCTCCATCAGCATAATCAGTACCATCTGGTTTCTTATTTTGAGTAACAACAGCAATAATCTTCTTTCCTAAATCATTAGGTGACTTTACTGTATATGTCTTTTCAGTTCCAATAGCATCTCCTGTTGGATTGCCATCTTCATCAGTATAAAACCATTCATAAGTTACATCTGTAGCATCAGTTACAACTTCAATCTCATCACCTTCAAATAATGGATCATGATTTGGAGTGTTAATTGATGTCTTAGTTGTAGTATCAAGAGGTGTATAAACTTTTACGCCATTTGTTTTAACAAAAGGCTTCTTATCATCATCATAATCATTACCATTTTCATCCTTATCTTGAGAAATTACAGCAATGATTGTATGACCAGTATCATCATGATTTTCATCATTTGGATCTGGGCACTTGATAGTATATGTAGTTCCTTCTCCGATAGGATCTCCTATAGGATCACCATTTTCATCAACATAATACCACTTAACTGTTGAAGGGGTAAATGATGGTGTAACAGAAATTTCATCTCCATTTATAGGATTTGTTCTAGTTGTATTAATTTCAACTTCTTCATCATCAATTGGTTTATATATTTCAATAACATCTGTAATTTGAGTAGGAATATCACCAGTAATTGGATTTCCATTTTCATCTTCATTTTGAATAATTACAGCAACTATCTTTTTTCCTAAATCGTTAGGTTTCTTGATAGTATATGTAGTTCCTTCTCCAATAGGATCTCCTGTAGGGTTATAATTTTCATCAACATAATACCACTTAATCACTACTGAACTTGCATCTGTTGAAACAGTTATTTCATCACCTACATATAGAGGTGTATGATCTGGCTTATTAACTGTTGGAGTACCATCTGGATCAAGAGGAGTGTAGGGGTTTCCAATAATTGATTTAAATCCATTTTCATCAGCTGATTTATTGCTATTTATATATTTTGCAACAAATCCATCAACAACTATAAAATACTCATTATCTTCATTAAATAAATCTACATCATAGGTTGTACGAACACCATTATCTAATACAATAAACGAATGATTTTTTGAACCTGAAAATTTTGCAGAAAATTCTAAACCATTTTTGTAACCACCAGATTTAGAAACACTATTTTTTAAAATGACATGATTGTCTTTATAAATATAAATACTATCATAACTTTGATCCCAAGTGCTAAAAATATGCCCGTTTAAATCTATGGTAATATTTTTAACTATTTGGAAATAAATGCTTTTACCAGTTAAATCAATATCAGCTAGCAATATAATAGTATCATCTTCTTCACATTCTTCATATGCTTGTTTTAATGAAGGATATAAAATACCATTTACTTCAGCAACAGAATTTGAAGAACGAATTATTGTTTTAAAACCATTTGTATCTGCTGAACCATCTTCGTTAATATTTACTGCGACAAATTCATCAGCAAGTTTCAAATATGAAGATGTAGTTATTTCTTCTTTTGTACAGTTAGTTCTTGCATTTTTAAATGTAACACTAGCTGAAGCAGTTTCAGGAATTATACCATTAATACCGCCTGTTTTAATTTTACTATTATCAATAGTCAAATTAGCTGAACCAGATAAAACAATTTGATTTTCAGCGAATTTTAAATTTTTACCATTTAAATCAATAGTTATACTATTTGCAATGTTAATAGTTACATTTTCTTGAGTTAAATCTATATCTTCAAATAGTGTTATTGTTCCATTTTCAGCACATGCATTATATGCAGCTAGTAAACTTTCGTATGTATTATTACCAGCACGTGCAACTTGTTTTTCAGCAAAAAGTGCTAAATTGCCGTCTTTTAACCCAATGTATGGTTTATCACTATCTTGACTATAGAAATAATCATAAGGGTCTTTTTCAACCATTATCTCATTCCAGTTTGCAGTAAATTTACCATTAGCTGGTACTACATTAACTCCAATTTTTCCTTTTGGAGTGAAACCAGCACCAAATGTTATTGGTTTTACCAATCTAAGATCAACACCTGTATTATTTGGTCCATAATTATTTTTAATTAGTGGTAATCCTGACATATATAAATCTGCACTGTTATCAGTACTAACACCAGCTATAGACTGATTTACTGATGCATTGTATGCAATAACACCACCATTTATGCTTAATGTTCCGACTACACATGAGTAAACAGCAGCTTGTTGGCATAAATTATGAATAATTGAACCACCATTGATTTCAATCACGCCACAATTTGATGAATAAAGTACAGCACCCTGACCATTTGTATTCTTATTTCCAATGATTGTTCCGCCATTTATAGTTATTACGCCATCATTTTTAGCAGTTATAGCTGCATAATCTTCATTAGTATTTAAATTACCTCCTGTGATATAACCACCTTTAAATGTTAAATAATTTTTTGTAAGATTATCATTAACTGTTGCTAATCCAGCTCCATTATAAATATCAGAATCAGCTACAGAATATTTATGTTCAGTATTAGAACAATCATCAATAACTAATCTTGCACCAGCTGTTGCAGCATAAATCATCATACCAGAAAAACCATTACCTATAATACCATGACCATTTAAACATAGATTCGTTTCTCCTTTTGGAACATTCCAAGTACTGCTTAATATGACATCATTAGCTAAATAATAATTACCAGCTGTTGTTGGAAGTGAATCAGTAGCTGACCATTTTTCATATGTTGTATAACCATGTTCATGAAGTTGTTCAGTTTCTTCTACATTAGCTATTAAAATTGGGTAATTTTCTCCCATTTTCCAAGTGTTAACAAAATCAAGTTCACTAAAAGAAGCTGAATCTTTAAAGCTAGAAGCAGATAAATAATTACCTTCAAATAATATAGGATCAGAAAGTTGTTTATATCTGCCACCTGCACGATCTTCTATTTTACCCTGAACACAGCCCTCTAAATAATAACAATTAATTGGAGCATATGCATCATTATCAAGAAATAAACCGATAATTCCACCTGCATATTCTGCATCTCTTGTACCTGTATTTGGAGTAATTACTTTTCCAACATTATGGCATTTTTCAACTTTTCCATTGTTATAGCCAGTAATTCCACCAGCACGACCAACACTAGCTTCTATATCACCAGTGTTGTAGCAATTAGTAATCACCCAATTATGTGAAGATGCATTTGAAGAATTAAGACCAACAATTCCACCTGCTTGATATACTGATACAATTTTACCAGTGTTAAAGCAGTTTGAAACAGTTATATTACTAGTACTGTTGTCTATTATACCAACAATACCACCTGTACCACCTACATTATCATTACCTGTTCCCGTGATGTTACCTATATTTCTACAATTTGATACATTGCATTGAGAAGCTTCTCCAACAACGCCACCTACACGACTTACACCGGTAACTGTAACATTAGATATACACCCAGTTATTGTAGCAAAAGCAGGAGCATATGCATGAGCATAACCAACAATACCTCCAACAGATGTTCCGCCAGAAACAGAACCTTCTACAGTAAGATTTTTGATGGTAGCACCATAAATACGACCAAATAATCCGACTCCGGCAGAATCATTAGTTTCCTTAATAGCAAGACCTTTAATTGTCTTTTTATTTCCATCAAACGTACCTTGATATTCGTCTGAGATTGTATTACCAATTGGTGTCCACTCTTCATTATTTAAATCAATATCAGCAGTTAACTTTCCACATACCGAAAGATTTTGGGTCTCTTCGCCTGTTCCATTAACAATATCTCGGAATTTTTCTAATTCTTCTTTTGTTCCGATTTGATAAGGATTATTTGCAGTACCATCGCCATTTCCAGACCAAGCTGCATAAACCTTATTGATGGATCCAAAAAATCCAAAAATTATTAGTACAAGTGCAACTAATGATCCTATGAGTGCACTCACCTTTTTAAAATAATTCTTCATATCGATTACCGCCTTTCTAGTTAGGAAATATGAAAAAAAATAAATGAATTAACTACACTTCATTTTATTAATATTCACTTTTTAAAACGTCCTTCTCTAATTTTATTATAAACTAAAATCAATACCTGTGCAACAAATTAAAATGAATTATATTAACTTTAAGACCCGTATTTAGGATTTACCTACCCCTTTTAGGGGTAAATCCTAAATTTAGGTATTATATCATAAGGCGTATTTTAATACTAGATATTAAGGTAAAAAACAAAAAAATCATGGATTGTCTATTCCATGATAATTCTCTATAAAAAAATGGCTTATTGTGTTGGGTACCCAATAATTTGGACTAGATACTTTATTTACAGCATTAAATAAAATTTATCCATTTTCAAAACTCCTCGTATATTAGTCCAAATAACTCTATTTAATAAATCTTAATAAAAAATCAGTTATTCCAATAATTGTAAAACCATTTAAATCACGCATCTCGTTTATTGGTTTATTTATAACTATAATTTTTTGAATCTGATCATTTAAAGATATATATGGCTTTAACTCTCTATTTTTAGTTTCTTCATTACTGATATCTGATGCAACTTGGATATAATACATTCTATTACCTTTTGTAGCTAGGAAATCAATTTCATAATTTTTCTTGACACTTACTCCATTTTTATTTTTTTCTACTTTATCAAAAACACCAACATTCACAGTGTATCCTTGATAAATTAATTCATTATAAACAAGGTTTTCTAGCATTTGTCCTTCATCAAAACTTGAAAAGTTTATTTTTGCATTTCTCAATCCATTATCAATAAAATAATATTTTCTTAATGCACCAATTCTATTTTTTCCTTTTACATCATATCGTTCAACAGGATTCAATAAAAAAGCATCGACAAAAAAGTTTATATATCTTGTAACTGTATCCTTATCTATATTTTCTTTTGTTTTACTCTTATATGCATTTGAAATTCTTTCTGAATTAATTAAATGACCACATTCACTACTTAAAATTGCGCATAATTCATCAAGAGATTCAGATTTATTTAAATTGTTATGTTCTAAAATATCTTTGAAATATGTTGTTTCAAACAATTTGATTAGATAATCTTTTTTATCTTGCTCATTTGGCTTTAAAACTGCAAGTGGCATTCCACCAAATAATAAATATTCTTCAAAAGTCTCAGTTAGATATCCACCTTTATAATTATAAAATTCCTCAAATGATAAAGGAAACATTTTTATATTGGTAGCTTTATCTCTAAATTCTGTAACAATATCAGATGATAGCATTTTAGAATTTGAACCTGTAACATATAAATCTATATTCCTTGTGCGAGAAAGACCTAGCACGACTTCTACGAAGCTAACAACATCTTTATCATCTTTACTAGCAATAACATGCTTTTCTTCAGTAAACACTGGATTTACTATAGTATTAACAAGTTGAATTTCATCAATAAAAACATAATGCATAGTTTCAGTTTTGCATCTCTCTAAAACAAAATTATATAATTCAATTGGATCACGGTATTTTATATTAATAATATCATCTAGTTCTAAACAAATAATATTTTCTTCTAATACACCTACTGATAATAAATACTTGTGATATATCTCTTTCAGCATATATGACTTTCCACACCTACGTATACCAGTTATAACCTTCGGAAAACCATTTTCTTTACTATTTATTAATTGTTGTAAGTATTTTGGTCTTTCTATCATAGTTATTCTCCTTTTTGGTAGAATTCTACCTTTTTTTCGATTTTATTATATCTCGTTCTAATATATATTTCAATGTTAGTTTTCCAATTTTTAGTAGAATTCTACCTTTTTTTCGATTAAATCACTATTATTATAAAAAATAAAAGCCTCAGATTATTCTGAGACTTGAATTATTAAGATGGTGAACCATTCGAGATAACACCCCGAACCCCTTTACGGTATTAAGCCATTTTCTTAAATTTGGTTCGGATACATATCACAAATGGTTATATGGTATGCTCTATATTTTAGAGTTTTTATCTCTTTATTTCTCTTTTGTTGAAGGTATAATGAAAATTGCTTTGAAATTCATCCAATAAGTATTTGATATGACTCTCCATACATTCTTAGCCATTCTATTCATTATTTCTTAAGCTTCTTTTGAATTCTTAACTTTAATTTCTGTATATCCATAATTCATACCAATTTACAATGAGTCGCAAACACTTTATAAGAAATCGTTAAAAGAAAAAATGTTATTAAACACTTTTTAGTATCTAGTAACATTTTATCATTTCACATTTTGCTACGTTTTTAATTCCTAGCTCACACATTTAAAACACCATTTACATCTTAGCATCACCATATTGTAAATGTCAATTAAAAAATGTAGATTTATGGCCTCCAAAAATGTAGGTTTTTAGTCTTCATCAGATGTCAATATATCATCTGGTAATAAAACCTTTATTCTATAAGACTTACCAG
>JAEEHU010000022.1 GCA_016280975.1 Acholeplasmatales bacterium | reverse complement strand
GTGAGATTAAAGATATTACATTTAATAATATTGATATTGAATCTCATATGTTTGACCCAAAGCCATTTTGGGGTAAGGGTGAGGCTATAAGTATTAGCGCAGTAAGAAGAAATAAGGAATCTAAAATAGGTACTATCTCAAATATTAGCTTCAATAATATTAATGCAAAATCAGAAAAGGGAATATTCTTATATTCTAATAGTGATAATATTTTTGATCTATCATTTAATAATATAAATATTAAGCTTATAGATATAACAAAATATGATAAGAGAATATATGATTTAAGACCAAATGATGAATTAAAAACATTTACAGATGATAATGCGATAATTTACGCAAGAGGAATTAAAAATATCAATTTTAAGAATTTTAATAAAAATAAGAATGATTTAGTTAGTGATTTAGGAAAAATTACCTACCTAGAATAAAAAAAGCTATTTATAATTAGAAAAAAATATTATATAATAAATTAATGGAAGCGTTATCATTGTTTTTTAAATTGAAACAATATAATGATAACTGTAACGATTATTTGTTACAAACTAGTAATAGTTGTTACGGAAATATGGTGATTTATTATGAATATGCAACAAAAAACTAAATTGACAACAAATTATTTTGGACGCCTTAGAATATCAAGCGAAGTCCTTTTAGACCAGCTAACTAAGACTATAAATAGAAAATATATTTTAAGCTATGTTACTAACCTTATCTCAAGAAAAGAACCATTCGCTATGGCTATAGTTGATGTTGATAACTTTAAGGCTATAAATGATAAATATGGACATTTATTTGGCGATAAGATGCTATCAAAACTATGTGATATTATTTGTGAGAATATTCCAGAAAAAGCATTCTTAGGTAGATATGGTGGCGATGAATTTATAATTGTCGCAGAAGGCATATCTAATTATGATGATGAATGGTCATTCTTAAAGAAGCTAATTAATGAAATAAGAGAAGAATTCTATTTAGAGTTTAAAAAGGATAAGATATTCTCATCTGTAACTATGGGCTCAGTATGCTATCCTAAGGATGGTAATGAATATAATGATTTATTTGGTAAAGCAGATAAAGCATTATATAGAGGAAAGATAAAGGGAAGAAACTGCTTTATAGCATATGTTGAGGAGAAGCATGCTAGTATTGATATTTCAAATAGTGGAGTAACTTTATCTAAGAAAATGTTGATGATGAGAAATCAATTTAAAGGAGAAGAGGATCCATTCCTAGAGATATATAATTCTATTATTTATTTATCTAATGAAATTGGTATTGATGGTGGTGCGATCTACTTCAATAAGACTCAAAATACAATGCTATATTCAAAGGCTAATAATAAGCTTTTAAATATCAATGTTGATTTAATAAGAACTATGATGATGGATGACATGATTATAGTAAATGAGGCAGCAAAATTATCCTCAACAGATCCATTTAGATACTTCATTAGAGAAAACGGACATAGAAGTATGTTTGTTACTAAGGTTAAGTTTATGGAACAGGAATATGGATATCTATTCTTATATAATGATATCTATAGAGTATGGCAGGAAGAGGATATATCACTAGGTATATATTTAGCAACATTAATTGCCCTAGTTTTATACTATAATGACTAAAATTTATTCAATTTTTTCCAAAAATAGTAATCGTTTAAGAAAAATAACCTAAAATTTCAAAAAAATGTGATAAAATAAGGATTTTTTGACATAAAAAGTGTTGAAATAGTAGGTAAAATTGTTTATAATGTTATTAAAGAAAGCGTTAACATAGGTTAACCTTAAAAAAATTTAAAAAAAATATGGAGGAAAAGAATTGAAAAAGTCAGAAATTGTTGCTAAGTTAGCAGATTTAAACGATCTATCTAGAAAGGATGCAGAGAAGGTAGTTGATGACTTCGTTGAAATTATTTCACAAGCATTAGCTGAGGGCGACAAGGTTGTTCTATCTGGATTCGGTACTTTCGAGGTAAGAACAAGAGTTGCAAGAACAGGTAGAAACCCTAGAACAGGTGAAGAAATCAATGTTCCTGCACAAAAGACTCCAGCTTTCAAAGTTGGTAAAATGTTAAAAGATGCTGTAAATAAGTAAGATTTCTACTAGGCCTTCTTCGGAAGGCTTTTTTCTTTGAAGAAATTTATTAAAATTTCTTCCTTTAAAAATTAAAAGATGTTATAATATTCGAGCAAGTTTATTTTCACGATTATTATTAGGAGTTGGTTTTAATGAACGCATTTGATGCTATATATTCAAATAATATTCAAGCCTTAAGAGAATACCTTTCTACAGGTGATGTTAACGTTACTAATGAGCGTGGCATGAGCCTTATTCATTACTCAATAGTATTTTCTAATCAAGAGGTATTTGATTTATTACTTGATAACTATATTAATATTGATATTCAAGATAGCCATGGCGACACACCAGCTCATTACTGTGTAATAAACAATAGAATGGGCTTTTTAAAGACGCTTATAAGAAAGAATGCGAATTTAAAAATTAAAAATAGAGATGGACAAACTCCATTATTTAAGGCATGCTCACTTGGTAGAGCAGAAATGGTATATTTACTTTTAGAATCACAAAACTTTGATTTATATGATAGAGACTCTAAGGATGAAACAATATTCATGGCTTTAATTAGAAGTAGAAATCTAGCTTTACTAAATAAATTAAACCTAGATGATAAAATTGTTAACATTAAGAATTTCGCAGGTGAGACTCCACTTCATATCGCAGCTCACACTGGAGATATTTCAATATTAGAATACCTAATAAATAATAAAGCATT
>JAEEHU010000137.1 GCA_016280975.1 Acholeplasmatales bacterium | reverse complement strand
GCAGTTAAATCAATTATTCAAGGTGCTAATTATATTAAAAAGAATCAAGCATCAGTTTATATTTTCCCAGAGGGAACTAGAAACAAAGGCGAAAAGGACACACTATGTCCATTCCATGCAGGAAGCTTTAAGATGGCTCTAAGAGCTAAATGTCCAATTGTTGTTATGGCGCTTAGAAACACAGATGATATTAAAAACAGATGGCCAAGACGTACAAGAGTTTATATTGATATTATTAAAGTATTACAATATGAAGAATATAAGGATAAAACATCTACTGATTTAGCTTTAGAATGTGAAGAATTAATAAAAGGCGTTATTAAAGAAATAAAAAAATAGAGGCATAAGCCTCTTTTTTTAATTATCTATCTTCTTCTTTTGATATGAATAAATAAATCTCATTTGAATTGATTTAGGTGCAAGTGATGATAATAATTTAAACATTCTATTTTTAGCACCTGGAATTATTATTTTCTTTTTCTTAAACATCTTCTTTATTGCGTACTTCGCAACCTTAAATGAATTAAGACCCTTAGTGCCAAAGTTAACATTCGCAGCGTTATTGAAGTTAGTATCAACTGGACCTGGACATAAGGCTGATATTGATACATTATTCTTCATTCTCTTTAGCTCATATCTTACTGACATAGATAATCTTGTAACATATGACTTAGTTGAATAGTATGTAGCCATTAATGGTCCATAGGCAAATGATGCCATAGATGATACATTTAGAATATATCCTCTATTTTTCTTTACAAAATCCTGTAGGAATAATTTCATTAAAACATGTAGTGCTTTAATGTTTAAATCAATCATATTTAATTCCTTATCTAAGCTTGATTCAGTAAATAGATCACAATCACCAAAGCCTGCGTTATTTATTAATATCTCAATATCATAATTTTTATATTTTTCATATAAGGCCTTTGTATTATCCATAATAGATAAATCCATAGGCTCAATAACGACGTTTGTTGTTAATTCTTCTTTTATCTTAGATAATGCATCTTCGTTTCTGGCAACCAATATTAAATCATAGCCAGCCATTGATAATATTTTAGCAAAATCTCTACCCATTCCAGATGAGGCACCAGTTATTAAAGCATACATGAATATTACTCCTTTTTTCTTTATTATATTCTATAATTAATATTTTCATAGAACATACAATAAACATATTACAAAAATCGCCATTTTTGATAATTATTATTTATGCTAGTTAATAACTTTTTGAAAATTATACTTTTCTAAAAAGTTATCGCTTCTACATTGGTTTATGAAAGATGTTTTTTTACTATTTATTACATCGTTAGAAATCTCTACTAAATATGTTTCTATGTGCCTTTCATCGATAATTGTTCGTTTACTTGTCTTACCAATTAATCCCAATTCACTAAGCTTACCATCATCTAGATTATATGAGCTTTCGTCTCCAGCCTTCCAAGTAATACTTGATTCTTGATTTGATACTCTATCATACTTAAAGTATGCATATCCCATTGCAACATATGGATTATTGGAGTCGTTGCTTTTTAATATGTTTTTATAATCAACCCACACTTCTTTATATGTATATGAACCCCTACATCTTTCTAGTGCATCATTTTTCTCATTCTCATCACTAAATACATTTTCTTCAATTGCTAAAAGGAGTTGTTCTGAAGTATTAATCTTATTCTTAATTACTAAATATTTGTCAGTTAATTCAAAGCTTAATTCATAATATTTTTTTACTTCATTACTTGGTGAACCAGAGTTTTCAGAATACATATATGCAACATTACATACGCCACGTTCCGCAACCTCACCTGCTGCACCAGCTGTTTGTAAATAACGACATTGGTTTAAGCTTTTAACATCAAAATTAACATTGTAATTCTCTGCTTTATATACACTTCTATTTTCGTTTGTTGGGTCATTAGCTCCGAAACTTTTTTCAAAATATAGTGAACCATAATTGTTATATAAATTTCTATCTTCATCAGTAGCATTAGAGTTAATTGTTAAAGCTGATAAGCCTTCTCTATTAGAGGCAAATTTAATTGAACCACCTTCAGAGATGCTACCTTGATAATTATAATATGTACCTTGATTTAAATAATCCGTTGCTCCTTCAAATTCCAAATCACCACTGGCTAAATGATATTCATCTTTGTTATAAAACACTTCATTTCCAATGCAAAAACTTTCATTATTATTATAATTATACATCGTAGCATTCGAAGCTTTCGCCTGATATTTTTTTACGTCTCCTGATGTTAATTCAGATAGTTCTTCAATATTGCCATCATTCTTTTTTACAACCTTATTTGTAGGGTAATTTGTTTGTTCTCTTGAATAAACAATTAAAGCTTTTTCGCAAAAAGGATTATAGCCATCTTCTGTTCTACTTGAACCAAAAATGGTTGTACCTAGTTTTCTCATCATTTCTACATAACTATCTGTTTTTGATATTGTCACCGTTTTATAGTTGTTAGTATTATAATCAACAACTTCTACATTAATACTATCTACACTATTTCCTTTTGATAGTGAATTTTCATATTCTGTTTGTGGAATCCAATCATCTGTCTCTGTTTGGCTTGATTCAGTTGATGAACCTGTTTGGTTTGAATCAGTTGGTGAACCTGTTTGGTTTGAATCAGTTGATGCTCCGATTGCACCCGAATTATTTGTTGTGCCTGGTTGATTTCCGTTTATAAATGCACATGATGATAGAGATAAACCTGCTAAAATACTAAAAATTCCTATTCCTAATAGTTTCTTTTTCATATTCATATCTCCTTTTTTATCGCTTAATTTATTTGATTTTACCATAGTTTTTTTAGTCTTTCAAACTTCAAAGATGTGAAATTCATTAGTTAAAAATAATAAAATTTGACTAATTGATATATTTATAGTATCATAATTATAGAAATCATTAATATTAGCAAAATACGGGAAACTGTATGACGCAAAGCTAAAGGGCCTTTAATCTGGCAGCCAGTTGCACTTATTTTTTTGGTCTTTTGCTTGCGAAAAGGCTTTTTTTGTTTTTAAAAGGCGGTGATGACCATATGGATAATGAGTTAAAAGAAATCAAATATTTAAAAAATTACGATGTCAGTTACGTGTTAGATAATCTAACACAAATCATATCTAGGGAATATATTATAGAGATAGGCAAAGGATTAATTAGAGATAATATTCCATTTGCTTTATTAATTGTTGATTTCGATAACTTCAAACAAATTAATGATTCATTTGGTCATTTAGTTGGTGATTTCATTTTGCAAAGTGCATGTATGCAAATAAGAACTCTTCTTAAGAAGGCAGCCTATGTTGGACGTTATGGTGGCGATGAATTATTAATTCTAGTTCCAAATATTACAACATATGATGAAGCACATCTATTCTTAGAAAAGCTTTATGGAAATGGAGTAGTATTCAGAAAATATTATAACGATGGGAATCGTGAGATATATTTAACTGCTACTACTGGCTGTTGTATATTCCCAAATGATGGAAAAGATTTTGAGGAGTTATTCAATAAGGCAGACAAAGCATTATATAGAGGAAAAACAAAAGGCAGAAACTGCTATATAATCTATGTCGAGTCTAAACATGCTAATATTATAATCCATGAAAAAATACATGGATCTGTAATAGAGAAGTTCAAAGCCGTCAAAAGAGTATTTGACATCTATCATACAAAAAGGGATAAATTGAAGCATTTGATAGATTTCTTGTATTCTGAGATGCACTGTTCTGCCGCTTACTTCCTTTTTCCCGATAAAACTTATATTTCTAATTTCTATTCAAATGAGAAAACAACTCATTTGATAATTGAACCACATTTAGAACTTCTTCTTAATGGGGATTCAATATTCTATGATACGCCTTTAACAAAATATAAGGCTAATGATGCAATCTTTTCCGATTACATTACCGACCGATCAATTCAAAGCCTATTGGTAGCAAAAGTAAAATTAGGTAGATATTTCCACGGTTATCTAGTTTTATATGAATCATCAATAGGACGAGTATGGCAAGAAATTGAAGTTGCCATTACTATGTACGCAGCATCATTATTAGAATTAGAATATAAGGACTATGAATAAAAAGCCTCCCTTGAGGCTTTTTTCTTTACATAAATATTAATAAAAATGCAATTAAAAATTGAGCACTATAATATGTTGAATAATTAAGGATAAAATCAACTGGTCTTTCCTTATTCTCTCCAAAGAATGTACCAGATAATACTAAGTCAGATATAGCAAATAATACTGATGCTATAAAGAATAAATTAAGTGGAACTATTTGGAAGGATGCTCCTATTGCTAAAAATAAGCTAAACATACATGTTCCAAATAGTGCTAGTGCATATATAAAGGATATTATTTTATATCTTCCATATTTTATCTTAAGTGGCTTTTCCATTAGGATAGTTACAAATGCTAATATTATATCTATTACTATAGGTAGAATAATAAATAATATATTACTATTATAGAATGTGATACATAATGCAGTTATATATAAAATATGACCTATACCAAATGCTATAAAGCCACCATATGTATATCCTACTGTACGCTCACTATCAACATATTTTAAATCTAGTAATATATCTCCTATTAATCCTAAGGCTAGGCCTAATATTACAAGTAGATTAAAGATACTAAAGTTTCCTGATGAATAGGATGCCACAAGGGATACTACTAAGAATAAAAATGAAATGCCTGTTTTGATAAATAATTCCTTTATATCATATTTTTGCGATTTGGAAATTACATACCAAACAATTAAAACTACTGAAATAGACATTAAAACAATTGAAAGAATCATATTAACCTCCTAAAATCGATAGTATATATATTTAATGATAGCATAGAATACTTAAGTAGTCCATATTGCTAAAGCTCGCTCATATTTACAATTTTTAATTGTAAAAGCAAATACAAATGTGAAAATGAGTTCTATTGCACTACCAATTAAAATTTTAAGACTTCGCTTTTTTATTATTCCACTCATATGAAATACCTCCCTACGAAAATTTTAGATGTGCTTATATTGAATTAATATAAGAAATAAAATAGCTAAATAATATATTTATAGTGTATTATATAGAGTGCAACAAAGTTTGTCACAAATAAAAAACGACCTTTTGCAAGGTCTTTTGTTTCACTAAATTTTATAGTTACTTTATTGCTATAGTTATTAACATTCATGTCTAACGCCATAGCTCGATGTTTAGAGATGACAGAGAAAGCCAGTCGGAAAGCCAAGCAAGTATTATCTATTTTTAAGATAATCTACTGCCATCTCTAATACTTTTGTATCTCTTTCAATTATTATAGGATTTTCAGGTCCATGTTCATTATTACGATTAACATTAATAACATTATTAATATCTACTAATTCTAAAACAAATCCTTCTTCTATTTCTTTTTCAGTTAATGATTGATTTGTTATAACATCTTCTACATCGCATAGATAATAATAATTATCTTGTACAAATGTTAATTCATTATCATATTTATCCTTATGAATTCTATGGACATATCCAAATTCTTCTATTGATTCATTCTTAATGATTAATCCTGCTTCTTCTTTAGTTTCTCTTAAAAGGCAATCAATTATTGATTCTCCTTTTTCAATTCCACCACCAGGAAATTCATAATAATCATATTTCATACTATGAATCATATAAACTTTATTATCTTTTATGATAATAGCCCTAGCTGATGGCCTAGTTACTATTTTCCAATTAGGATTATAATCTTTAAAATTAATTTCAAATAATAATTTCATAAATAGCCCCTAAACCAAATTTATATAATTTCTTTCTAATCTCATCAAATGTGCTTTCAATTGATGATACTTTTCCGCTTCTAACATCTTCTTCAGCTTCTTCTAACATCTTAAGCAATTCTAATTCTTCTTTATTTTTCATATTTACTCACTATTTTATAAAAATCTATTTTAAATTCGTCGTTATTACTTAAAAAATGAATAATTTTCTCAAATACTACTCAAAGGAAAGCTTAAGTTTTAAACCTAAGCCTTTAGCAATTTTTTTTAGCATTTTTACAGATGGATTTAAAGTACCTCGTTCTATTTTAGATAAATCTGATTGATCTATCCCTGCTTTTTTAGCCAATTCTTCTTGAGACATCTCTTTTTGAAGTCTTTTTTCCTTAATTTGATATCCTATTACGATATTTAAGATGTAAGTCTCATCATATTCATTAGTAACATCTTTTCCATCAACATAAACTGTTTCGCTAGATACATCTAAATCATCATTCCAAACAATTCCACCCCAACCTAATAAATGTCCTTTTAAGAATAATTTTCTATCCTTTAATTCATTTAATTGTGGAAATTTATCTGACAACGACAAGATATCATATCTTTTTACAGTCCCATCATAAAAGAATAAATCAAATGTTGTTTTCTCTTTTAAAATTAATTTAATTGCTTTTACCATAATTACTGTAGTGGTGGAAGTTTTTTATATACTTCT
>JAEEHU010000136.1 GCA_016280975.1 Acholeplasmatales bacterium | reverse complement strand
AGTGTTATCAATAATTTCATCAATTGATGCTGTATGGAAATATAGCATTAAGAAATTATATTTACCTAAAGTTGAAGGATAACCATTTTGAGAATAAGAGTTATTTGCGAAGCTCATTAAGATATACTTAATTGCAGTTTCGTATTTAGATCTATCCTCATTAGTCTTTTCATAAGCCTTTGAGTCTTTAATTAGCTTTGTAGAGATAATGTTTATTGCACTACTATATCCAGATGATGATTCTAAGAAATTATAAACACCAAATGGTCTATCTGAACCTGGCCAATAAATTGTATTTTGATCTTCTGCGTTTTCAACGATATTTAAATTCCATGTTTTATCACCATAAGTAATTTGAGCAAGTATATTCTTGTCGCTTGGAGAAGAAATAGTCTTTGAATAGCTTGAATTCTTAGATAAATAAGTTATTTCAAGTGCTTCATTATAAATCTTAACCTTAACTTCAGCTCTTTCGATATCCATATAAGAACCAAGTTTAATTTCTGATGTATCATCGTTAATTAATCTTGCCTCTAGGTCATCTAGTAAGCCTTCAGTATTCTTAATGTATTCTAATATTTCGTAATCAGAAAGTGATGGACTATAGAATTCATCGAATGCTCTTAGCTTTTCATAATCTTCAACAGTATCTGCGATTTCTTCTTCATCAAACTTATAAGCAATGTAGTAACCATCATTATGAGCTTGAGTAGCAGTAGAATAACGCTTAGAAGCAGTTTCATGATCTAATGTTTCGTATAAATAAGTCTTAAATGAAGAATCGATATTCTTTAATTCTTCAGATGTATATCTTGTTTTAGTATCTTGATCTAAATCAGAATAATTTGCCTTTAAGTATTCAACTGCGTCATTATATTTAGTTCTTGCTTGGCTTGTGTAAGATTTTAAAATTTCTGCAGTTAATGATCTTAGGTTATTTAAGTTGTAGTTGTTAACGTTAAATGGGTTTCCATTTGTGTCAGTATTACCTGTAGATAGGTTTGATCTATAACCTTCATACATATAGTTATAGATTTGAACGAATAATTCTAATGCAGGAGATGATTCAACTGTATAAGAATTGTATTCATTAATACCTAGCTTGCTTGATGAGAATTCATCATAGTAAGTAATATAGTCTTCATAAGTAGTAATCGTTTCATCATCATTAATGAAATATAGCTTACTATTGTAGAACTTTAAACCAAATGCTCTTAAAGTATTTGTAAATTCTGTATTTGATGTAAATCTAATCATTACCAAATCAATATCATTTAGATTTGTGTAAGTTGTTTTAAACTTGTTGACGAAGTTAGCAGTAGTATAATAACCCCACTTATCATCATCTTCATCTTCATCATCTTCCCATGCTTCTTTAACATCTTCCTTGATTTCACCAATACAGAATAGTTTCTTTGCATATTCAGAATAATAAAGAGATCTTAATGTCTCGTCGTTTGCAATAGTTAGATATTCACCATTATCAACTAAGTCAGAAATATTTGTGCCGTTAATTTGTGTAATATGATAATCGTTATAGATTTCATCAACATAAGCTAACTCACGATATTTCTTTTGTGTTTTTACTAAGTCCTTTACTTTGCTTAAGTAATCACAATCAGTGTTATATTCGTAGTTATAAATATCCTTTACAACTATTTCCTTTAGACACTTTGTGTACTCTTTGTTTAATGCTTGGAATTGAGCTTCAGTTTCAATTTCAAGTGATTCTTTATCAGCATCTGTTAATTCACTGAATGTCTTATTCATAACTAATGTGATATTGTTGATGTACTTATTTGTAATTACCTTAGTTATTTGGTCATCTAAAACATCATATGAGCTCCACTTTAGTTCGTCCCATAATTCTTGTTCTGAAACAGAATAAGTTTTGCCATTAGCTTGAATAGATGCGTATGCGTCAGTTTTTAGAGCGCCATAACTGTTGCCTGCTCCTGAGCATGCTGATAAGCCTATTATTAACATAGATGCAACTGGTAAACACATTGCTCTACGTAAAGTCTTATTTGTTTTACTCATCTAAATTTACTCCTTTTACATTTAAAATAATGCATTTAATATCATAACATTAATGTTATCAAAATGCAATCAAAAAAACAAAATGAAAAAAAGGATAATTTTTTTTGTATATTGGCTTTATTGTGCTATAATTTTCAAGAGAGGTTTAATGATGAAAATAACAGTTTTATCGAGTGGTTCAAGTGGTAATTCTACCCTTATAAGGACTGAAAATTTTAATATACTTGTCGACTTAGGTGTAACTAAAAAAACAATAGTTGATGCACTCTCTGAATATAGTCTTTCTTTAAATGACATCAACTACATTTTTATTACTCATGAGCACGTTGATCATATAAAATCTTTATGTCAAATTGCGAAAAATGCAAAAAGTAAAATTTTCATTAGCGTTGGTACATTTGACGCAATAATGGGATTTAAAACACTAAAGGATACTGAAAGAGAATTATTAAGTAAAAAGGTATATGATGGAGATATAATTTTTTACGAAAGAATAGAAGGAAGTATCTTTTATAAATCCCTAGATTTAGGATTATTAAAAGTAGATATCTTACCACTATTTCATGATGCGAATGAGCCAGTTGGATTTGTATTCAATTATAATGGTAAAAAATTCACATATATTACAGATACAGGATATGTTCATGAAAAGCTAGAACCATTAATCCTAAATTCTGATTGCTATATGCTAGAGGCTAATCATGATCCTAGCGCTTTAATGTATTCAAATAGACCATATAATTTAAAAATAAGAATCCTATCCGATCACGGTCATTTATCTAATGAGGATTCTATGCTTATTTTAACTAAAGTAATGGGTGAAAAAACTAAGCTTGTGCTTCACGCTCACGTATCAAAGGAGTGTAATAATAGTGCCATTATTGAGTTAACTAGAAAGAATGTTTTCGAATCATATGGAATTGATGTTTCAAATACTAGATTTGTTATTTTAAAGGATTCAAAATCAGAGGAGTTTTCTATATGAAAATAACTATATTAAGCTGTGGCGACATTAAGGAAAAATATTTTATAGATGCTATTAATGAATATAAAAAAAGATTATCAAAATATACTGATGTCATCTTAACTAAAGTTAAAGATGAACCAATAGTTGATAATCCAAGCCAAGCTGAAATTGATAAGGT
>JAEEHU010000135.1 GCA_016280975.1 Acholeplasmatales bacterium | reverse complement strand
GCTATGCCAGGTGAGTTTTCTAAAAGAGCCTTCCTAAATCACAAGATAGATCTAACTCAATCAGAGGCAATAATGGATATTATTTCATCATCAAATGATATCGCCTTAAGAAGCTCAAATGATGCGTTAAGAAAATCAACATTAAAGTTAATCAAATCATTTAGAGATGAGATACTTGATGTAATAGCTAAGATAGAAGTAAATATCGATTATCCTGAATATGAGGATTCAGTTGATGTAACACATAATTACTTAAAGCCAATAGTTGATGATATGATTGAAAAAATGAAGGTTATTTTGGATAATTCTAAAATATCGACTATTGCTATACACGGAGTAAAAACTGCGATTATAGGCCGTCCTAATGTGGGTAAAAGCAGTCTTTTAAATATGATGCTTGATGAAGATAAGGCAATTGTATCAAATATTCCAGGTACGACTAGAGATTTAGTAGAGGGAACTCTAACAATAGGTAATGTTACCTTAAATCTAGTTGATACTGCAGGTATACATGAATCAAATGATTATGTTGAGGCAATTGGTATTAAAAGAAGTGAAGAGGCAATTAAAAAGGCCGACTTAATACTTTTAGTATTAGATGCTTCAAATGAACTAACTGATGTAGATAAAAAATTATTAGAATTAACTAATGATAAATTAAGAATAATTATTCTTAATAAAAATGATCTTGAAAGTAAAATTAATATGGATAATGCTATTTCAATATCAGCTTTAAAGCATGAGGGAATGGCAGTATTATCTAAAAAGATATTAGAGGTTACTAATATTGATACTATCTCTAATATGAATGGTAATTATTTAAATAATGTTAGACAAATAGATTTAATGAAGAAGGCATATAATTCATTAATTCAAGCTAAGAATGCGATTGATGATATAGTAGATATTTCATTAATTGAAATAGATATTAAAAATGCATTTGATTATTTAGGTGAAATAACAGGAGAAAGTAATCCTGATGAATTAATTGATGCCTTATTCTCTAAATTCTGTTTAGGAAAATAAACTATTAAATTATAAGTTTTTAAAAAACTATATTTAATAGTTTTTTTATTTAATGGTAAAATAGTATTATGGTGGTGGTATTGTGCGTGTTTATTTTGTAATTGATATGAAATCCTTTTTTGCAAGCGTAGAATGCTCACTTAGAGGACTAGACGCTACTACCACTAATTTAGTTGTCGCCGACCACGAAAGAACTGAAAAGACTATTTGTCTTGCGGTATCTATGAATATGAAAAAGCTTGGTGTTAAAAATAGATGTAGACTATTTCAAATACCAGATGGAATTGATTATATAGTTGCGAAGCCTAGAATGAAAAAATATATAGAGTTCGCATCAGAAATATACGCTATTTATTTAAAATACATTGATAAGAATGATATTCATGTATATTCAATAGATGAATGTTTTTTAGATGTTACTGATTATTTAAAGCTTTATAATATGAAGGCTAAGGATTTTGCTAAAAAGCTTATGTCTGAAATCTGGGATAAATTAAAAGTACCTTCAACTTGTGGAATAGGATCTAATATGTATTTAGCTAAAATAGCTCTTGATATTGATGCTAAAAAGTCAAAGGATAGAATAGGCTGGCTAACTGAGGAAAAATATATTAAAACATTATCCTATCATGAGCCTATTACAGATTTCTGGAGAATCTCAAGAGGCACAAGAGATCGTCTAAAGAAATATAATATTACTAATATGGCAGGTATTAGAGAAATAGATGAAGAAATTCTATATAAGGAATTTGGCAAGGATGCGGAATTCTTAATAGATCATGCCTATGGTAAAGAGCCATGCCTAATGAGTGATATTAAAAACTATAAATCAAAGAATAAATCAATGTCATCGAGTCAAATACTTCCTTGTGGATATGACTTTGATAAGGGCTTAATTGTATTTAAGGAAATGATACAGGATTTATGCTATAAGATGTATATGAGTAATATAGTCACAAACCATGTAACATTTACTATAGTTTATGAGGACTATTCAGCTGTAACTAAAAGAGTAAATATGGTAGAGTGTACTAATCTATTTAGTATTATTTCAAAATATCTAATTGAGAAGTTTGAAAAATATGTAGATAAAAATAAAAGCATTAAGGGTATGGCCTATTCAGTTTTATCCTTAGATAAATCATTTGAGCATTATGATTTATTTACTGATTTAAAGAAAATAGAAAAAGAAAAAAAACTTATGGATAATGTTATAAGAATAAAAGAG
>JAEEHU010000134.1 GCA_016280975.1 Acholeplasmatales bacterium | reverse complement strand
TATTCATGAGCTTGAATTTGGTGGAATATATCTTACTATGACAATTGATGATTTTAATAAAAAAGGATTTAATTATGGCGATAGTGTAGATATCGAATTTACAAATGGCTATAAGGTCACTGACATTCCATATTATAATGGATATTATGTTGATGCAGGTGAAACATTACTTGTAGGATATCCTGGCTATGATTATGTAAAGCTAACACTTAATTATGGCGATGACTATTGGGATATTGCTGGAATTAATGATGGAGATAAGGCATCAATATCCTTAAATCAAGCTTTAAAATATAAGGATATTCAGGATACTATGAATATCCAGTATAGTGACATTAAAGGTGATGAGCCAACCTATGTATTTGCAAACTATAGAATGGTAGATGTAGGTGATATTAGAATTGATGTTTTATATAGAGGCGCATCTCCATGTGATAATAAGCATAATAGAGCACCATATGTTGATTCACTTTTAGCAGAAGATCAAATAAATTATATTGTTAATTTAGCTGATACTCCTGAAAAGATTCAGGGCTATATGGCAAAGCCTGATTTTAATTCTCCATATTTTAGATCATTATATGAAAGAAATACAGTACTTTTAGCTGCGCCACTTCAAAAGGTATTACCACTTGCGATGAATATGAATTATAAATCAGATGAATTTAGAGAAAAAGTTGCGAGCGGCTTAAAATCAATGCTATCCTTTACAGGACCTTATTATATCCACTGCCAAGAGGGTAAGGATAGAACAGGCTTCGTATTAATAGTAATAGAAGCATTACTTAATGCGAGCTACCAGGATATAGTAGATGACTATATGCTTACATATGATAATTACTATGGAATCACACTTGAGACTGATCCGTTAAGATATAACATTATTAAACAAAGAAATGTTGATGCGATGCTTAAATTCTTAATTGGAAATGAAAATGCAAACTTAGCCGAAACTGAATTCTCATCATATATTAGAACATACCTAATTAATGGTGGAATGACTGATAGCGAGGTCACACAATTTATCCACTTATTAAGCTAAAAAAAAGTGCCACAATTTGTGGCATTTTTTAATTCTTAAAGTAATCACTATTTTCTAAGTAGTAGCTACTTATTATTTCATATACGTCCTTCATTGCTTTTTCTAATGTAAGCTTTTTGTTTCCTAAATCCTCAATAACATAAGGCTTAAGAATAGTAGTTGTAAGAGTAGGCTCGCCCTTTCTTATCCATTTAAACCAGCCCTTTGGCTTATGGAAGGTTGTAACTACAGGAACAATTATTTTATTCGTTTCCATTGCGAATCTAAATCCACCATGCTTAAATGGTCTAATGTGATCTGCATATTCATGCATTGATGCCTCAGGGAAGAATAAAATATTTTCTTTATTCTCAAGTAAGGATATAGTTTGTCTATAAAATGATTTAAATTGGTTTATACCATCAGGAATAGGAGACGCTCCTGCCATTCTGAAGCATAGTGAGAAGAATCCATATCCCATATTTTCCTTAAGCATTGTTGGATAAATAATGCTTTTAGTTTTAAGTGATGATAAAAATAGTGCGGCATCATATTTAAATACATGATTTGATATTAATACGGCGCCATGTACCTTCTTTAAATTCTTTTTACCAATAACCTTATATTTATATCTGAATTTTTTTAACCAGAATGCGCAAAATAAATCAAATAGGAAGAATGCTATTTTAGATAAAAGCTTAAATATTTTAGAGGTTCTATAATATTTAAAGCCTTTTTTTATCTCGTATGGCTTTCTTTTTACTGATGATTCATATGTGTGGTCATTTTCGTTTTTTTCTGACTTGTCAGCGTCAAAATAATTCTCATTCATAATTAAAAATCACCATATAAATTATACTTTAATAAAATGTTAATTCAAGTAGAAAAGAGTAAGCCTTTGTGATAAAATTAGGAAGAAAGAAGGAGTATCTTATGAAAGTGATTCTTGGACTATCTGGTGGCGTTGACTCATCAGTAGCTTTAAAATTATTAAAAGATCAAGGTTATGATGTTGAAGCTATGTTCATGCGTAACTGGGATAGCGCGACTAATAATGATATATTAGGTAATCCAGATATTGATGATGATGTATGTCCACAAGAAAAGGATTATCAAGATGCCGTTAAGGTCGCTGAAGAATTAGGCGTAAAAATTAATAGAATAGATTTTATTGAGGAATATTGGAATACAGTATTTAAATATTTCCTAGATGAATATAAAAGTGGTAGAACTCCAAATCCTGATATTATGTGTAATAAATACATTAAGTTTAATGCATTCTTACATCACGCAGAAAATTTAGGTGCTGATTATATCGCAATGGGTCATTATGCAAGAGTAAGACATGAAAAGGACAAGAGCTATTTACTAAGAGGTGTTGATTCAAATAAGGATCAAACATACTTTTTATCTCAAATCTCTCAGAAGCAATTAAGAAAGAGCTTATTCCCTATTGGTCATTTAACTAAGCCTGAGGTAAGAAAGATTGCCCATGATGCAAATCTTTATACAGCTGAAAAGAAGGACTCAACAGGTATATGCTTTATAGGTGAGAGAAATTTCAAGGATTTCTTAAAGAATTATTTACCTGCAAAGCCAGGTAAAATGGTTACATTAGATGGAAAAGTAATAGGCACTCATGATGGACTTATGTATTATACAATTGGTCAAAGAAAGGGCCTTGGAATTGGTGGATCTAATGAATATAAGAATGATGCTTGGTTTGTATGTGGAAAGAATTTAGAGAAAAATGAGCTAATTGTTGGTCAAGGACATGATAGTGAGTATTTGCTTTCTAATAAATGCTATGCATCAAGCCTAAACTGGATTACAGATAAGCCAGATGAGAATAAGAAATACACTGCTAAATTTAGATATCGTCAAGCTGATATTGATATAAAATTAGAGTTTATTGATGATGATCATATGGTTGTTTATTATGATAATGTAAGAGCAGTTACACCTGGACAAGCTGTCGTTATTTATGATGGTGAGGTTTGCTTAGGTGGAGGTATCATTGATACTGTTTATTTTAACGAAGAAAAGAGAATGTATTAATGGATAATGAACTTAAATCATATCAAGGAATAATAACTAATTATAAATATGAGAGTAAAGATTCCTTATACAAGGTATGTACTTTAAAATTAGCCGATGATAGTACTATGACTATCGTTGGTAATTTTCCACACCTTGAAGATGGTTTAAGCTATGAATTCGTTGGAAGAATTAAGGAAAATAAATATGGTACTCAGCTATATGTTGAGTCATATTCAAAAATAAAAGAATTTTCAGAAGATGGTATTATAGCATATCTATCTAGTGATAAATTCTATGGTATTGGACCAAAAATTGCCAAAGCGATAGTAGATAAGCTAGGCTTAGACGCAATAGATAAAATATTAAATGATAATAGTGTCCTTGATAATATATCAGGACTTAACACAACTAAAAAGGAAATATTAGTTAAGACTTTACTATCAAACCTTGAATTAGAAAGGGTTTATGTAAAGCTTTTTGGCTTTGGTCTAACTCATAAGATAGTAGAAAAGCTAATTGAAATATATGGATTAAATGCCCCAAATATCATTGAGGAAAATCCTTATATTCTAATTACTGATGTAGAAGGCTTTGGCTTTTTAAAATGTGATAAGCTTGCTATATCGTTAGGCTTTAAGCATGATGATATAAGAAGATTAAAGGCAGCTATTTTATATACACTTGATACTGAATGTAATAGCCTTGGCTATACCTATTTATTTAGACCACAATTAGTATTAAAGGTACAGAAATTATTATCTGATATTTCACTAATTAAAATAGAAGATTCCCTAACTTCGCTTATAAATGATAATACTATCATTTTAGAGAATGAAAAAATTTATATAAAATATTTATATAACGCAGAAGAGCGTTTAGCAAAAAAGATAATTGATCTTAAAAATACTGATATTAAGCTTCATAAAAAGGAAGATATAATTGATGCTTTATATGAGGTTGAGGATATATTAAATATTAAATATACAGACCAACAAAAGGATGCGATTATTAACGCTCATTTAAATAAGCTATCTATTATTACAGGTGGACCAGGTACAGGTAAATCTACAATCCTAAAGGGTATACTATATGTTTATTTAAGGTTAAATAATTTAACATCATCTGATGATACATCATTTGATATATTACTCGCATCCCCTACAGGAAGAGCCGCTAAGAGAATGATGGACACAACAGGCTTTAAATCATCAACTATACATAAGGCTTTAGGCTATAACCGTGAATCATTATTTCTATTTAATGAGAATAATATACTACCTCAAAACTTAATAATAATTGATGAGGTAAGTATGCTTGATGTTAATTTAGCTGATTCTCTATTTAGGGCAATAGGAAATAATAGTCAGGTTATTTTGGTTGGAGATTCAAACCAATTACCATCAGTTGGACCTGGAAATATTCTATATGATTTAATATCATCAAGAACATTTAAGGTTACCGTATTAACTCAAATAATGAGACAGGCACTTGATTCTAATATCATTAAGCTATCTTCAATGGTATTAAGTGAAAATATTGATTATAAAATATTTAATGAAAGAAACGAGGCTTATTTTTATGTATCTGAAACAAAGGATACAATGGATTTATTATTTAGAATCTTAGATAAATTTATCGCATCTGGTGGTAATTTAAATAATGATATTCAAATTCTAATACCAATGTATGCAGGTATTATGGGTATCGATGAGGTAAATAGAAAAATCCAAGAAAGATACAATAAGAGTGAAGAATTCCTAATTAGAGAGGATAAGCTATTTAAGGTAGGAGATAAGGTCCTACAGCTTAAAAATGATAATGATTTAGATATTATGAATGGCGATATAGGTGAGGTTATAGATATCTTAAAAGAAGATGGATATGAGTATTTAATGATTAGATTTGAAAACCGAATTATCAAATATCCATCATCTAATTTTGATTCATTATCACTTGCCTATGCGATATCAATTCATAAATCTCAGGGTAGTGAATTTGAAAATGTAATTATGCCAATATTACCTAGCTATTTTGTAATGCTAAAGAAGAGGTTAATCTATACAGGTATCACAAGAGCTAAGAAGAAAATCATCATTTTAGGTCAACAAAATAGCTTAAATCAATCAATAAAAAAAGGTGATGATTTAAGACAAACATCACTTAATATAAAGATTCAAAATCTACTTAATTCTAGTGAATCAAACAGAATAAATGATCCTGAAATTCCATTTGAATATTTAGGTGAATATGATATGGAAGGAATAACACCTTATACATTCATGGATAATTAGTCAAAAGATATAATATCTTTTGGCTTTTTATTTTTTATAACATTTAAATTGATATTTAGAATTTCTGCGATAGCCTTTAATTCATAGTAGGTTAATTCAGATTTATTAGTTTCAATACGGTTATATCTAATTCTTGAAACAGGTATCATATATGCTAAATCCTCTTGGGTAAGATTAAGCTCTAATCTTCTCATCTTTATTAAGTTTAAAAATTCCTCGTAGCTCATGAAAACACCCCTCATTTTTTGGTGAGTATATATGGAAGAGGCTAAAAAATCAAGCATTTTTGCGAATTTGAATATATAAATATTCATAGGCCAAAATTTTAGTTGTATTTATGACCTATTTTTGATAAAATATTAGCGTTTAAGTGTCTTTTAGACATTTAGGAGGATTTAGTATTATGAAATATATGACATCTAGTGAAATTAGACAAATGTGGTTAGACTTTTTCAAGTCAAAAGGACATAGTGTAGAACCAAGTGCCTCACTTGTCCCAGTAAATGATCCAACATTATTATGGACAAATGCTGGTGTTACACCACTTAAAAAATATTTTGATGGTTCAATGAGACCAGAAAACCCAAGAATTACTAATGCACAAAAATGTATTAGAACAAATGATATCGAAAATGTAGGTAAGACTGCAAGACACCATACATTCTTTGAAATGTTAGGTAACTTCTCAATTGGAGATTACTTCAAGAGTGAAGCTATTAAATTCGCAGTAGAATTATTATTTAGCGATAAGTGGTTTGGATTTTCTAAGGATAAAATCTATATCACTTACTACAAGGATGATAGTGAAGCATTTAATGAATGGGTTAAAAATGGTATTTCTAAGGATCATTTAATTCCACTTGAGGGTAACTTCTGGGAAATCGGAGAAGGACCTTGTGGACCAGATACAGAAATGTTTTATGATAGAGGAGAAAAGTACGATAAGCGTGGACCTGAATTAATTAGAGATGATATCGAAAACGATAGATTCATTGAAATTTGGAATATCGTATTCTCTCAATTCAATTCAGTTGAAGGTGTAGATAGAAAGAACTATAAGGAATTACCTTCAAAGAATATTGATACAGGATGTGGTCTTGAAAGATTATGCTGCGTAATGCAAGGCGTGGACACAAACTATGATACAGACCTATTCATGCCAATAATCAAGAAGACTGAGGAAATATCAAAGGTTAAATATACTGGCCAAATGGCATTTAAGGTTATAGCAGACCATGTTA
>JAEEHU010000133.1 GCA_016280975.1 Acholeplasmatales bacterium | reverse complement strand
TTAACCAAACAGTATCCTCTTCAGGCGATACATTTACATCTAAACTAAAATCACCATCTTCAAATTTTATCAATTCGTATTTCTTTTCTTGAATATTCATATTATTTTCCTCCTATTTTCCTCAAAAAAAAGCCTTACTGTATTTCTACAATAAGGCTTAAAATTTTTTTGTTAAGTTGTATTATTATCTCATTAAAATAAAGCATTAATATTACCAACTTTCTATAATGTTATTATACCATATTATTATTAATTTGTTTTGAATTTATTAAAAAATTGAAATATATTAATTAATTTATCTAAAAAAATATCTATTTTATAAAAAATAAAAACGTAAATAAAAATTGGATGATTTTAGCTATTTATAATTTTACAAAAATTATTTATTTCATTTAATTTATTATCTAAATTTTCTTTATACTCGATTGATGTAAAACCAATTTTTGCGATTGATTCAATTTCAAGATGTCCATGGAAATGTTCAATACTTGATATTATTCGTTCACATTCTTTCATATTAGGACCAGTTCTTAAAGCAATCGTATAACCTTTTTTTCCTTTTGACAATTTTGCATGTGGTTCATGAGTGTTACACCAAGGAGTACATCTATCTATAAACACTTTGAATTGTCCCGGAATATCTGCCCAATAAGATGGAGATACAGAAACTAATTTATCTGCCCATTCATACTCTGCCATAAGTTTATCAACATCATCATTTTGAAAACATTTTGCAGTCTTATGACATTTACGACACCCTTTGCATAGTTTAATGTCATAATCATCTATACAAACTTTTTTAATAGTATTAGAAGAAGAAAGATTATCTGAAACAATATCAACAATTCTTTGTGTTGCACCATCTCTAACAGGACTACAATTGATAATTAGTATTTTCATAGTTTGACTCCTTAAAAAATATATTTTGCAGATTATATCGTATTTACGTTATTTTTTCAAGTGGATATATACTTTGTATCAATAAGCTAGTCCTAAGCCTTTTTTCTTTATAAAAGCGATAAAAATAAAATTGAGGCTTTCGAAATATAATAATATATTGTAGAATAGTCGTAGATAAAGGAGATTAAAATATGATTGCAATAACTTATGATAAAGAAAATAATACTGTTTTCCAACATTTTGGAAGAACAGAATATTTTTATTTGTTTGATTTAAATACAAACGAAGAAAAGATTATAGATAATGGAGGATTTTCTCATCACGATTTAGCACCTTATTTAAAATCACTTGGTGTAGATACACTTATTTGTGGTGGAATAGGATCTCATGGTGTAGAAGCAGTAACACAATCAGGATTAAAATTAATACCAGGGGCAACTGGTGATGTTAAGGATGTTATAAAATCATTTAAGAATAACACATTAGTTGGAAATCCTAATGCTATGCATTCATGCTCACATGATCACGAAGAACATAAGCATTTAAGTAGAAATACATATACAAAATAAATACTTTGTAGTTGAATAAATAATTTTTGTGTAGTATATTTCTTATTTGTAATTTAAAGGAAGTATATTTGCATGAAAAAAAGACATTTAATTTGGATTATTCCATCATCAATTATAATAATATTAACAATATTCTTTTTCATTTATACAGGAATATATTATCACGCAGAAGAGGAAGCTTATAATTCATTAACATCTAATTCAGATGTTACAGTTAATAAAAAGGATTCATATTATTTCTTTGATAGTGTAAGTGAAACTGATGCGATAATTATCTATCCAGGTGCGAAGGTAGAGGTTGAAAGCTACGCACCACTTTGTATGGAAATCGCTAGTGATGGTGTTGATGTATTTTTAATTGATATGCCATTTCGCTTAGCCTTCTTTGGTGGAGATAGTGCAGATAAAATTATCAATAAATATAATTATGAAAATTATTATATGTGTGGTCATTCATTAGGTGGAGTATTCGCAGCTAAATATGCTAAGAATCACAGTGATAAGATTAAGGGTGTAATATTACTTGGATCTTATTCAGTAGATGAAATTGATATGAATACATTATTAATATACGGTTCTAATGATTTAGTATTAAATAGAAATAAATATTTAGAGAATTTAAGTAATGCTAAGAATCATACTGAGCTTGTAATTGAGGGTGGAAATCACGCAAGCTTTGCTTATTATGGTAAGCAAGATGGTGATGGAGAATTACTAATAGATAGATCCTTACAAATTAGTAAAACTAAAAATGCTATAATAAATATGGTTTTGGGAATATAGTAAAACTACAATAAATGATAATGTATTTAAATTTGGAACATATACGAGGAGGAAATTATGGATTTAATAGAAAGCTTTTCAATAGATCATAGATATATTATTCCTGGTATCTTCTTAAGTAGAGAGGATACATTAGGAGATTATAAGGTAACTACATACGATATTAGATTAAAAAGACCTAATGTAGAGCCTGCAGTAGATGTATCTGCGATGCATTCTTTAGAGCATATTATCGCAACATATCTTAGAAATAATAAGGAATGGAAAAATGAAATAATTTACTGGGGACCTATGGGATGCCTTACAGGATTTTATTTAATATTAAAAGGAAATAGAAAGCCATCTGAGATATATGATTTAATTTTAAATGCCTTCTCTGAGGTTGAAAATTATAATTATGTACCAGGAGCTGAAGAAGCTAATTGTGGTAATTATTTACTTCATAATTTAACATTCGCTAAATTCTATGCTAAGGAATTTAAGGAATACCTAATTAAGAATAAGGATAACAAATTAATATTTGAATATCCAAAGACAAAGCGTTTAGTTACAAATGAAGGAAATAACTTCTTTGATTCTTAAAATTTATGGATTGACTCATAAAAAGTCAGTCCATTTTTTTAATTTGTGTTATAATTATAGAAAAATATTCGATTTGACGGACAATAAAAAATATTGTGCAACAAATAGTTTATTTTTCTATAATTATAACACAAATTAAAAAAAGATAAACGATTTGAG
>JAEEHU010000132.1 GCA_016280975.1 Acholeplasmatales bacterium | reverse complement strand
AGTTGAATATGCTTCAATTAGCATATCCTTTTTTTTAGCTTCTTCTACTAAATGCTTACCTTCTACAATAAACATTCCAAGCTTTTTTCTATATTTAGATTGATTTAGTTTTAATAGTGTTTTAATTTTTGGATTATCTATTGATGTAATTATCATAATAACCTCTTAAAAATTAATTTCCTCAATGAAGCTAATATAAGGAATTGTTTTTAATGCCTCAATTATTTCTTCATGAGTTTTGAATTTCTTTAATTCATCCTTAACAATAGTAAGTGAGATTGTATATACACTTAATCCACTATTTAAATATGCTGGATTTGATTCAATATCATCAATATTTAAGCCTAGGTTTCTTATTACTGTTACGAATTCAGCTAAATCAGTTTTATTCTTTAATTCAAGATGAATTTCAAAATGTGATGATCTATTCTTTAAATATATTTCAGCACGAGGAAGTACACTTAATACAATGATTAATACAATTGATGAAATTAAAGCAATTGTATAAAGTCCAAATCCAAATGAAATACCAATAAATACTAAAGACCACAATGATACTGATGTAGTTAGACCTTTAATTTGATTCTTACTTGAATAAATAATTGTATAGCTTGAAATAATCGCAACACCAATAGCAAGCGCTACTGATACAGCAGGAAATACCATATTGAAGTTAGTAATTAAATAATAATCAGTTAATGATGCTGTAGTTGATGCTAAGCCTGCAATAATAAATGTTCTTAAGCCTGCAGCGTGACGATTATTAGCACGCTCAACTCCAAGTATTATCGCAACTACTAGGGAGAATAATAATCTACAAACTATTTGAATAATAAAATATGCATCTATGTGTAATAATTCTAATATTGGATCCTTAAGCATTTTATCTTCTCCTTCTATTTATAAATCTACTTCTATTTTCATTAGCTAAAGCATCATAATAATCATCTATAGCTTCATTAAATGCATCCTCCTCTGGAGAGATGCTTTCCTTTTTATATTCTTCTCTTATTTTCTCTATCTGCATAGTTAATGCATCAACAGGAGATAGTGTATTTATATCAACTGCTGGAATAGGTACTATCTCATCTATATTATTAGTATATGATTTAGATAGATATAAGCCTAGCTTAGCAAGGCCTGGACCTACAAGCTCATAAAGCACACTTGATGCTAGAATAATCGTTTGAAGATTATCTCCATCAGTTCCACCTAGTATTCTTGCGCCCATATAGGCAAGACCTATTGCAACTCCTGCCTGTGGTATTAAGCCTAAGCCTAAGTAATTTCTTATCGACTTATCCTTCTTAGTAACTGTAGAGCCCAAATATGCTCCACCATATTTACCAACTATTCTTACAAAGAAATAAACAATCGCAACTACAAATAGTGGAACATATCCAAGTAATGAGAAATTAGTAAATGAAGCTAAATTAAACTTCATACCACTTCTTACAAAAAATATAAGCATTATTGGTGGTGAGAAATAAGCAAGCTGCTTAAATAGCTTCTCATCATCTGAAATATTAATATAGACCATACCCATAGCCATACAGCCTAAAAGTGGTGATTGATCCATAAGTGAGCATATTCCACAGAATAAGAATATAACTGCAATTACTATTATTAATCTATTATCTGTAGTTCTTTTCTTTGGAAGCAATAGCTTAAGTAAAAAGCCCATTCCAAATCCAATTGCTAAGCATAATATATTCTTAAGTATTGGAAGTCCTACAGTTTCAAAGCTAATACCAGCGCCATCTGACTTTAGTGCTAAGCAAATACTTATCGCAACTGTATATAAAATAAGTGATATAACATCATCAAGTGCAACTACCTCAAGTAAGGTATTTACATATTCGCCCTTAGCTTTAGTTTGTCTTATTGTCATTATAGTTGATGCAGGAGCTGTTGCGGAAGCAAGTGCTGCAAGTATCAACGAAAATGCTGTATCTATTCCAAGTGCGAACTTACATATAAAGAATACTAATATAGATGCGAGTAGTGATTCAAATAATGTTATTACAATAACCGATACTCCTGCATCCTTTAAATTCCTAAACCTAAAGAATTCACTTGCACTAAACGCTATAAAGGCAAGTGCTATATCAGTTAAGAAATCCATACCTTCTATTATTGAATTAGGAATTATTCCACTAATTCCTGCAGGTATTACTGTCCATATTGGAACAAGTAGTATACCTACTAAAATATAGGCTGTAACATTAGGTAGCTTTAGTTTTTTAGTAACTCTCGTTCCTAAAAAACCAAAAAATAATATTATAGCAATAGAAATGATTACCCTAGAGGCAGACGAATTTATCGATAGTGAATTTAATAATTTTTCTACTAATGACTCCATGGTAATCACTTCCTTTGCTTTATATTTTTTTATCCGATTGAATCTGTCATTTCAAGCTTAATTAATCTATTAAGCTCTACGGCATATTCCATTGGTAATTCCTTACTAAATGGTTCGATAAATCCCATAACAATCATTTCTGTTGCCTCAGCTTCAGTTAAGCCTCTACTCATTAAATAGAATAGTTCTTCTTCATTAACCTTAGAAACTGTTGCTTCATGCTCGATATACATATCACCATTCTTACCAACATTTGTTGGGATAGTATCTGATGTTGATTTATCATCTAATATCAATGTATCACATTCAACGTGGCTTCTTGCACCCTTTGCAGTTTTACCACAAGATACTATACCTCTATAATTAACTTTTCCTCCTAATCTACATATACTCTTAGAAATTATAGTAGATGTTGAATTCTCTCCTAAATGAATCATCTTTGCTCCTGCATCCTGAAGCTGACCTTCACTTGCAAAAGCAACAGATATAGTAGTTCCCTTAGAACCTTTACCTTTAAGTACGCAGGCAGGATATTTCATATTAATTCCAGATCCTACATTACCATCAATCCATTCCATATGGCCATAATCATCAACTAGCGTTCTTTTTGTAACTAGGTTAATGATATTGTTTGACCAGTTTTGAATAGTTGAATATCTACAATGTGCATTCTTTCCAACAAAGATTTCAACTACTGCTGCGTGTAATGAATCCTTTGAATAAAGTGGTGCTGTACATCCTTCTACATAATGGATATCCGCATCATCATCAACAATGATTAATGTTCTTTCGAATTGACCCATTCTCTCACTATTAATTCTGAAATATGATTGAACTGGCTTTTCAAGCTTTACGCCCTTTGGAACATAAATAAATGATCCACCACTCCATACTGCACTATTTAGTGCTGCATATTTATTATCTGATGCAGGAACTAAAGTAGAGAAATACTTCTTAAAGATTTCAGGATGCTCTCTTAGGCCTGTATCTGTATCACAGAATATTACTCCTAAGTCCTCAAGCTCCTTTAAATTCTTATGGTATACTACCTCAGATTCAAATTGTGATGAAGTACCAGCTAAATACTTAGCCTCAGCCTCAGGGATACCTAGCTTATCAAATGTATCTCTAATTTCATCTGGTACATCTTCCCATTTATTCTCAGTCTTTTGGCTTGATTTAATATAATAAGTATACTCCTGGAAATCAATCATTGATAAATCAGGACCCCACTTAGGATTTTCTAATTTTAAAAATGATCTATAAGCATTTAATCTAAATTCTAGCATCCACTCAGGCTCATTCTTAGCTTTAGATATAAATCTAATTACATCCTCACTTAAGCCTTTACCTGAAGATAAAACAGTTTTAGCATCTGTTTTAAAGCCATATTTATAATCGCCTACAATATCATTTACTTCGTTTTTATTATCTGCCATTATTTCACCTCATTAATAGCTTTTTCGATAGCCTTCCATGCTAAAGTTGCACACTTTATTCTTGCTGGGAAGCTTCTTACACCCTTATAAGCGATTGCTTCTCCTAATGATTCCTCATCGATTTCATCGTTTCCTTTTACCATCTCATAAAAATCATTAATAATCTTTAAAGCATCATCAATAGTATGTCCAATTAATACATCAGTCATTACTGAAGCTGATGACATAGAAATACTACAGCCATGTCCATCTTGTCTAATATCCTTAATAATTCCATCCTCTACCTTAACCTCGACATTCATATCATCACCACAAGATGGATTATTTAAATGAACAAAATGAAAATCATCAGTATGATTTAAACCCTTATTTTTTGGATTTTTATAATTATCCATAATTACTGCTCTATATAATTGATTTAAATCCATTTTAATCTCTCCTTAATTAAAAGCCGTAAAAGAAATCCTTTGCATTCTTTACTGCTTCAACAAATTTTTTAACATCTTCTTCTTTATTGTAAAAATAGAATGATGCTCTTACTGTACCAATTGTATTTAACCACGTAGTTATTAATTGAGCACAGTGATGTCCTGCTCTAATACAAACATCATTATTATCAAATACACTCGCTGCATCATGTGGATGAACACCATCAATATTAAATGAGATAATACCAGTTTCAGCATTCTCATTATAAATCTTGATACCTTCTATTTCCTTTAAGCCTTTAATAGCTTCATCTCTTAGTTTCTTTTCGTATTTAATAATATTATCAAATCCGATAGAATCAATATATTTACATGCAGCTGATAAGCCTATTGCAGATGCGATAATTGGAGTTCCTGTTTCAAACTTATAAGGAGATGCCTTATATGTTTGACTATCCTTTCTAACTGTATCTGCCATATCTCCACCAAATTCAATTGGAGGCATTTTTTCAAGTAAATCTAGCTTTCCATATAATACGCCAATTCCTGTTGGACCACACATCTTATGTCCTGAGAAAGCAAGGAAATCACAATCAAGCTCCTTAACATCTACCTTCATATGAGGTACTGCTTGTGCACCATCAACTATAACAACGGCGCCAACCTCGTGAGCGAGCTTAATAATTTCTTTTATTGGTGTAATATATCCCATTACATTTGAAACATAAGTGATTGCAACAACCTTTGTCTTATTTGTTAAAACACTCTTAAATGCCTCAACTGTAATTCTTCCTTCCTTATCTAAGGGAACATATTTTAGCTTAGCCTTCTTAACATTACATACATTAAACCATGGCATATGAGATGAATGATGCTCAAGCTCAGTTGTAATAACCTCATCGCCCTCATTTACAAAATTCATTCCATAGCTTGAAGCTACTAAATTAAGTGATGCACTTGCTCCTCTTGTGAATACTACCTCTTCAAAGCGTGCATTAATGAAGCTCGCAACAGTTGTTCTTGCTTCTTCATATAAATCTGTTGCCTCATAGCTTAATCTATATACGCCTCTATGAACATTTACTCCAAGCCTACTATAATAATCATTAACTGCATTAATAACCATATCTGGCTTTAATGCCATCGCACTATTATCTAAATAAGCTAAATTTGGATTATCTCTTAAAACAGGAAAATCATTCCTGATTTTATTAATATCCATAATTATAACTACCTTTCAATTAATAAATTTAATCTATTCTTTAAATCTTCCTT
>JAEEHU010000021.1 GCA_016280975.1 Acholeplasmatales bacterium | reverse complement strand
GGAGATAGTGGCATTAGAGCCTCTATCTCTGTCTCTTTTAAAGAAAAGATAGAATCTAAGAGTAGCATTAAGGTTCATTTAGAAGATGAAAGATTAACTACAGTTATAGTTGATAGAGCTATGATTGAAGGAAATGTTAGAAGAAAAGATAGACATAATAAAAAAGATGAGATGGCCGCTGTAGTTATACTTCAAGGCTTCTTAGATAAAAAATCATTTTAAGGAGATTTAATATATGGATGATAGAACATTAATTCTATTTGATAAGGACGGAAATGAAATCGTAACTAAGATTTTATTTACTTATCATTCTGATGAATTCAACAATGACTATGTTGTATTTTATAATGAAAAAATAAATGAGATATCTGCCGCTTGCTATAATCCAAATGACGGAGATAAGGGCGAGCTTTCTGAGGTTAAAACTGAAGAAGAGTGGAAGATGCTTGAAGAAATTTTAAATGATTACGCAGAAAATAACCAAGGATGTCCTGGCTGTGGTGGATGCGAGGGTAGTTGCGGAAGCTGCGAATGCGACTGTGAGGAAGACTGTGAAGGTTGTAACTAATAATCTCAAGTTTAATCAAAAATTAAACGAAATGAGAGAATACGCTAAATTAAATCATGTACCTATTATTAATGATGATGGCTTATCAATTTTAAAGACTATAATAGCTTTATATAAGCCAAAAAATATTTTAGAAATAGGTACAGCTATCGGATATTCTGCATCTATTATGTCAATGACATCAGATTCAACTGTTTACACAATTGAAAGAGATGAGGTTATGTATAATGAGGCAAAGAAGAATATCTCTGATTTAAATTTAGATGGTAAGGTTAATATCATATTTGATGATGCCTTAAATTCTTTTGATAAGCTAAGTGATAAGAAGTTTGATATGATTTTTATTGACGCTGCTAAGGCTCAATATACAAAATTCTTTGAGCTTTATACACCACTATTAAATAAGGGTGGAATTGTCGTATGTGATAATATGTATTTCCATAATTTAGTTAATAGTGATTTAGAATCATTATCAAAGAATGTAAGAAACATGGTTAAGAAGCTACAAATGTTTCATGAATTCCTACTTAATAATGAGAATTATGAAACATCAATTTTTGATATAGGTGATGGAATATCTATTTCAATTTCTAAATAGGAAGTGATTATTTTGAAAATATATGGACCAATCCATATGATTGAACTTGATAGTAAGATTATTGGAATTAAAAATGGTAGAAAAATTGATTTTTTCTATTTTCAAAATAGTCAAATGAATCTTTTTAGAAGATATTTATATCAAGATAACTGGATTGAGCTTGAATTTGACAATGAATTACTTCATAAGGGAAGATTCTTAGCTTATCCAATCATTTCTATAAATAGAATAGAAGCATTTGGTAAGAATGATCATATCGTTTATTTTAATAAAAAGAAAATAAACAAATCTGTATATGATACTCTATCAAATTTAGATAACACTATGTTTTTAGATTTAGAAATGACAATGCCAAGCTATAAATTTAGGGGACCTGGCTTTGTCACTGAATTAATTCAAGCAGGCTTAATTATATTTGATAAGGATGGAAATGAATTATATTCATATAACAAATATGTTAAGCCAACAGTAAATAAGCAGTTAACAAAAAGAGCATTAGATTTTTTGAATATAACTTTAGAAGAATATGAGAATTTAGCAATTCCATATCAAGAGTTTTATAATGATTTTAAAGCTATACTTGATAAATATAATCCAACAATCATTGTATATGGAAAAAATGATATTTTAGTTTTAAATGATTCATATAGGATTAATAAATGTAAGTCTTTAGAAAATAAGACTAGATTTATTAACATTATGAAATTAATTAAAACATTCTATGAATTAAAAAATGATCCAGGATTATTTAAGATTTATGAATGCTATTATGATAAATCTGATGAGCAGGAGCATAACGCACTTGATGATTCAAAGGTAACACATGAGGTATTTAAAGCATTTAAGGATGATATAAATACATCATATTTCTATGAAAAGATTTATAATTCATTTGTAAAGTAATTGAGTATTAAAAATAAGGCTTATCAAAGCCTTTTTTAATTATTGATAGCGTTTCACTATTATTGAAGATAAAAATATTTTATAATATAATTAGTTGGAATTTTAAAAAGAAAGAAAAAAGGGGATAAAATATGATTGATTCATATGCATCATTAATAAAGATAAGAAGACAAATATTTAAGGAAGTAGCAAAGCTAGGATATGAAGGTGGAGATTATTCTAGAGTTGATGAAATACCTTATGAATTATTTAGAGGTGAACCAGTTTATCGTGATTCTATTTTCCTAGAAAGAGCTATCGCAGGTGAAAGAATTAGACTTGCCTTAGGTCTATCTCGTAGATCACCAGATGAGCACAATCCAATTTCAAAGGGTATTGAAGAGGCAATTAAGCCTGAAAAATATTATGAGCCACCTCTAATTAACGTTATTGAATTTGCTTGTAATGCATGTCCAACTGAATCATACCATGTAACTGATGTATGTGTTGGATGTCTTGCAAATCCTTGTGCTAACGTATGTCCTAAGGGCGCAATTAAAATTGTAAATGGTAAATCACATATTGATCAATCATTATGTATTCACTGTGGTAAATGTAGAGACGTATGTCCATATAACGCTATAGTACATAGAGAGCGTCCATGTGCTAAGGCTTGTGGAGTTAACGCAATTGAATCAGATGAAAATGGAAAAGCAAAGATCAATTATGATAAGTGTGTTGCCTGTGGTCAATGTATCGTTAATTGTCCATTTGGTGCAATAGCTGATAAATCACAAATTTTCCAAGTTATTCAAGCAATTAAGAATGACTTTGAGGTATATGCTTTAATGGCACCTGCCTTCATTGGTCAATTTGGACCAAAGGTTACTCTAAAGACTGTTAGAAGTGCTTTAGCAGAACTAGGCTTTAAGGATGTTGTTGAAGTATCAATTGGAGCTGACCTATGTGCTATTGATGAAGCACATGATTTCTTAGAAAATGTACCATCTAAATTAAAGTTTATGGGTACATCTTGTTGTCCAAGCTGGTCAGTTATGGCTAAGAATGAATTCCCTGAATTTAAGGAAAACATTTCAATGACAATGACACCAATGGTATTAACTGCAAGATTAGTTAAGAAGAATCATCCAAATGCTAAGATTGTATTTATTGGACCATGTGCATCTAAGAAGCTAGAAGCTTCAAGAAAAAAGGTTAGATCAGATGTTGACTTCGTATTAACATTTGAGGAATTAATGGGTATGTTTGAAGCTAAGAATGTAGACTTCTCAAAGCTTACTCAAGATGAATTAAAGAATGAAACATCATCAGATGGTAGAGGATTCGCTGTTGCTGGTGGAGTTGCTCAAGCTGTTGTTGATGTAATTAAGAGAATTGATCCTGATAAGGAAGTTAAGGTTCAATCTGCTCAAGGCTTATCTAACTGTAAGAAAATGCTTGAGCTTGCAAAGCAAGGTAAGTATGATGGATATCTACTTGAGGGTATGGCATGTCCTTATGGATGTGTATCAGGTGCAGGTACAATTAATGCTCCTACAAAGACTAAGGCATTAGTTGGTGTATCTCAAAAGGAAGCTACATTAAAGAATTGTTGCGATTCTAAATATAAAGAAGAAATTACTCATTTAAAGAAGTAGTATTTAAGGGTTGTCTAATGGCAACCTTTTTTATTTTATTTGAGATTATTTATATTGACATAAAAAATATTTGAGTTATAATATTTGCGAATGATTTGCAAAAGAGGTTTTAGAATGACAAATTATAGCACAAAGCCAAGAGAGTATATCTTAAAATTTTTATCAGAGCATAAGAATAAAAGATTTAGCTGTAAGGATATGTATGAGCATATTAAAAATGAAGGCTATGATATTAATTTAGCAACAATTTATAGAAATGTTGATAAATTAGTAGAATCAGGAGAGCTTTTAAAGCATCAATCAAATGATAAGAATTATGCAACATATCAATACATTGAAAATACTAATTGTCTTGCGCACTTTCATTTTGAATGTAAGAAATGTGGAAGAATGGTTCATTTAGGAACTATTGAGACAAATGAATTCTTAAGGATGATTCAAAAGAAACTATTCTTTACAGTAGAACCTCAAAATACTTATATTACAGGAGTATGTAATGATTGTAATCGCAAATTTATTTCGATAGAGGTATAGGGAGAATGTTAAAAAAATTAAAACTTATTTTATTAGGATTAATTTCATTATTAGTCCTAGCAAGTTGTAGTGAGGAAAAGGGTGCCGACATTATAGCAACAAATTATGTTGGATATGATTTCGTAAGAGAAGTAACTAAGGATGTTGAGGATATTTCATATTCAATGCTATTAAAGCCAGGTAGTAAGGTTCATGGATATGATCCATCATCAAAGGATATTAGAGATATCCTATCATGTAAATTATTTATTTATGTTGGTGGTGAGTCAGATAGCCAATGGGTTGAAAAATCAATATTACCAAAGATTGATTATAGTAAGACTAAAGTAATTAATATGTTTACTGTCTTAGAAAACAATAATGGTTTATTAGTTAACGAGGAAGACCCAGCATCAGCCGATGAGGAAGAAGACATAGAGGAAGGATATGATGAGCATGTATGGAATGATATTGATAATGCTTTAATTATTCTTAATGCCATAACTACTGAATTAAAGGTTATTTATCCAGATTATCAAAGCGCATTTGAAAATAATAGTGCTTCATATCAAGTAGGCCTAAGAGAGGTAGATCAACAAATTATAGGATTATGTAATTCAAAGCAAAAGAAGACTATGATATTCGCAGATAGATTCCCACTTTTATATTTTGTTAATAGATATGGTCTATCATATGATGCGTGCTTCAAGGGTTGCTCAACTCAAATTGAGGCATCAAGAAATTCTATTATGAGCCTAGCATCTAAAGTAGAAGAAAATAATTCAAAATACATATTCGTAATTGAATTATCAGATAAGAGAAATGCAAATACTATATTAAGTGTTATTAGAGATGATATTAATGCAGGAAGATATAGTGGAGAAGAACCACAGGTTCTAACATTCTATTCAATGCATAATGTATCAGTTGAGGATTTTAACAGTAAAAAATCTTATTTAGATTACATGAGAGCAAATTTAGCAAGCTTAAGATTATTATTAGAGTAGGAGTGATTTTATGCCACTTATTAATGTTAATAATGTATCACTTGGTTACGATAAGGATGTCGTAATAAATGATATATCATTTAGCGTTTCAAAAAATGATTTCATATTAGTAGTTGGATCAAATGGTGTTGGAAAGTCAACTTTAATCAAAGGCATTTTAGGCTTAATTAAGCCAATAAGTGGCGATATTGAGTTTCTTGAGATTAAGAAAAACCAAATAGGCTACATGCCACAAGAAACTAAGGTTGATCCTAACTTTCCAGCATCAGTTAAAGAGGTTATTTTATCAGGAATGATTAATAAAATGGGATTTAGACCATTTTATAATAAGAAGGATAAGGAAAGATTAAAAGAGGTACTTGAAACCTTAAGAATTAAGGATTTAGAGCATAAGAATTTCAATGAATTATCTGGTGGTCAAAGACAGAAGGTGCTACTTGCAAGAGCCTTAGCCGCATCATCAAATTTACTTATACTTGATGAGCCATCAAATAATCTTGATCAAAAATCAAGAAGTGAATTTTATACAACATTAAAGCATTTAAACGAAGGACATAGTATCGCAATTATTATGATTACTCATGATATTGATAATGATTCATTAATTGGAAATAAGGTATTATCATTAAGAGTTGATGGATATAGCTTTACATCAACAGATGAATATTTGGAGATGAACGGATATGATTCTTAGTGTTTTTGATATGTTTAATTATCAGTTCATCGTTTATGCTTTAATTGTTGGTATATCTATTTCTATTTGTGCATCCTTACTTGGTGTAACTATGGTATTAAAGAAGAACTCAATGATAGGAGATGGTCTATCTCACGTTGCCTTCGGTGCGATGGCAATAGCTGTATCCTTAAATTGGGCACCAATCCTATTTTCTACGCCAATAGTTATACTATCCTCATTTTTGATTTTAAAGCTAACAGAAAAATCAAAAATACATGGTGATAGTGCGATAGCTTTAATCGCATCATCATCACTAGCTATTGGTTATATTGTAATTCACTCAACTGGTACTAACATTGATATTGAATCATATCTATATGGTAGTATCTATGGTATTACAACCACAGAAATGATATTAAGTGTTTCTATTTCATTCTTTGTAATATTAATATTCGTATTATTCTATAACAGAATATTTGCGATAACATTTGATGAAAACTTCTTAAAATCAAACGGAAGTAGAACTGGAATATATAATATTATAATTTCAATTCTATGCTCAATAACTGTTGTTTTAGGTATGAAATTAACGGGTGCGTTATTAATATCAAGCTTAATAATATTCCCAACTATTTCAGCTCGTCAGGTATTTAAAACCTATAAGAGTGTTGTTATTGGTAGCGTAGTTATATCTGTATTATGCTTCCTAACAGGAATAATAATTAACTGGTATGTTGACTGGCCAATTGGTTCAACAATAGTAGTAGTAAATTTAATAGTACTTTTAGTAATGGTACTAATAGGAAAAATAACAAAAAGATAAAAGCTTTATTTTGATTTTTATATCAATCTAAAGCTTTTTTTGTGTTTTTTATTCAGTTTTTTAATTATATTCTCTAAGGATAGTTCATATTATTGATAATATTTATTATTATGTTATAATAATACTATGTTTTGTTTTCTATGAGGAGGATATATATGAAGTATTATGTCATTCCAAATTTAAGTGAATTAGATAAGTATTTAAAGCTTGCAAGTGATTATAATTTAGGCTTTGAATACAATGACTTTTTTGATCCTAATTTACTTGATAATAATGAGAAATTAAATGATACTATTTCAAAATATCAAAGCTTAAAAAGAAAAGGTGATACACTTCATGGAGTATTTTATGATATTACTCTTGATTCAGTGGATAAAAAAATAAAGGAAGTATCATTAGAAAGAGTAAGATCATCACTTGATATTGCTTTAAAGCTTAATTGTAAGGGAGTAGTATTCCATACAAATTATATAACTTGGATGAAGGATAAAGTATATCAGGATAACTGGGTTAAGGTTCATAAGGAATTGTTCTTAAAATTAGCAAGTGAATATAAGGGCTTAGAAATATATGTTGAGAATATGTTTGATTTAGCCCCAGATCTACTTGCTCGTTTAATGAATGAAATAAATGATGAAAGAATTGGAGTATGTCTTGATATTGCTCACGCATCTATATCACCTGTTCCAATTGAGGAATGGTTTAATAAGCTTTCTAAGTATATTAGGCATATTCATATCAATGATAACGATAAGATAGTTGATTCTCATATGGAATTAGGTAAGGGTATAATCGATTATAAAAATGCTTATAAGCTTATAAATAAATTACCTGATGATACATCAATATTAATTGAGATTAGAGATTATGATAAGGTAGTTAATTCAATTAATTATTTGAAAGGTAGTGATTTCAAGTGCTTTTAAATGAAAATCTAGAAAGGATACTTGAAATAACTGAAAGTATCACTAAGGAAAAGGATTATACAAAGCTATTAACAAGAATATTAGAAGATGGTATGGAAATATCAAACGCAGATGGCGGAACATTATATCTTTTAGATGAGGATAAATTAAATTTCTTCTTTATGATTACAAAATCAAAGGGAATAAAAAAGGGTGGTCTAAATGAAAAAATAGAATTACCACCAGTTGATATTAATTCTCAAAGTGTCGCATCTTACTCAGCTAGAACTAAAAAGATAGTAAACGTAAGTGATGTTTATAAGGATAGCATATTTAATTGGGAGGGTCCAAAGAAATATGATAAGCTTAATAACTATCACACAGAATCAGTTTTAGTATTACCACTATTAGATAGAGATTCTAATGTATTAGGTGTAATGCAATTAATTAACGCAACTGAAAATGATAAGATAATTCCATTTTCAAAGGAAGTGGAAAGAATTATTTATTCATTATCTTCTTTATCAAGTGTGTTACTTAATAACATGAGACTATATGAAAACATTAAGGAATTATTAGATTCATTTGTAAGTGCCATGGTAAAGGCAATTGAATCTAGAACTCCATATAATGCATTCCATACAATAAATGTAGCAAACATTGCATCAAGCTTTGTAGATTATATCAATGAAAAGAATTATTATTTCATTTCAAAGGATAAAAAAGAAGAATTAGTACTAGCTTGTATGCTACATGATGTTGGTAAATTAATTGTACCTTTAGAGATTTTAAATAAGGCTAAAAGATTTGAAGGTTCAATTGATATGATGAATTTAAGATATGAGCTAATTGATTCTTGTATAAAAAATAATTACTTGGAAAATAAATACACTAAGGATGAATATGAAAAGGAAAAATCATATTTAGATAAAATCATCACATTTATAAATAGATTAAATGATTCATCATTTTTATCTGATGATGATTTGAATTTTATAAATGAGATTAAGGATAAGAAATATGATACTCCTTATGGTGAGCTTGAAATACTAAAGGATAATGAGCTTGAGTGTGCACTAATTAGAAGAGGTACATTAACACAAGCCGAAAGATTAGAAATTGAAAAGCATGTTGTTTATACAAATGAGATTTTAAAGGAAATCAAATTTGGTAAAAAATACAGTAACGTTAAAAATATTGCAGCAAGCCATCATGAATATTTAAATGGTACAGGCTATCCAAATAAGCTAAAGGATAGTGATTTATCAATTTTAGTAAGAATCATTACTATAGTTGATATTTATGAATCCTTAGTTTCAACAGATAGACCTTATAAAAAGCCAATGCCTAACGAAAGAGCTCTTTCTATTTTAAATGAAATGGCTAATAAGGAAGGTAAGCTTGATAAAAGACTCGTTGAAATATTCATAGAATTTAAAAGTTAAGAAAAAGTAATTAGGGAAAGTTATGAAAAATAAGATATTTAGATTTAGCTTTAAAAATTTAATATTTTCAGGCGTCGCTGCATTATTAATGCTTATTATTTCAATAATCGCTACATTTTATAATCCTTTAGGTATTGTTGATAGTAAATTAAATGATGCGATGTATCAGCATGTTGGAGATGCCGCACCAGAGATTTTACTTGTTGGAATTGATGATGAAACAATTGAAAATTATGGAGCCTATGATCCAGTAGAATATAGAGGATATTTTGCTAATATCCTAAATATGTGGGATACAAAGGGATATCATCCTGATGCGATAGGCTTTGATGTAATTTTTAATAAGGCAAGAGATTGTGATACAGTCGATTCAAATTTAAAAAGCGCAATGCTTAAGCATAATGTAATCTTAGGTGTAAATGGTATGAGTAGAACTGAAAGCCCATATGGACTATCAAATACTATTTATGAGGGCTCTAAGGCTATAGGTTATGTTGATGCTAAAACAGATAGCGATGAGGCTGTAAGAAAGACTTATTTAAGAAGCAAAAATTATGATAGCCTTGCATATGCTATTTATAGTGAATATGCAAATAAGAATAATATTGAGCTAAAGGCTTATGATGAGAATAAGGCATATTATTTTAAATATTATGCTAAGCCAGAATTAAATTATACAGGTGATGGCAAGGTTCAAAATGTATCATCAAAGTTTAGCTATATTTCAATGGCAGATTTAATTAGAGATTCAAGTAATCCTTCAACTTATTCTCGAACTAGAGAAAAAATAGTAGTATTTGGTTCTTATGCAAGTGCCGTTGATACAGGACTTTCAAATGATATTTATAATTCTCCAATAGGTGAGATGTTTGGAGTAGAGGTACAGTGTAATATCATTGAGGCATTAATGAATAATGAAATTTATATGGATATGCCAGCATATGGAAATATTCTAATAAATACATTTGTAGCATTTGCTATAACATTCTTAATGACTTCATTAATATTCTATTTAGGAATGGTAGCATTCCTATTTGGAATTGGCTTAGAATTCATTTTATCTTTAATAATGTATTCAGCTAAGCTATATTACTTTATTACACTACCACTTATTGTTTTAACAGTAGCGTTTGTAGTATTAATAATCCTACACTACTATAACGAATATAAGCATAAGAAAGAAGTAATAGGTACATTTAAGCGTTATATTTCACCAGATGTCGCAGAGGCATTAGTTGAAAAGCAAAGAGATGCGATGGCACTTGGTGGTAGAAAAAGAAATGTTGCTTGTCTATTTGTAGATATTCGTGGATTTACAAAGATGAGTGAGGAATTAAATCCAGAGGATGTTGTTGATATCCTAAATGGATACTTAGAGATGTCAACTAATCAGGTATTTAAATATGGTGGAATGGTAGATAAATTTATTGGAGACTGCGTTATGGCTATATTTAACGCACCAGTAGATTTAGATGACTATATATTTAAAGCAGTATGTGCTGCCTATGGAATTGTAAAAGAGGGTAAGCCAATTTGTGATAGAGTTTTTGAAAAATATAATAAGAAGCTCGAATTCGGAGTTGGTGTTCATTATGGTGATGCCGTTATTGGTAATATCGGTTCTAAAACTAGAATGGACTTTACAGCTATAGGTGATACAGTTAATACCGCATCTAGAATTGAAGCATCAGCATCTGGAAATCAGGTTTTAATTTCTAAGGATGTTTATGATGTTATCAAGGATAGGGTAGAGGTTATAGATGCTGGTGATAGAATGTTTAAAAACAAAAAGGAACCAGTTAAATGTTTTGAAGTAGTAAATATTATGGGATACGAGGGAGAATACCATGAGTAAGAAGAAACTATTAATTATTATTATTTCATCAATTGTAGTATTCGCAACAGCACTTACTTTGATTTTGGTTTTAACACTAGGTGGTAGTAATTCACAGCCATCTCAAAATCAAGATAATCCAGTTGTTGAGCCAAACAACTCTTATCAAGCAAGATCTATTAAGGTTGTTCAAATAGATGGTGAGGCATCTGTTACAGCTGATAATGAGACAATTAATTGCTTTAAGGGGATGAATTTATATGATGGTGATACCTTAAATGTTAAGGCAGAATCAGTAATTGTTGTTAAATTCGACCAAGATAAATATATTTATTTAGGTGAAAATACAGAGGTTAAGATTAAATCTGAGGGTAAGGATAAATATAAGACTAATGTTTATGTTACTCGTGGTAAAGTTTTAGCTGAGGTTAAAAACCAATTAGGTGAGGATGAGGAATTCTTCCTATCATCTAATAACTCAGTAATGGCCGTAAGAGGTACAGTATTTGGTCTTGCCGTACGTGAAACCGAAAATGAATATGTAGAGGAATATTCTGTATATAAGGGTGTTACAGAGCTTTATGTATTTGATGTTAAGGATAATGAGGTAATAAAGGGTAAGATTTCTGATATTTCTAATTCAAAGATGGAAATAACAGTACCTAAGGATAATGTTGTTCCAGAGGATTCATTTAATCAAATCCTAGATAACTGGGTAAGTGATGTAAATGAACAATTTGATGATGAGGCAGATGCTAATCAAAATCTTGATGAGGTTGAATTAACTGTTGCCCCACCAAGTGAGGCTGATTATCAAGAGGTTATTGATAAGGTTTCAAAGGAAACTGGTCAAACTCTTCAATATTCTGAAATTGAATATCAAGCATCAGGCTATTTTGGTCAATATGATGGATTAGATCATCAAATATCAATTGATGTTAAAACACCAAAATCAACTATTCTTTATAAGATGAATGAGAATGATGAATATAGTGAGATTAATCCTATATTTAAAATTCCTGGATCTTATAGAGTATATTATAAGATTTCAGCAGAAGGCTTTACTGCAAAAGAGGATTATGCAGTAATTGAAATAAAGAAAGCTGATTTAAAAATAGAATATAAGAATAATATAACAGTTCCTGGTTTAATATCAGGTATGAGTGTTGATTTAGCTTTATCTAAATTTAATATCTTTGATTATATCGATATTAAAGGTGCAGAAGGAGATAGCGCATATATCTCAAATTCAACATTTACAGGAACAGGAAATCTAGTAAATGGTTCAAAAGAGTACGAACTTGATATCACACTTCCTAGCGATATAGCTGATTATTATAATAGTAGTACTTTTACAATCAATCTTACTGCCTCAAATGTTGGATTACATTCAACACGTGCAATTTCAACATCAGGTTATCTAGATATATCAGAAATAAGTAGTTTTAACAAATATAATGGTGTTAAAGAGTCTGAATTATTTGGTGATATTGAATTTACTGTTGGAAATAAAATCTTAACATCAGATGATTATGAGAGTGTTTCATTTAATTATGATTATAAAACAGAAGGCTATTATGAATTAAGCTCTGGAGTAAATGAATTTGAAGTAACTATTACATTTACTGATTATACCTTAACTACTACATTAACATTTGATTATAGCGAATATAGAAATTATAACGATATTGAAGTTTCTATTGATGATGTTATGGTAGTTAGATTAGCTGAAAATAGCTATTTCTTTAATACAAGTGATATTACTGTAGAAGATGATAATTATTTAATTTCAACATCTTATCTACTTAGTCATTTTGGCTTATCAGACTTTGAAGGATATATTAATCTTCCGACTGATACATTAGATGACAATTCATCTACTTATTTAGCTACATCATCAAGTACTTATAGATTCCCAGTTGATAGCTTATCTACAGTTGAATTCTTAACATATCCGGATGCAAGTAATCGTAGATCTGCATTATTGTTAAGTGTATATTTCTCACTTACAGCGCCAGATGGCTTACCAGAATATAGTATAAAGAATAGCTTAAATTATTATCCTGGAACTAATTTTGATTTTGTAATATCTGAAAGCCCAGTTTTATATTCAACTGATGGTGTAACTTATGAAGCAAATGTTTCAATTGATGAGGTTGGAGAGCATACAGTTTATTATAAGGTTGGATCTGATATTATATTAAGAGGCTCATCAACAGTCTTAATTACAACTGGTGTTATTGCATCTGATGGACTTGAACTTTTAGGTAGTAATATAGATATTATTTCAAATGATAATAGAACATTAAGATATTCATATTTCCCTGGTGGTGAATCAGAAATCGTATATGAATATCTAACTGCAGAAGATGGCTCAACTATTTCACCAGATAGTGATACTTATGAGATTTATACTAATATTTTAAAGAATTCAAGTTACTATAATAGTATGACTCATGAGGCACTTGATGTTACAGTTACTGTATCTGAAAAGAATCCTGATAATCCTGATTTTACATATGAAGTAAGCTGTGAGGGATATGTTACACTTGAAGGAAGCGTTCATTTTAGCTATCCATTCTACTATGAGGAAAAGCCATCAGTAGCAGGAAAAGAAGATATGATAGTTGAAGGAAGTCAATATAACATAATTCTTTATGTTATTAATCCGGAGGATAGAAATGTAAGCTTATCAAATCTTGATACTTTATATGCATCAAGAATAATATTCTCAATTGAATCATTAACAGATGAATATGATGTTTTATATTCAATTGATGAAGGTGCTACATGGAGTGATGATATACCGTCATTTAGTGAGGTAGGAGAATATAAGGTTTATTCAATTTATAAGTATTATTATGATAATGAATATTATTTAAATGATGAAATGAATGCTGTTATTGTAGCAATTCAAAATATAACTATAACAGAATAGGAGGTTAAAGTATGAAAAAAAGAATTTTATTAACATTAGCAGCAATTTCACTTTTAGCTTTAGCCTCTTGTCAAAATGGAGTAAATCCAAATCAAACAGGAAAATATAGAGGTACAGTTGATGAAACTATTGACCCTAATTTAGATATTCCTGATGCTATAAAGCCAAAAGGAGATGCTGAAGGATATATAGTAAAGCATGAGCTTGAAAATAAAAATGGTGGCTATGATTTAGTATCTCAAGAAAATTTAGCTGGCGAGGTTGGAAAGTTAACAAATGCTCAAACTAAAGAATTTCCAGGCTATGTGGCTCAAGAATTTAGCCAAAAAACAATCACTAAAAATGGTGATATTGTAATTGAAATTAAATATAAGGCATTAAAATTTACATTATCACTTGAAGAAATTTCATCAAATATTGGTATTGTTTCTGGTAGTGGCGAATATTATACTTATGATAATAATGCTATCCTAACCGCAAAGCCTAATATTGGATATGACTTTATAGGTTGGTATGATGGTGATGAGTTATTATCAGAAGATAAAACATATTCATTTAATATAACTTCAAATTTAGATATTAATGCTAAATTTGAGGTATCAGATAGTTTTAAGTATTTTGAATTTACATCAACTCAATCATCATGTGTTATTAAAGGCTTAGTAGCACAAGCACCTGAAACATTAATTATTCCAGAGGGTGTAACTGAAATAGAAACTAGTGCATTTTATAATGATGCTTTAAGTAAGGTTATCCTACCAAAAACCTTAAATACAATCGGCAGTTATGCTTTTGAGTATTCAACTATTTTAAGCTTAGTAATTAATTCTAAGCCTGAAATAGGAGACGATGCATTTTATGGTTGTAATAGATTATATGAAATATTTAATAGTTCAAGTGAAAATGCTAGTGATAAATTACAACTTGAAATTGATTCTACAGATTATGGATATATAGCATATTATGCTAGAGTAATTCATGATTCATTGAATGATAATTCTTTATTTAGTGTTGTTGGTGATTATCTATTTATGGTTGAAAATGATTACCCAACAATAGTTGCATATTCTGGTACAGATTCAGATTTAGTTTTACCTGAAACAGTAACTATTGGAGATAATACTTATGAATATTATTCAATTGGCGCAAGTGCATTTATGAGTAATAAAAGTATAAATATGGTTACTATACCAGAGTCAGTTGAAAATATTGGAAATAACGCATTTTATGGATGTAGTAATCTATATGAGGTTTATAATCTAAGCCCTGATATTTATACATCTACTGGATCAGAATATAATGGATATTTAGGATATTACGCAAAAGTAGTACATGATTCAGATGATGCTCCACAACAAGTGTTTAGAACTGATAATATGATTTATTATACTTATACATCAGGAGAAGAAAAGTGGGCAACAATTCTATCATATAAGGTAACATCTTCTGATTTAGTAATTGATGCGATTGAAGATTATAGTATTGAAATTTCAAGTAACTTATTCCAAGGTAATAAGCTAATTGAAACAGTTACACTTGATAATAATGTTAAAGTAATAAATGATTATGTATTTAATGGTTGTACAAATATGAAATCATTTAAAGCTGATGGTGTGACATATATCGGTATTAGAGCAGTTTCTGGCTGTACAAGCTTAAAATCTGTATCAATTAAGAGCTGTAAAACTGCTTATAATTATTCATTTAGTAGCGATCAGGTATTGAAAGAATTAGATATATCAAGTATGGAAACAATTGGAGCATATGCATTCCAATATTGTTCAAGTCTTTATGAAATAACACTTCCAGAAAGCTTATCACAAATTAACACAAATGCATTCCAATATTGTAATAAATTAAAGCAAGTAATAAATAAATCAAATCTTTCTATTAGTAGATCAACAAGTAATGGATATGTCGGATGGTATTCAGCTAATATTACTGATAAAGAAGATAATTTCTTAGATAAGACTGGTGGCTATGTTACATATAAAGATGGAGAAGATAAAGTATTATTAGCATATATCGGTGATAGTAAGACTTTAACTATTCCAGAAGATATTGTTAAGGTTTATGATGGTGCACTTGCATTTGGAGATTATACAAGTATATCATTTAAGGCTGGCACACAAATGGCATCTAGTGTTTTATATAAGTGTGATAATCTAGAAACACTTGATGTTCCATATGATTATTATTTTGGCAATTTATTTAGTAGTGTAGGAAGTGGATCTTCATCTAGACCAGAAAAATTAAAGACACTTCGTATAACAGGTGAGAATATAAGTATTGACTCTTATTCATTCGATAGCGTGTCAAGCGTTGAAAATATAGTGTTTGCATGCTCAATTGGAAGTATTGGCTATCAACCATTCTCTTATTTAAAAGGCTTAAAGAGTGTATATTTTGATGGTACTATGCTAGATTGGCTAGATTATAGTTTTGAAGAAGAAACTTATACCCCAATGTATTATGCATCTAATTTCTATATAAAGGATTCAAATGGAGATAATACTTTATTTGGTAATAAATATAGTTTAATTGATGAATTAGAAATTCCAGAAACTGTTACAGAATTAGGTAATTATCAATTCTATGGATTTGGTATTAAAAAGCTTACACTACCAGCTACTATATCAAATTTTGGTAATAATGTATTTAAAAATTGTAAGAGCCTAGAAGAAGTAACATTCTTAGAAGAAACAACATCAGAAGAAGTAACATTAGTCGAGTTAACATATATTCCAAATGGATTATTTAGTGGATGCTCAAGCTTAGAAGCTATTAATATTCCAGATAGTGTTACTGAAATTGGCGAGAGCGCATTCTATGGTTGTTCTGGCTTAAGAAGTATTTCAATTACAGAAAATATTACATCAATTGGCGCATATGCATTTGCTGGTTGTTCAAATATAACTACAATTAAAGTTCCTTCATCAATTACAGAAATAAATGAAGGTGTATTTAGATATTGTTATGGCGTTCAAAAAATTCAACTTCTTGGTGATGTGACAAGAATTGGAGATTATGCATTTGGTAGCTGTTATACATTAAATAGTATTAATCTTCCTTCAACAATTGAATATATAGGTGTTGGTGCATTCCAAAATTGTGAAGCAATTAAGAATATTTCACTTAAGGATTTAGCTATCACAGAAATTTCTTCATATTTATTCTCGGGTTGTAGAAGCTTAGCATCAGTAACACTTCCAAATAGTATTGAAACAATAGGTGATCATGCATTTGATAACTGTAGAAAATTAGTTTTAACATCTGATGGAAAAGGCGGTAATTACTTTGGACCTGAGGATAATCCATATAAGTGGTTTATTAAAGCAGATAAGACTGCAGTTGATATAGAAGTAAAGGATGGTTGTGAGATTGTACTTGAATCAGCATTCTCAGCTTGTAAAAATTTAAAATCACTAATTATTCCAAATTCAGTTGTATCTTTAGGTAAGATTTTAGAGTTTAACCAAACAATTGAAGTATTATCAGTACCATTCTTAGGTAATGGAACTACAAACCAAACACTTAATTATATGTTTGGTTATACATCAACAACTTATACTTATGTCCCTAGAACTTTAAGAGATTTAACTATAACAGGAAATATAACTGAAATAGCAAATAATGCATTTAGAGGTGCATCATACTTAAAGACTATTAATATTCCAGATAGCGTTACATCAATTGGTACTTATGCATTCTATCAAACTGGTATAACATCATTAAAGTTAGGTGAAAATATAGTATCACTTGGTGAACGTGCATTTGCAAGTTGTACAAGTTTAACTTCAATTGACTTGAGTGAGGTTACTTCATCTTGTGAGCTAGGTTCATATCTATTTAATGGATGTACATCTCTTGTAAGTGCTGATTTAGGTGGTATAAATAAAGTTGCTGAATATATGTTCTTAAGCTGTACAAAGCTTACTAATGTTACACTTTCAAACAATCTTACAACAATAGATTGGTATGGTTTTTCTTTAACAAATATCAAGAGTTTTGTTGCGCCATCTACATTAAAAACAATTAATAATCATGCATTTGAAAAATCAAGTATTGAGTTTGCCGATTTATCTCAAATGGATGGTGCAAATACTTATCTTATGGATTCTGCATTCCAAGAATGTGCAAGTCTTACAAAGGTAATTCTTCCAAATTTAAAGAAGATTAATTCATATGCATTCTATAAATGTCCTAATTTAGAAGAATGTGATCTTCCTGAATCATTAGAAGAATTAGGTCAATATGTATTTGCATATAGTGGTTTAAAACATGTAGTTCTTCCAACAAACCTAAAGGCGACAACTACTGGTACAGGAGAATTCATCTATAATGAGAAGCTTGAATCAGTAGAAATTAAGTGTACTAATTCTAGTTATATAAGCTCTAAACCATTCCAAGGTTGTACTAATATAAAGACTGCAATTCTATATGAGGGTGTAAAAAATGTTTCAAAACTATTATTTTGTGATTGTACATCACTAACATCAGTTACATTACCATCAACTATTACAACTATTAATCAAAGTGCATTTAATACCTGTTCATCATTAACATCAATTGTAATTCCAGCTAATGTTACATCAATTGGTGATTATGCATTCTCTAGTTGTACAAAATTATTAGAAGTATATAATTTATCTAACTTAGAATTTGAGATTGGTTCATCAACTTATGGCAATGTTACAAAGAATGCCTTAGTAATTCATACATCATTATCTGAACCTTCAATTTTTGAAACTGATAGCGATGGATTTATATTTATTGATGTTGACTCAAAAGGATATTTATTTGGATATGAGGGAAGTGAAGAAGAAATCACACTTCCAGAATCATATACTAAGAATAATGTTACATATAATTCTTATGATATTTTTGAAGGTGCATTTAAGAATAATACTACATTAAAGAAGGTAACTATCCCAGGTTCAGTTGAGACACTTGGTAAATCAGCATTTGAAGGATGCTCTGAGATAACTGATATAACAATTTTAGATGGTCTAAAATATATTCAAGATAGGGCATTCTATAATTGTACAAGCCTAGTTAATTTATCATTACCTAATTCCTTATATAGAGTATATGGTGAATATCCATTTACTAATTGTGGTAATTTAAAGACTACAACTTATGAATATAACAAATATTTAGGAAATGAAAATAATCCATATTTATATTTATATGGACGTACTACCGCAGATATGAATAGCTTAACTATTCATTCAGATTGTAAACTAATTGGTTCACGTGCATTAACATCCTTAACATACGTTACTAATGTTGTTATTCCTGAAGGTGTAATAGGAATTGGAGATTATGCATTCTACGAATGTAATACGGTAACATCTATTTCATTCCCAACTACACTTGAATATATTAATTCTTATTCATTTGCTCATATGTCTAAGCTTAAAAAGGTATTACTAGCTAATACTAAGGTTGTGGAATTAGGCTCTAGCGCATTTGATAATGACTTAAATGGTGAATCAGTTACTAACGTAATAAATGAAATTACTTTACCTTCAACATTAAAGAAAATTGGTTCTAACTGCTTTGCAAGGGCAGCTATTACATCAATTGTTATACCTGAAGGTGTAGAATATATTGGAAATAACGCATTTGATGAATGTACAAATTTAACAGATGTAACACTTCCAAGCACAATAACTGAATTAGGAGAATGGCTATTCTCTGATAATTCAGCATTAACAAATTTAAGATTAGCTTGTAAAAATGTTACATTTAAACAATACTCTTTCAAAGATTGCTCAAGTCTTGAAAATGTATATTATGATGGCACTATAGAAGATTGGTTATCTAATACATTTGAAACAGATGATTCAACACCTATGTGCTATGGAATGTATTTCTATCTAAAAGATTCAACTGGAACTATTGAATATGATGGCAATAATTATAAACTTTTAGAAGATGTTGTTATTCCTGAGGGAGTAGAAGAAATTAAGAGTTATACATTCTATGGATTTAGAACTGTAACTTCAGTTTCATTCCCATCAACATTAACTAAGATTGGCACATATGCATTTAAGAATAATTTAGCAATAACTGAAGTAAATCTTCCATCACAACTTGTAACAATTGGATCATATGCATTTAGTGCATGTATCAATCTTCAAACATTAACAATATCTGAAAGTGTTGAAAAGATTGGATCTGGTGCATTCTCAAATTGTACTAAACTTAAAAATGTTAGAGTTAAAACTTTAAATGCAGAATTTGGAAGTAGTGTATTTGATTATGACCAAGCATTAGAAAATGTATATTATGATGGAACAATAGGAGATTGGGCAAAATTATCATTTGCGAATGAATCTGCAAGCCCTATGTATAATACTAATAAGCCAATGACATTCTATATTTTAGATAATAGTGGTTCAGTTACTTATGATGGTGCTAATTATACAAAGCTTGAAGATGTTATTATACCTAATACAGTAACAAAAATAGGTCAATATACATTCCGTAATTTCAATCAAATTAAGACTCTTACAGTACCAGAAAGTGTAACTGAAATAGGCTTATATGCTTTCTATCGATGTGAAGGCCTAACATATGTAGAATTATCTGAAGGATTAAAAACAATTGCAACATATGCGTTCTGTAATTGTTATAGTTTAGTAAGAATTAATCTTCCATCAACTTTAACAGCAATTAATTCAAATGCATTTAGTAATTGTTATGATTTAGTTGAAGTATATAACTTGTCAAGCTTGAGCAATTTAACTAAGGGTAGTTCATACTGGGGTTATGTATGCTATTATGCAATGGCTGTTCATAAATCATTAACAGATAAATCAATTTTAACTGAAGATGCAAATGGATATGTATTTGCATATAGCGGAGATAAAGGTTATTTAGTTGGCTATAAAGGCTCTGATACTATCTTAAAATTACCTACATCATTTGAATACGATTCAAATCAAGTAGATAAATATGACATTTATCAATTTGCATTCTATTACAATAAAGAAATAGAGGCTGTTATTGTTCCAGAAGGAGTAGAGGTAATTGCATCTAATGCATTTGCATATTGTTCTAAATTAAGTTATATAGTAATTCCAAGTACTATAACGACAGTTGGAACAAATTCATTCTATCAATGTAATGTTTTATATAAAGTATTCTATGCAAGCACAAGTGAGGCATGGAATACTATCGCAAGTGCTATTGATAATACTTTAAAAACAAAGACAAAATACTATTATTCAGAAACTCAACCAGCTCCAGGTAATTACTGGCATTTTGATTCTAATGGACTTCCTGCAATTTGGATGTAAATAAAAACAAGGGGAAATGTAATATTTCCTCTTTTTTTACGCAAAATAGTTATTCTATATTTATAAATATGTTATAATAAACCATAAGAATGGTTGTGATAATTATGAGAAAAAAGATATTAATTACTATATTTTTAAGCTTATTCACAATTTTAATATGTTTTAACAGTGCTTTTGCGTCGTCTTTTTTAAGCGATAAGACTGAGACAAATTATAACGCTAATAATGGTTTATTAACAGGTAAGGCAAATACCTTATGTCAAACTGATGATGGTTATATTTGGATTGGTCAATATGCAGGCTTAACTAGATATGATGCAAGAAGCTTTAAAACTGATACAACTTATCAAGACCATGACTTAACTGGTATTACATCAATTGCGTCTTATCAAAATAAGGTAATAATAGGAACTCAAAATGGCTTATTTATTAAAGATGAATATGATAATGTCAGTGAAATTGACACATTAAATGAAAAGATTTCAATTCATGATATAAAGGTATATTCAGATGTTGCCTTTATAGCTAGTGATACAGGTGTATATTTATATTCATTTACTAATAATACAATTAAGCTTGATCCAAATGGTAAGGGAAATATTGTTAAGGTAGCTCCACTTGATGATAAGATGTATTTTTATATCGATTCATCATATAAGGTATATGGAAGCTTAAGTTCTAACGTTTCTGAATACTATAAGTTTACACCTATAAAAAGTGTTTATTATAGTGATGAACATTTATATATGGGTGAGCAAAGTGGTAATGTTTTAGTAAAGAATGTTAACACTAATGAAATTACTACAATAGATATTGGTGGAAACCAATGTGTAAATGACATTATTATTCATGATAATATTATTTATATGGCAACAGATACTGGATTATTTATATCTGAAAATAATCAGGTAAGAAAGGTAGATAATCTAGAGGCTAAGGGATTTATTCAAAGAATAATAGTAGACTATGAAAATAATATTTGGCTTGCCTCAAGCTCATTTGGTGTATCAAAGATAACAACAAATGAATTATTTGATTATTTCTTTGAATTTAATTTAGAATCAACAAGTGTTAATGCAATTGAAAAATATAATTCTTTAACTTATATCGCAACATCAACAGGTCTATATATAGTTGATGAGAATAATGGTAGTATTGAAAATGAACTAGTTAATCTACTTAAGGATGTTAGAATTAGAGATTTAGAGGTATATAAAAATAAGCTTTATATCGCAACATACGATTCTAATTTATATGACTTAATTGAGTATGATTCAGTAACTGGCACAATTAATCAAATATCTTCATTAACCTTAGCAGAGACAGGTGAAACTAATTATAATAATGCAGGACAGGTTAGATGCCTTAGGGTTGCAGGAAATTATTTGTTAATTGGTACAAATTATGGATTAAGTAGATTTGATGGTACAAATTATTACAATAAGAAATTATCAAAAAGAGTATTATATATTTATTATGGAAATGATACAGTTTATCTAGCATTAGAAGAAACTGGATTTGCCATAACAGATTTAGAATTTAATACTCCAATTATAATTGATGATAAATTAAGCTCTCCACTTAAGTGCTTATATGTAAATGGTGCGCTTTTATTCAATAACAATAATAAATTATTCTATTATAAGGATGATAAGGTAACTGAAATAAAAGCTAACTTTGTAGGCTCAGTTGTTGAGCTTGCCTATATTGATAATAAATATGTAATTGGTACAGATACAAATATCTATATTTGTGATGATATATTTAGTGATAATTTATTATTCGAAATTCTAGATTCAAATAATGGACTTAAGAGTAGCTTAGTTGCAAACTCATCAGGCTATTATGATAGCTCAACTAATTGTTATTATTTCACGACTGCAGGAGGAATCTTTGTTCATGATTTTTCTAAGGAAAAGGAAGCAAAGATTAGAAGAAAGGTAGCAATTGATGGTGTATCAATTGATGATAAGGAAGTAGATATTAATAATATAAATTTATCGAGTGACGCAAACAGAATTACCATTTATTTTGCAGTATTAAGTAATACACTAGATCAGCATTATACTGTTTACTATAAATTAAATGGTGTTGATAATGAATATAATGCTCTTCAATCAACTGAAACATTTAAAATTGATTATACTAACCTTCGTGGTGGTAAATATGAATTAAGTATTTATACACTTGATTCAGATGGAACTAGAAGTCAAAATGATATTAGCCTAACTATTACTAAGGATAAGGCTTATTTTGAAACTGTATGGTTCTGGGTATTAATTGCTGTATTAGGACTACTTGTAATAGGTGCTTTAAACTTCATATTTATAACAAATAGAAATAAAAAAGCAAAGAAAAGAGAAGCCGAGCTAAAGGGAATAACTATTGAGTCAATTGAGGCTATTGCACGTACAATCGATGCCAAGGATACTTACACTAATGGTCACTCTATAAGAGTTGGTCATGCATCAAGAATTATAGCAGAAGCGCTTGGTATGGAAGGCGATGAGCTTGAAAACCTATACTATATTGCGCTATTACATGATATAGGTAAAATAGGTATTCCAGATGCTATTTTAAATAAGCCTGGAAGACTTACAGATGAAGAGTTTGAAATAATGAAGAGCCATACAACAAAAGGTGCAGCAATTCTAAAAGATATTTCAACTATTCCAAATATAGAAGCAGGTGCTAAATACCACCATGAAAGATATGGTGGTGGAGGATATCCTGAAGGCTTAAAAGGAGAAGAAATACCTTATATCGCAAGAATTATTTGTTGTGCAGACTGCTTTGACGCGATGGCAACAAGAAGGGTATATAAGGATCCTTATCCAAAGGAAAAAATTATATCCGAATTTGAACGCTGTAAGGAGATACAATTTGATCCACATATGGCAGATGTTGTTATTAAATTAATTAAGGAAGGAAAACTTAAGGCATAGATTTATGGTTAGTGTAAATGATAAAATATTAGATTTTTTACTTCCCTCTGATAGAGGAATTGAAATAATGCTTAGTGATTTTAATGATAGAAATGTAATTTTGTATTTCTATTCAAAGGATAATACTAAAGGATGTACATGTCATGCTTTAGGATATAAGGAATTATATCCTGAATTTAAAAAGCTAAATACAGAAATAGTAGGTATATCAAAGGATACTATAGAATCACATAAGAAATTTAAAGAGAAGTATGAATTACCATTTATATTAGTATCAGATCCTGATAAGGATGCCATAACTAAATATGATGTCTTAAGAGAAAAGAATATGTATGGCAAAAAGGTTATGGGCATTTTAAGAACATCTATCGTCATCAAAAATGGTATTATAGTAAAAACATCCTATAATACCAATTCAAAGGATGATGCGATAAATAACTTAAATTATCTAAAATCTAATGTTATACAGGTAAAAGATTAGTTAAATTAGGGAATTATTTATTAATTCCCTTTTTATATGGCTAAATTAGCTATATTTATGTTAAAATAATAAATAGCTACAATAATGGAGGTTTTTATGAAAAATTGTGTAGATTTTGATTATGTAAAGAATTTTATGATTGATGTATTCCTAAATTATGGAATTAAGCGTGAGGATGCAGAAATCATCGCTGATGTACTTGTAGAATCAGATAAAAGAGGAATTAATTCTCATGGTGTAAATAGATTTAAGCCAATTTACTTAGATAGAATAGATGCAGGCATCCTAAATCCAGTTACAAAAATTGATGTAGTTAAAGAAACTGAAACTACAGCTGTATTTGATGGTAATGATGGTATGGGTCATGTTATTGGCTATAAGGCTATGAATCTAGCAATAGAAAAGGCTAAGAAATATGGTATGGGTATGGTTGCCGTAAGAAACTCAAGCCACTTTGGTATTGCAGGCTATTATGCAACTATGGCAACAAAGGCTGGCTGTATTGGACTTGTTGGTACTAATGCTCGTCCAAGTGTTGCCCCAACATTTGGTGTTGAGGGTATGTTTGGTACAAATCCACTTACAATAGGTATTCCATCTGATGAGGAATTTGACTTTCTTTTAGACTGTGCAACATCAATTACTCAAAATGGTAAGATTGAATATTATGCAAGACTTGGTGAGGATGTTCATGAGGGTACAATCATTGATAGTGATGGTAATCCTGTAACAGGTGATGCCAAGGTTGCTTTAAAGAAAATAAGAGAAGGAAGCGCAGCCTTAACTACACTTGGTGGTATTGGTGAATCACTTGGTGGCTATAAGGGATATGGATACGCACTTGCTGTTGAAATTCTATCTGCTGCCCTTCAAAATGGTATTTTCTTAAAGGACTTAGATGGTAAGGATGAAAATGGTAATAAGAGACCATATCATTTAGGACATTTCTTTATCGCAATTGATACTAACCATTTCTTAGGAGAAGAATTAACTAGAAAAATAACAGGTAATATCCTAAGAGAGGTTAGAGCATCTAAGCTTCAACCAGGTGAAAAGAAGATCTATACAGCTGGTGAAAAGGAATATTTAATTTACCAAGATAGATTAAAAAATGGTGGAGTTCCAATCAATGAATCAGTTCAAAAGGAATTCATTGAATTAAGAGACAGATTCAATTTAAACTATCATTTTGATTTCGAAGATTAATTAGAATCCTAGCGTTTCGCTAGGGTTTTTAATTTTCTGAAAATTTTCGTTATTGATATATTTTATGTAATAAGATAAAATATAATTGTGGATTATTTGATTAGGAGAAATTAACATGAACATTTTGCTACAAGTTGCTGGCGTAGTAGTAATGATAGTAATTTTTATTTTTTACTTCTATGACAGAAAAGCTGCAGTCAAATCAAATAAGCTATTTTTGTATCAAGGATTAGCGATTTTTGCTTCCGCAGTCATTGATATTTTTTCACTTGTCTCATTAAATATTGATGGTGTTGCATCAAATGGGATGAGCTTTTCATTTTTAACTCATGCATTATGTAGAACTTATGTTGTTACATGTATGCTAGTTGCCTACCTAGGTCTATTCTATGTACTAAATGATACTTACATGAAGAGGAAGTGGATTTGGTTTTATAGAATACTTGGTGGTGTGATGTTTATTGCAGGTGTTATAGTTGCCTATACAACTACACTTGAAATAACTTATGATCCTAATGGATTAAATGACTTTACCGGTGGTATTCCTGTCACTGTTACTTATATTGAAACATTCATTCTAATGGGTATTACACTTGCAATTGCGATTGTAAAAAGAAAAATGATGTACAAAAAGAGATTTATTGGTGTATGTATTTTCTTAGGCGTATGGACATTAGGTGCTTCAATTCAAGGCTTAGTAAATTATGTATTTGCAGGCTCTGGTGTAACAATTTTATCAGTATCATTTGCTGAAGCGATGGGTTCACTTGTAATATATATGATGCTTGAAAATCCATCACTTAATATCGATAGAGTAACAGGTGCTTTAACTCAAAGAGCATTTGAGGATTATTTAGATATTTGCTATAAGAAGAAGCTAAAAAAAGGATTTGTTTTAATTGATTATGATAATCAAATTGCAACATCTATTATGGGTGATAATCAATTTTCTAAGGTTATAGCTGATTTATTAAGAGAATTTAATGCAGAAAAAATATTTAGAAATGATGATAATAATTTCATTGTTGTAAGAGATTCTCTAAGCCCTCGTGCATTATCAGAGGCAACTGATTTATTAAAAGAACAGATCTATAAAAGAAATAATATTAAATCTGAAATTCCATTTAAGATAATTCATTATGAAGATATTTCTTTATTTTATGATAGAAAAGATATTTTAAGCTCAATAAATTATTTACTTACAAGAAGTAAATCTCATGATCAAAAGATTATTGAGGTTAATAAGGCACTTGCTTATGAAATTCATAAGAAGTTCCAAATGGATAAGAAATGTGATGTCGCATTTTCTAAGCGTAGCTTTGAAGTATTCTATCAACCAATTTATTCTAACTTAGACTTATCTTTTACTGCAGCGGAGGCTTTAGTAAGACTTAAGGATGATGAAGGCAATTTAATTTATCCATCTGATTTTATTGAAGAAATGGAAAAAGATGGAAGAATAATTGAACTAGGTAGATTAGTATTTGAAAATGTATGTGAATTTATTAGTAAGAATAATATGGAAGCCTTAGGCTTACATTATATTGAAGTAAATTTATCAGCTGTTCAGTGCATGCAAGAGAATCTTGCAGTATCATTCATTGAAATAATGGAAAGATATAATGTTGATCCTAAATATATCAATTTAGAAATCACTGAGACTGCTCAATCAACAAGAAATATTCTTATAAAGAATATGAAAATATTAAGAGATTATGGTGTATCATTCTCACTTGATGATTTCGGTACTGGTAATTCTAATCTTAACTATATCGTTGAAATGCCTGTTGAAATTGTTAAGTTTGATAAGAATATGGTTAATTCATATTTTGAAAATAGAATTGCATCATATGTAATGAATTCAACTATTGATATGATTAAGGGCTTAGGCCATAAGATAGTATTTGAAGGAATTGAAGAAGAGCTTCAAATTAATCAGGTTAAATCAATGAAGGTTGATTATGTTCAAGGATATTTCTATTCAAAGCCAATAGATCAATATGCATTTGTAGAATTCATAGTTAAATATAATAAAATCGTATCTGTTTAATTTAAAATGAAAAGACTATTCTCAAATAGTCTTTTTTTCTATGTAACCGTATACTTTTTAAAATATATTATTTTAACTTTATATTTTTTGATTAAAAGAGTATAATATCTTTGTAATTTTTGGTGGTGATTATCATGAAATGTTTTAATACATCAACTAGTGATGAAACAATAAAATTAGGTGAAAAAATAGGTAAAGTCTTAAAAGAAGGCGATGTAGTATTACTTGATGGTGACTTATCTGCAGGTAAAACTACAATTACTAAGGGTATTGGTCTAGCATTAGGCGTAAAAAAAATAATAAATTCACCTACATTTACAATCGTTAAAACATATTCTGGTGATATTAATCTATATCACTTAGATTTATATAGACTAGATGGATTAAATAATGATTTTGATCTTGAAGAGTATATAGAAGCTGATGGTGTTACAGTTATTGAGTGGCCTCATCAGGTAGATGAATTAATTCCTTCTGAATATTTAGAAATCAAATTATTCAAGTTAGATAATGATGAAAGAAGAATAGAAGTAAGAGGAATTGGTAAAAAATATATAGAAAAAGAGGATTTATTATAATGTATTCATTAATTTTAGATTCTTCAACAAAAATTTTATATACTGCCATAGTAAAGGATGAGAATGTAGTTTTTGAATCTTATATTGAAGGTAGAAATGATCACGCTAAAAATATAGTTGATATTATTGATAAGGGCTTAAAGAAAAATAATATTGAAGCTAAAAATTTAGATGAGGTAGTAGTAGGCTATGGACCTGGCTCTTATACAGGAGTTAGAATGGCTGTAAGTGTTGCTAAAATGATCGCATCATTTATGGATAAGCCACTTTATACTATTTCAACATTAAAGCTTATGGCATCAGGCTCAAAAGGTATAGTTTTATCAATGATAGATGCTAGACGTAATAATTCATTTGGAATGATTATTGATATGAATACAAATACTTATATCAAAAATGAAGCATTATATCCAAATAGCGAATTATTAGAATCTAAGTATGATGTAGTAGTTAATGATGCAAGCTATAAGGTTGATCCACTATATGTACTTAAGAATAAGGAATTAGTTGAGAATAAGGATTTACTTACTCCTAATTATTTAAGAGAAACAGAAGCGGAGAGAAATCATCATGATTAGAAGACATCAGGCTTCTGATATTGATGAAATAATAGCTTTAGAGCGTGAGGTATTAGATACTTCCTTAGATAGAAAGATATTTGAGCTAGCACTAACATCTGAGCTTGCTTATTATTATGTTTATGAAGAGGATAATAAAATACTTGGTTATATTTCATCAATGTTTGATGGAGAAATAATAGAAATATTAAATTTCTGTGTAAAAAAGGAATATCAAAATAAGCATATTGGTACAAAATTATTCTCTCAAGTTTTAAAGGAATTATATTCTAAGGGTGCTAAATCAGTAATATTAGAGGTAAGAGAATCTAATTTAAATGCGATTAATTTTTATAAGAGATTTGGTCTTAAGAAAATATCAGTAAGAAAAAATTATTATAAAAATGGAGAAAATGCATTAGTACTTCAAAAGGTATTTATCGATAAGGATGAAATAGAACGTGAATATTTAAAATGCTTCTGTAAGATTAAAGATGAGAAGAATTATATAAAGTATTCTGATGATATCCAAAAGGATAAATATTGTCATAATTTCTATTTCATTAAGGATGAAAGTAAGCTTGATAAGCTACTTTTTAAAATAGAAAAGGATAATGATAAGGAATTCTTAGAAATAGATTCTAAATCAAAACTTAATCTACCTGAGTTTGAAGAGGATGAGGAAATCAGGATGTATTCACCTATTTCATTAATAAAAGAGGATTATAGACTAGGTGAGGTTAAAGTATTAGAAATAGATAATAAGAATGATTATTATCAGGTTGAATATAAAACATCAGTTATCTATGGAGAAAGTTATGCTAAATCAAACGCATTAAGATTAACTGATGAGCTTATTAAGAATGATGATCTAATAGGCTTTGTTATTTATAATAATGATATTCCAGTTGGTACAGTTCATGCCTTTAAATATAAGGAATGTGCTAAGATTGAAGGCTTTGTTGTACTTGATGAATATCAGAAAAAAGGTTATGGAATATCTTTATTTTCATATGTAGTTAAGTATTTAAAGAGTATTGGTATATATGATTTATATTTAACTGCGGATAATTTAGATACACCAAAGGAGATTTACTATAAATTAGGATTCGATCTCCTAGATTATAATTACAATTATCATAAGGATTTATAATATGGAAAAGACAAATGTAATGAGAATTTTAGATCAAAGAAAAATTAAATATAATGCATATGAATATCCACATGAGGATGGAGTATGTGTTGCAGGTGATGAGGTAGCAGCGCTTCTTGGTCAAAATCCTGATCAAGTATTTAAAACACTTGTATTAACTGATTCTAAGAATCATTACTTTGTATGTGTTATTCCTGTTTTAAAGGAATTAGATTTAAAGCTTGCGGCTCGTGAATTTAATGTTAAAAGCTTAGATATGATTCATGTTAAGGATTTACTTAACATAACAGGATATATAAGAGGAGGCTGCTCTCCTATTGGAATGAAAAAAGCATTCCCAACTATTATTGATGGAAGTGCACTACGTTATAATACATTTATCTTTTCTGCAGGAAAAATAGGATATCAGGTAGAAGTAAATCCAAAAGATTTATCTAATATTATTAAATTAAAATTTAGTGAAATTTCGAGGTAATTAATATGCTTGTTTTAGGAGTAGAATCAAGCTGTGATGAAACATCAGTATCTATAGTAAGAGATGGTAAGGTTGTTTTATCAAATGCTATTAATTCACAAATTAAGATTCATGAGAAATTTGGTGGAGTTGTGCCTGAGGTTGCATCTCGTCACCATGTTTATCAAATAACTTTAGTATTTAAGGAAGCTTTCGAGGCAGCGAATATTAAGCCTGAGGAGATTGATTTAGTTGCAGTAACTATGGGTCCAGGCTTAATTGGATCATTACTTGTTGGAGTAAACGCTGCTAAGGCATTTGCAATGATGTATAATAAGCCAATTATTGGTGTTCATCATCTTGCAGGTCATATTTATGCAAATGCGATTGAGCATGAGATGAAGTTTCCTTTAGTTGCGCTACTTGTTTCAGGTGGAAATACAGAGCTAATTTATATGAAGGATCATTTCTCATTTGAAATTATTGGTGAAACACTAGATGACGCAGTAGGAGAGGCATATGATAAGGTTGCCCGCGTTGTAGGACTTCCATATCCAGGTGGACCTCATGTTGATAGACTTGCGCATTTGGGCGAGGATACATATCATCTACCTAGAGTATATCTAGATGATGATAGCTTTAATTTCTCATTCTCTGGTTTAAAGAGTGCAGTAATCAATTTAAACCATAATGCCAATCAACGCGGTGAAGAAATTAATGTAAATAATTTATGTAGATCATTTCAGGATAGTGTAACAGAGGTATTAGTAAGAAAGACTTTAAAGCTTGCTAAGAAATTAAATGTAAATAACATTATAGTTGCAGGAGGTGTATCTGCAAATAAGGGATTAAAGGAAAGATTCTTAGATGAGGGTAAGGACTTTAATATATCTATTCCTTCAATCAAATATTGTACAGATAACGCAGCTATGATTGCAGTTGCAGGCTACTATCAGCATATGGTATTTAAGGATGACTATGATGATTTAACCTTAAATGCAATTGCATCTTTAGATTTAGAAGATTTTTATAAAATGAAAAGAAAATAATTAACTATATTCTTTTAAAATTAAGCTATCTATAATATAATATTTTTATATATTTATTGGGGGTTAATTATGGCTGAAATCAACAATTTTATTAAGACAATAATGCAAAATGATTTAGATGAGGGAAGAGTAGATGCTATAGCAACTCGTTTCCCACCTGAACCAAATGCTTACTTACATATAGGACATGCAAGAGCTATTATCACAAACTTTGAGCTTGCTAAGGCTTTTAATGGTACAACAAACCTAAGATTTGATGATACAAATCCTGCAAAAGAGGATAAGGAATTCGTTGAAGGTATAATCGAAGACTTAAAGTGGTTAGGTTATACTCCAACTAACGTTTTCTATGGCTCTGACTATTTTGAGGCAACATATGAAAAGGCAGTTTTATTAATTAAGAAGGGCCTTGCTTATGTTGATGATTTATCACAAGAAGAGATGAGTAAATATAGAGGTACATTAACTGAACCTGGTATTAACTCACCATGTAGAGATAGATCAGTTGAAGAAAACTTAAAGCTATTTGAAGAAATGAAAAATGGCAAGTATAAAGATGGAGAAAAGACTTTAAGAGCTAAGATAGATATGGCTCATCCTAATATTAATATGCGTGACCCAGCAATGTATCGTATATTACATATTAAGCATCACCGTCAAGGTAATAAGTGGTGTATCTATCCTATGTATGACTTTGCTCATCCACTTCAAGATTCATTTGAAGGAATTACTCACTCTTTATGCTCACTAGAATATGATAATCATAGAATTTTATATGATTGGTTCATTGAAAAATGTGAAATGAAGCATGTTCCACATCAATATGAATTTGGTAGATTAAATATTACAAATACAATTATGTCAAAAAGATATCTTCGTCAACTTGTTGATAGTAAAAAGGTATCAGGCTATGACGATCCAAGAATGCCAACTTTATGTGGCTTAAGAAGAAGAGGATTCACACCTGATTCAATTAGAAACTTTATTCTATCAACTGGACTTTCAAGAGTTAATTCAACTGTTGAGGCATTCCAACTTGATGAGGAATTAAGAAATGACTTAAAGCTTAAGGCAATTAGACCTAATGCAGTTATTAATCCAGTTAAGGTTATTATTGATAACTATCCAGAGGGTCAAGTTGAGTACCTTGATTGTCCAAATAACCAAGAGGATGAATCAATGGGCTCAAGAAAGATTGCATTCTCTCGTGAGGTTTATATTGAACGTGAGGACTTCATTGAGGAAAAGCCTAATAAGAAGTGGAAGCGTCTAGCTTTAGGCGTTGAGGTTAGATTAATGCATGCATACTTTATTACTGCAACATCTGTTGAAAAGGATAAGGATGGTAATATTACATTAATCCACGCAACATATGATCCTAAGACTAAATCAGGCTCTGGATTTGAGGAAAGAAAGCCAAATGGAAATATTCATTTCGTTGAGGCTACAACTGCAATTCCATCTGAATTTAGATTATTTGAACCATTAATGCTAGATGAAACAGAAGAAAATAAGGATTTAGATTTCATGGAAAGATTAAATCCAAATTCTTTAAGTATCCAAAATGGTTTTGTAGAAGAATCACTAAAGGATACTAAGGAATTTGATCATTTCCAATTCATTAGAAATGGTTACTATGTAACTGATAAGGATTCTACTAAGGACAAATTAGTATTTAATAGAACTTGCGGTTTAAAATCATCATTCAAATTATAATAAAGTAAAAGACTCCTTTTGGAGCCTTTTATAAACTATGGAGGTATTATTAATGTTAAAAACAGTTAATTTAGGAATTCAATATGGCTCAAGAAAATTATTTGAGCATGTTGATTTAACATTTACAAAGGGTAATTGTTACGGAATTATCGGTGCTAATGGTGCTGGTAAATCTACATTCTTAAAGTGCTTATCAGGTGAGATTGAATCAACTACTGGTGAGGTTATCATCGATAAGAATGAAAGAATGTCTACATTAAAGCAGGATCAAAATGCATTTAATGATAAAACTGCAATTGAAACAGTTTTATTGGGACATAAAAGATTAATTGAAATAAGAGATGAAAAGGATAGATTATACGAGAAAGCTGACTTTACAGATGAAGATGGTGTAAGAGCAGCAGAGCTTGAAGGTGAATTCCAAGAGCTTGGTGGCTGGGAGGCTGAATCTGACGCTGAAAGCTTACTTGCAGGCTTAGGTGTAGATAGTGAATGCTATTATATGCTAATGAGTGATCTAGATGCTAAGATTAAGATTAAGGTATTACTTGCTCAAGCATTATTTGGAAACCCTGACATCCTACTTTTAGATGAGCCTACTAATAACCTAGATTATAAGTCTACTAGATGGCTTGAAAATTTCTTATTAAATTTCGAAAACACTGTTTTAATAGTATCTCATGATAGACATTTCTTAAATAACGTATGTACTCATATTTGTGATGTTGACTACGGAAAAATTAAATTATATGTTGGTAACTATGAATTCTGGTATGAATCAAGCCAACTTGCATTAAAGCAAGCTAAGGACCAAAATAAGAAGGCCCAAGATAAGATTAAGGAATTACAAGAATTCATTGCAAGATTTAGTGCTAATAAGTCTAAATCTCGTCAAGCAACAAGTAGAAAGAAGTTACTAGAAAAGATTGATGTTTCTACAATTGAGCCATCATCAAGAAGATATCCATATATTGGCTTTAAGCCAAATAGAGAGGTTGGAAATGATATTCTAACTGTTGAGAAATTAACTAAGCCTGGTGTATTTGAAAATTTATCATTTACAATTAATAAAAATGATAAGATTGCATTCTTAGCTGAATCATCAGTTCAAATTACTGCATTATTTAATATCCTATCTGGTAAGGATACTGACTTTACTGGTAAATTTAAGTGGGGTATTACAACAAGTGTTGGTTACCTAATGCAAGATAATAAGGAATATTTTAGTAGTGAGCTTTCTTTAGTTGATTGGTTAAGACAATATTCAAAGGAAGATCAAACAGAAACATTCATTCGTGGCTGGTTAGGCAGAATGCTATTTAGTGGTGAGGAATCTCTAAAGAAGTGTAACGTTCTATCTGGTGGTGAGAAGGTTAGATGTATGTTTGCAAAGCTAATGCTTGAATCTCCAAATATTTTAGTATTAGAAGATCCAACTAACCACTTAGACTTGGAATCTATTACAGCATTAAATGAAGGTATGACAAACTATAAGGGAAATATCCTATTCTCATCACACGATGCTGAACTTTTGGAGACTGTTGCCAATAGAATTATTTCATTTAATAAGGATGGTTCTATAACTGATAGAGTTACTACTTATGAAGAATTCTTAGGTGACTAATTATGAATTTACTTGATGGACTTAATGAAAGACAAAAGGAAGCTGTAATTAATACCGAAGGTCCAATCATGGTTATGGCCGGAGCGGGCTCTGGTAAAACTAAGGTATTAACTACAAGAATTTCTTACTTAATAAAGGAGTTAGGAGTAAATCCTTATAATATACTTGCTGTTACATTTACTAATAAGGCAGCAAATGAAATGAAAGAGCGTATTGCTAAGAATTTAGATATGGACACAAAGTGGATGTGGATTTCAACATTCCACTCATTTTGTGCACGTGTATTAAGAGATGAAATTGATAATTTAGAGGGCTATAGAAGAGGCTTTCAAATTATCGATGATGATGATCAGCTTAAAATCCTAAAGGAAATTAAGGATGATACAGAATTAGATTTTAGACCTAAGGAAATGTCTAAATTAATATCTAAATATAAAAACGATATTAAGTTTAATTTCTTTGAGGAGAGAAATAAGGATACCTTTAATGAGGTAAATAAAAAATATAGTGATTATTTAGTTAAGAATAATCTATTTGATTTTGATGATTTAATTCTAAAAACAATTGAATTATTTAAGAAAAATCCAAATGTATTAGAGCGTTATCAGGAAAAATTTCAGTATATATTAGTTGATGAGTTTCAGGATACTAATACTCCACAGTATAATTTAGTATTTATGCTATCAACTAGACATCATAATATATTTATAGTTGGTGATGACTTTCAATCTATTTACTCATTTAGAGGTGCTAAGATTGAGAATATTAGAAGATTCAAAAATGACTTTTTGGAGCATAAGCTAATATTACTTGAAAAGAATTATCGTTCTACAACTGAAATATTAAACCTAGCTAATGATTGTATTACTCATAATCCAAATCAAATTAAAAAGGTCTTAGAGTCAAATAATAAAAGTGGTAAAAAGCCACTTTATTATCCAGCTAAAAGAACCGCAGAAGAAATTGCATTTATTGTTGATAATATTAAAAAGATTAACATATCAGGAGTTCCTTATAAGGAAATAGCAGTTTTATATAGAGCCAACTATTTATCAAGAGAGCTTGAAGATGCATTTATTAAGGCAAAGATTCCATATAAGATTTATGGAGGCTTATCTTTCTTTTCTAGAAAAGAAATTAAAGATATGATTGCTTACTTACAAATAATTATTAATCATAACCAAGATTTTTCTTTTAAAAGAATTATAAATGAGCCTAAAAGAAAAATAGGTGGTGCAACTTTAGAAAAGCTTGCAGCTGTTGCTGAAAGAATGAATTTATCACTTTATGATGCGATTGATTTCTATGAATCTAAATCACAGGGTGCTATAAATTTAGTTGAATTTAAGAAGACTATAGATACAATTTATAATCAAATTGAAAATGTTAGATTACCTGACTTAATTGATATAATCCTTAAGGAAACTGGCTATAAGGAAGAAATGAAAAAAGAAGAGGATCCTGATATCTTTAATGATAGAATGGATAACATTCAAGAATTCAAATCAGTATTACTTGAAGCTGAGGATTATTACGAAGAGGAAACTAAGAAAAAGCTATTAGAGGCACTCTTAGCTGATTTAACACTTAGAACTGATAAGAATGATACTGATAATAATGATTCAGTAAGATTATCAACATATCATCAGGTAAAGGGTCTTGAATTTGATACAGTATTTATGTACGCAATGAATGAAGGTATTTTCCCATCTGATATGATTGTAAGTGATGCAGAAATGGAAGAGGAAAGAAGAATTTGTTATGTTGGTATAACAAGAAGTAAAAATCATCTATTCCTATCTTCATCTGAATCAAGAGTTAAGTTTGGTTCGATGGATTATTTTTCTGAATCAAGATTCATTAAAGAAATGAAAAGACCACTTCTTGATATCTTTAATCCATATAATATTAAGACAGAGTTTACAAAGCCTCAAGTTAAACTAGAAACAAAGAAGGAAGAAAAGGTAACATCTGATATTACACTTGGTGATAAGATTAATCATAAGCTATTTGGTGATGGTGTTGTTGTAAGTCAAGAGGGTGATGTTATTAAGGTGGCATTCTCTGCTAAATTTGGTATTAAAACCTTAAAGGCATCACATCCAGCAATAAGAAAGCTATAAAGTCTACAATTTTGTAGGCTTTTTTCTTTTTATTGTTGAATAATAAAACTAATATTATGTATAATATAATTCGTTAGGTTTACCTAACAATTAGGAGAGATTAAAATGGATCAACCACTTGTTGTGACAATAGTATTATTAGTTCCTTTTTTAGGTACAGTACTAGGCTCAAGCTTAGTATTCTTTATGAGAAAGGAAATGAATAAGAAGCTAGAAAAAATATTAAATGGATTCGCTGCCGGAGTTATGCTTGCCGCGTCTATCTGGTCACTTATATTACCATCAATTAATATGAGTGGTGATATGGGTAATTTTGCATGGGTTCCAGCTGCGGTTGGATTCTTACTTGGTATAGGATTCTTATTACTTTTAGATAGTATAATTCCACATTTACATAAGGATACAGAAGTACCTGAGGGTATTAAAACTGGAAGAATGAAGAAAAACACAATGCTAGTTTTAGCAGTTACACTTCATAATATTCCTGAGGGTATGGCTGTAGGAGTTGTTCTTGCAGGATGTATTTATGGTAGTACAGTTATAACTGTTATGGGTGCTTTAACTCTTGCGATTGGTATTGCGATTCAAAACTTCCCAGAGGGCGCTATTATTTCAATGCCACTTGCCGCTAATGGAACAACAAAGAAAAAAGCCTTCCTACTAGGAAGTCTATCTGGAGTTGTTGAACCAATATTTGGTGGTCTTGCAATATTATTAATAACATTTGTTACACCAATATTACCATACATATTATCATTTGCTGCTGGAGCGATGGTTTATGTAATAGTAGAAGAATTAATCCCAGAAGCTCAATCAGGTGAGCATACTAACTGGGTTACTGTATCACTTGCAATTGGATTTATATTAATGATGGTACTAGATATCACATTAGGATAATAAAAAAGACCATGAAATTATTCATGGTCATTTGCTTTTAATTTAATTGTTCTAATTGTTATTTGTGCCATTTCCTCAGGAGTTTCTTTAAAGTCGTTTCTGATCCATCTTGCAGCTAGTGCACCAAGTGCTCCAAGATATGCTGCTTTTTCAAATTCGTCTTTAAAGCCAAGCTCAATATGTATATTGTCAATTAGATTATTATCAACAAAGTTATTATAGTTTAGTATTTGAGCCTTTGCATAAACCTTAATATCGTTTCTGCAGTCATATACTTTTTTATAAAACTCAACATAGCCTTTATTTATATCACCAGAAGAGATAGTCTTTACTGTAGCGTATGTATTCTTTAAAGTATTGATTTTGATTTCCTTTAATAAATCTTCTTTAGAGGTATATAGTCTATAAAACGTTGTTCTTGAAACACCAGCTTTTAAAGAAATATCAGTGATTGTTATTTCATCAAATGGGTATTCAGAAAGCAATTTTACAAAAGCTTCTTGAAGACACGTTTTAGCGAATGATTCGTTTTTCATAGAGACCTCCTATGGTTGATAAAACTACAATTTAATGTTACAATTGTAACATAATGATAGCATTGTGTTTCATTTTTGTCAAGTAGGAGGACATATGAAGGAAAACTGGAAGGGCGGAAATATGCTCAATCCACTACCTGTTGTTATGGTATCATGTGGAGATATGGAAAATTCAAATATAGTGACTGTAGCTTGGTGTGGAAATGTTTGTACTAACCCACCTATATTATATATATCACTAAGAAAATCAAGATATAGCTATGACATGATTTTAAAGAATAAGGAATTTGTTGTTAACCTAGTAACAAAGGACTTAGCCTTTAAATGTGATTATGCCGGAGTTAAAAGTGGAAAAGATGTAGATAAATTTGAGCATCTTAAATTAACTAAGGAAGAATCACTTTATGTTAAGGCTCCAAGAATATTAGAGTCTCCGGTTAATTTAGAATGTAAGCTAAGAGATATAATACCTCTTGGAAGTCATGATATGTTCTTAGCTGATATAGTAAATGTATCAGTTGATAAGTCATTAATTGATAAAAACAATAGATTAAAATTAGAGGATGCTAATTTAATTACATATTCTCATGGTGAGTATTATAGCTTAGGAGAATATGTTGGTAAATTTGGATATAGCGTTAAGAAAAAGAATTAATTAAACTCATTTATGAGTTTTTTTAATTTGCTTAATAGGTTATAATAAAATCAGGTGATATTATGAGTAAATACATACTAGTTATCGATCAAGGAACTACATCATCAAGAGTAATAATTTATGATAGAAGAGGTAATTCTATTTTTAAAGCACAAAAGGAATTAGCTCAAATCTATCCTAAGCCAGGATACGTTGAATTTGACGCTGATATTATTTATGAGGATGTTGTTAAATTAATGCATCAAGCATTAAAGGAAGTTAATATTGATTTAAAGGATATAGTAGGCTGTGGTGTTACTAACCAAAGAGAAACAACAGTACTTTGGGATAAAACAACAGGTAAGCCTATTTATAATGCTATATGCTGGCAATCAGTTCAATCTGATTCTATTTGTACAGATTTAAAGAATAAGGGATATGAAAAGGTAATTAATGAAAAAACTGGATTAATTATTAATCCTTATTTTAGTGCGTCTAAAATTAAATGGATTTTAGATAACGTAAGTGGCGCTAAAGAATTAATGGATCAGGGAAATCTTTCATTTGGTACTATTGATTCATGGCTAATATATAGATTAACTGGTAAGCATGTTACTGATTATACAAATGCATCAAGAACATTGCTATTTAATATTCATACACTTAGCTGGGATAAGGAATTACTTGATATATTTGGAGTATCAGAATCAATACTTCCAGCGCTTGTTTCATCAAATGAAACTATTGGTATGATTACAGAAGAAAGAATTAAAAAATATGGTGATTTTGAAATCTGTGCTATTGCAGGAGATCAACAGGCATCATTAATTGGTCATACTTGTTTATATGAGGGTGATTTAAAAATAACATATGGAACTGGTTCATTTATGTTACTTAATACTGGTAGAACTCCACATAAGAGTAATAATGGACTATTAACAACAGTTGCCTATAAAATAGGTGATACTGTTGCCTATGCCTTAGAGGGTAGTGTATTTTGTGCAGGAGCTGCATTTAAATATATTAGAGATAACCTTGAGATAGTTAAATCATTTGATGATGAGAATTTTATGCCAACTGATTCAAATGGTGTAATATTTGTACCATCTCTAACTGGACTTGGAGCTCCTTATTGGTCAAGTGAGGCTAAGGGTGCTATTTTAGGTATGACTAGAGGTACAAGTAAGCACGATATAGCCTTCGCAACAATACTTGGTGTTGCATATTTAAATTATGATGTATTACTTTCTATGAAGGATGATACTAAAATAGATGTTGATTTAATATCTGTTGATGGTGGTGCATCAACTAATTCAATCTTGATGCAGGCAGAATCAGATATTACTAAAACAAATATTAGTGCTATCTCTACAAGTGAGGCAACAAGCTTGGGTATTTGTTATTTAGTTTCTTTAAATAAGGGTATTGTTAAATCATTTGAGGAAATTAAAGAAAGATATAAGAGAACTAAATTATATAAACCAAAGGATACTAATTATAGTGTATCCTATGATAAATGGAAGAAAGCATGTAGGCTTGTGATGGAATATGATGAAGAATAATAACAAGGATAAAAAAGAAACAATTATATATACAAAAATAATGAAGGTAAAAAGAAGTGGTGAATTATTAGACTTCCTTCTTAATTCGATGGATCAATCAAGAAATAATGTTAAAAACCTTCTTAAGAATCATCAAATATTAGTAAATGGAGTTGTTGTTACTCAATTTAATTATCCAATTGCTAAGGAAGATGAAATTAAAATAGCTAAAAATCCAGTAAGAAATATGGAAGCTAAGCCAAAGGCAAAGAAGAAGGAATTTATTCCAAGAATTGATATTATTTATGAAGATGAAAACTATATCGCAATAGATAAGCCAAATTCACTACTTGCAGTAGAATCAGATAAGGAAACTTTATCTGCATATTCACTTTTGTCTGATTATATGGCTTCAATTAGTAAGAACTATCGTCCATTTACTATTCATAGAATAGATAAGGAGACAAGTGGAGTATTAGTATTTACTAAAAACCCAAAGACTCAATCTATTCTAAGATTAAATTGGAATGACTATGTAATTAAGCGTGAATACTACGCGATAGTAGAAGGTCATATGCCTAAAAAGAGTGACACTATTAAATCATATTTAAAATCTAATGAATATAATTTAATGTATTCAACTAATGATCCATCAGGTGAGCTTGCAATAACTCACTATGAGGTTATAAAAGAGGCCAGTGAATATTCACTATTAAGAGTATTAATTGATACAGGAAGAAAGAATCAAATTAGATGTCATATGAAGGATTTAGGTCATCCAATTGTTGGTGATGATAAATATCAATCAACAAAGAATCCTATCAAAAGATTAGGCCTTCATGCATCATTCTTAGAATTTAGAGATCCTAATACTAATGAATCAATTAAAATTAGTGCAAAGGTTCCTGCAATATTTAATTCATTATTTGTTAAAAAATAGGAGTTCATATGGAAAATATTAATTTAAGTGTAGATGAACTTAATAAAAAGATGAATGATTTTATAGATAATAGAAATAAGCTTGCTAAAATCCATACTGAATTTGTTAATTTATATGGTAAGGAATATTATCTATCTAGTTTATCTAATACATTAGTTGAAGCATTTAATACATTTGAAAAATTCTATCCTGTTGTAGTAGATAAAGAGGATTTCGCAACTAAGCTTTTAAATGTAAGTCTTGATGCGATTGACTTTTTCTCTCTTGCAACAAAAGAATCATTAGGAAATATTAGTAACTTCAAAAAAAGAAGAATATTAAGAAAGCTATATCCTGAAAATGTGACTAAAATGAATAATCTTTTAAAGTCTTTAGATGCTATTAATGACATTATTAATAGGGATATGCTAGGTATAGAAAACAGATTAAAAGATTTAAACAAATAAAATATAAAATATTTTGTAATATTCGAATATTTTTTCTTTACTTTTTAAAATTTTCGAATATAATTTTATGTAAAAGGTGGTTTTTAGTATGATTAGAATTGGAATTTTCGGATATGGTAATTTAGGTCGTGGCGTTGAAACTGCGATAAAGAAAAATGATGATATGGAGCTTGTAGCTGTATTTACAAGAAGAAATCCAGAAGACTTAAAAATAGAAACAAAAGGCGTTAATGTATATCAAGCAGATACAATTAAGAGCTTTAAAGATAAAATTGATGTATTAATCATTTGTGGTGGTTCTAGAACTGATTTACCAGTTCAAACACCAGAATTAGCAAAGTATTTTAATGTTGTTGATTCATTTGACACACATGCCCATGTAAGTGAGCATTTCCAAAATGTAGATAAGAGTGCAAGAGAAGCTGGTAAGGTTGGAGTTATTTCAACTGGTTGGGATCCAGGTATGTTCTCTATTAATAGAGCAATTATGGAATCTATTTTACCAAATGGTTCAACTTATACATTCTGGGGAAAAGGAATTAGCCAAGGACATTCAGATGCTATAAGAAGAGTTGAAGGTGTATTAGATGCAAGACAATATACTATTCCTGTTGAAGAAGCACTTGAAAGTGTAAGAAGTGGTGAAAATCCATACCTTACTACAAGACAAAAGCACAAAAGAGAATGCTATGTTGTAGTTAAAGAGGGTGCAGATAAGGCACGTATTGAAAACGAAATTAAGAATATGCCAGATTACTTCAGTGATTATGACACAGTAGTTAACTTCATTTCAGCTGAAGAATTAAAGAAGAATCACTCTAAGATGCCTCATGGTGGATTTGTAATTAGATCAGGTGAAACATCTGAAGGTGTTAAGCATGTTATTGAATATAGCTTAAAGCTTGATTCAAATCCAGAATTCACAGGTTCAATCCTAGTAGCTTACGCAAGAGGAGCATATAGATTAAATGCAAGAGGAGAAGCTGGTTGTAAGACAGTATTTGATTTCGCACCAAGAGATATCTCTCCTGTAGATTATTCTGAATTATTAAAGCATACATTATAATTATTGATAAAATGATGTGAATTTTCACGTCATTTTTTTGCCCAAAATACTATGAGACTTAGCTAAAATTGACTTTTTAATTATTTTATTTTATAATTATTTAAAGGTAAGGTGATGAAAGGATGTCAAAAAGTTCACAAAACAAATTAAAATTTATTTTTGCAGGAGTGATTCTACTTTTAGTTGTATTCACTGTAGTTGCATTCGCTGTACCATTCGAGGGAAAGTTTAATGCAAAATACTGGATTTCATTTGCATTTGCATTTGCTAGTGTAATCGCTAGTATATTTGGTTTAGGAATTGTTATGAATTCCGAAGACTATAATAATGAGGCTGCAGCAAGTAAGATTTCTATCATTGGATGCTTATCAGCTTTAGTAGGTGTTGCAGGCTCAATTGTATTTATGGCAGTTAATATCGCAGAAGCTTGGATTCCAGCAGTAGTACTTGCAGTAATATTTGTTATTATCGTAATGGCAATATTATATGTAGTATTTACAGCTAAGACAGATGAAACAGCAGAAGAAAAGACTGAATAATAAATTTTATTAATTATATGCAGGAGAATTTCTCCTGCTTTTTTCTTTTTTAATTGTGTCAAAATATGTGAGCGAAAATGTGAAATATTGTAAAAATGGCTTACCTAGTAGATTTTTTCTAATTTTAGTCTATAATGAAGTTGAAAGTGAGGGACAATTATGAAAAAATCATTAGTAGGTACATTACTATTGTTATCACTTGTTTTGGCTTCATGCTCTATTACAAGTAATGGAACAAATAGTAATAATAGTAGTAACAATAATAATCAAAGTGTAAGTAGTGGAACAATAGGAACTTCATCTAAATCAACTGAGATAGTGGAAACTGGTGATGCAAAGGATGCCGAGGAAGAAAAGACTGAAATCACATCAACTTTTAGTATAGTTGATAGTAATAATGCCTCTGTTACTAGTACATCAGATATTTATACAATTACAACTGCGGGTGAGTATACACTTACAGGTAATTTAAGTGATGGATATATTATTGTTGATGCGGCTGACGATGCAGAAGTAATCTTAAACTTAAATGGAGTATCTATTTCATCAACTGCCAATTCACCAATTTATATAAAGAATGCAAGTAAGGTTAAGATTAAAGCAAAAGAAGGAACCTATAATGAAATCTCTGATTTAAGATCATCTTATATTGAAGGTGATGGAATAGGTAGTGCCGCAATCTATTCTGAATGTGATTTAAATATTCAAGGTAAGGGCTCTTTAGTTGTTAATGGTAATGTAAATAATGGTATTCATACAAAAGATGATTTAGAAATAAAGAATTTAACCCTAAAGGTAACTGCACTAGATAATGCCTTAAAGGGTAATGATGAGGTTGAAATACAATCAGGAGATATTTTTTTAATATCAACAGGAGGAGATGGAATTAAGACATCTAATTCTGATATTTCATCTAAACAAAATCAAAAGGGTAATATTAATATATTAGGCGCTACTAATTTAGATATTTATGCCGCATGTGATGGTATAGATAGTAGTTACAATGTAAATATAGAAAGTGATGAAAGTGGAAATGAGCCAAACATCAATATATTTACAGATTCATATTCTAAATATACAGGAACTCTTGCTTCAATATCATCAACTAAAAAGTATTTTAGAGTGACAAGTGCTATTTATAATAGCTATAAGAATAATGTATTCGCTGCATATTTATATAATAATGATGGAACATATACTTGGAAGGAAATCACATATAAAAGCGCACAAGTAGTATCAAGTGGTAATAGTAATATGTTTGGTGGAAGCCAATCAACAACATATTATATTTATGAATTTGATATGGCATCAGGCTATCAAAATATTCAATTCTATATGTTTTCTAGTGGCACAACTATAGATAATTTCTCAACTACTAATTACTTATCAGTTAGTGGTGGTGGAACTATAAATGAGAATAAGGATTTATATAATGTAACTAAACTATCTACATCATCATCAAGTAAAAAGATAACTGGTGATTGGCAAAATTATACAGTAAGTTCTGAATATTCAAAAAAGGGTATTAAATCTGATAATGAGATTAATATTTCAGCTGGTGAAATAAATATTAAATCAGATGATGATAGCATTCATGCAACTTATGGTGCTACATTAGAAAATGGCTCTACAGGCTTAGGTAATGTTACTATATCTGGTGGTACAGTAAATGTAATGTCTGGTGATGATGGAATACATGCTGATTCTAATTTAAATATCTCTGGAGGCTTAATTAATGTTATTAATGCCTATGAGGGATTAGAAGGAAATGTTATTAATATTTCAGGTGGTCTAACATATGTATATGGATCAGATGATGGAGTAAACGCAACAAGTGGAGTTAGTCAAACTTTAGTTAATATAACTGGAGGCCTACTTGATGTTACTGTAGGATCAGGTGATACAGATGGAATTGATTCAAATGGAAATTATAAGCAAACTGGTGGTGTAGTAATTACTAAGAATCCAACATCAGATTCATCAGGTAATATGGCAGCGTTAGATATTGATGGTACATTTACAATGACTGGTGGAACATTTATAGCATTTGGACCTGTATCAACTACCCCAAGTGGAATTAACTATAAATTATACGGCACATCTGGTGGTGGAAACTTTGGTATGAGACCAGGTAGCCAAACTACATCAAGCTATTCATTTACTAAGGGTACATATTCAATAACTCTTAATAATGAAACTATCACTACAGAAGTATCACAGACTTGCTATTCATTCTTTATAGCATCTGAATATTTAGTATCAGGTACATCATATACTTTATATAACGGAAGTAATGTATCACAAAGCTGGACTCAATAGAAAATAGATGGATTTATTCCATCTTTTTCCTTTTATAAAAGAAGCTATTGTTTTATAATAAGTAAAGGAGGGTATTAGGTATGGGACCATTATTATATGTATTAATAGGATATGTTGGCTACCTTGTGCTTTTAAGCATAATTACTTTATTCTTATTCTTTAAAGATAAGAATATGGCTAAAAATGGCGGTGGCGCAGTTAGAATTAAAGAAAAGACATTGTTAGGATTTACAGCTTTAGGTGGAGCTATAGGAGCATTCTTTGGAAGAATACTTGCTCACCATAAAACTGATAAGGTTTATTTTTCAATGGTAATTTATTTTTCATTATTGTTAGAGGCAGCAGTATTAGGTGCCTTAATAGCATTCACATTTGTATTTTAGGAGGGTATTATGTCAACATCTTTACAAAAATCACATTCAAAGGCATCTAATTTTAAATTGACATTAATATGCCTTTTAACAGCTTTATTTAACGCATTATTATGGGCTGGAGTTGCGATGATATTTATTCCAATGGTACCTAGTGTTGTAGCTTATATTACACTTGGTGTAGGGGCAGCTGGCTCAGTTTTATTCTTCCTACTAATTGGTAAATTTAGTAGAGGATAATATATTAAAAATATATAAGCATTACTTGAGAAATCAAGTAGTGCTTTTTTTATTTTCAAAAATGTGTTATAATACTTTCATACATATCTATTCTAAATATTTAAGATGGAGGTGATTCAATGTCAGAAATAGGATTTTTTTTGCATTCTTATTTTTCATCAGATCAAAGCGATGAAATATTAGATGATAAAAAATTATTAGAATTATTTGATAAGGTTAGAACTATGATGAACCTAACTGCAGTCTTTGTTGCGTTCATTGATATGAAGACTTATGCATTACAATCAGATTTCTATTCTATCGATAAGGATTTTAATGTTATTTCAAAGAAATATACCCTAAATGAGCATATTTGTAAAAAGCTATATTATTACTATCCTGATGATGGAGTATGTGATCACGCTGACATTATTATGCCACCAGAGTATAAGATATTACACTTCGGTATATTTAGAGATAAAAATACACTAGATGGTATCTTAGGATTTTTAGATGCTAAAAACCCAAATAGAGTATGGACTAAAAATGAACGAGCTATTATTAAATATTTAGGACAGAAATTGCGTCTTCCTATTTTATATAAGAAGCTTGAGCATGAGTCCCAAGAAAGAATTGAGACTCAAAAGAAGGACTTTGAAAGTCAAGTTAACGTAATAGCTAGTGCGACAAGCGAATATTCAAGTATCTTCTTAATTGATACAAGTAATAAAAAATTCCAGCTATTTTATAAGAATGATAAGATATTCACAAGGCTACTTTCAAATTATGATGACTTTGAAACCTATGATGAGCTAATGAATAATTATAAGAGAGTAGTTCATCCTGATGATTTAGCAAGATTTAATGTAGTAATAAATTTTGATAATGTTTTAACATACCTAGAGGATAATGATAATTTCTTTATCAATGTTAGAAAGGTAATTGATGATAAGGTTTATCATCAGGTATTAAAATATTCAAAAATATTTTTAGATGGTAAATGCTATTTAGTATTGGCCTTAAGAAATAATACATTAGAGGTAGAAGAAGCTATTAATATAAAAAATGAGCTAGAGGCTCAGGTAAGATATGCAGATAAGTATGATGAATTAACTGGTATTTATAATAAAAAGGAATTCATTAAGCAAGCTATTATGAAATTAAGAGGAACTTCAAAGTATGGATTATATATGATATCCTTTGATATCGATAGACTTGCAATATATAATAGATATTTTGGTATGCCTGAAGGAGATAATTTATTAATATTCATTGGTCAAACATTAATAAATTTATCAAGTAAGTACGATATGATTTATGGTAGATTCGGCGCTGACCATTTCGAGATTTTGTTTGATGGAACAAAGGAAATGCTTGAAAAGTTTATTAGTACGTTAAAGTATTCAGTAAATTTGTATAATTCAAGATTTTCAATTACTTTATCAGTTGGTGTATTTGAAATTAAGTCAGATGCTGTTCCACTTCCAGCAATAATTGATTCATCAATGGCTGCATCCCGTAGTGTTAAGTATCGTCTTGATAAGCCTTATGGAGTATATAGTGAAGAAATGTTTAAGAGTAAGGTTTTAGAGCAGGATATTATTAACAATATGGAATCAGGCCTAAAGCATGGTGAATTTGTAATTTACCTACAGCCTAAATATGATATTAATAAAAGTGAAATTATTGGAGCTGAGGCTTTAGTAAGATGGATAAGAGATGGTAAAATTATTTCTCCAGGTGTTTTTATTCCGGTATTCGAAAGAAATGGATTTATCACTAAGCTTGATAAATTCGTTTGGGAACAAACAATTAAATATTTAAAATGGAGAGAGAATAATAATTTAAAGCTTTATCCAATTTCAGTTAATGTATCAAGAATATTCTTACTAATACCTTCATTTGTTGATGATATTATTAATTTAGTAAGAAGATATAATGTTAATCCAAAATATTTAGAGCTTGAAATTACTGAATCAATATTCATGGAAGATATTAATCTAATTAAAAATACAGTAGATAGATTAAGAAGTTATGGCTTTAAGATTTTAATGGATGACTTTGGATCTGGATACTCATCTTTAAATGTATTAAAGGACGTAGAATTTGATGTCTTAAAGATTGATTTAAAATTCTTCTCGTCTAACGAGGAAAGAAGTAGAAAAATTATTGAGACAGTACTAGATTTAGCACATTCACTTGAAATCCCTGCAATAGCTGAGGGTGTAGAAACAAAAGAATATATCGATTTATTAAAAACATTTGGCTGTAATTATGCGCAAGGCTTTTATTATTCAAAGCCTATACCAGTTGATGAGTTTAATAAATTACTAAAAGATGGATCTGATAAATTAGGAGATTATGATGAGTAAATTGATTCTATTTGGAGGAGATTTAGCATCAGGTAAATCAACCTATTCTAATATCATTGGAGAAAAATTTAATATTACAGTTATTAATAAGGATAGATTAAAGGAAATATTAGGTGATATCTTTATTGCAGAAAATAGAGAAGAAAACCTAAAGCTTTCTAAAGCATCATTTGAAATAATGAAATATGAGATAGAAAAGAATAAGGATATCTTATTATTAGAATCTAATTTCAAGGATTATGAGATGGAAGAAATCTATAACCTTATTAATATATATAATATAGAAGTATTATCATTCGTATTTAAGGGTGATAATAAAATACTACATGAAAGATTCATTCGTAGATTAAATGAAAATAGACACTATGTTCATAAGGCACAGGATTTTACAAACATAGAGGATTTCATTAAAACATTAGACAATTTAAGGAAAGTGAAATACCCTGGAATTGTTATAGATATCGATTCATCTAATTTTGACTATCAAAAGGATGAAAAACTACTAAAAATCATATCGAATTTTATTGAGGCTACCTAAAAAGCGCTTACTTAGGTAGCTTTTTTATTTTTTTAAAAAAAATATTAAAAAAAGATAAAATTTATGTTGACAACGAATTTTAAAGTGATAAAATGATTAAGGCTGTCGATTTTAAGGCAGCAAGATGTAATCTTTGAAAACTGTATATGACGAAGGAATTACAAACAATAAAAAACGCAATTCAGATTTAAGAATTGAGCAAAAAAGATTAAACAAACAATAGACATAAATTTTATGGAGAGTTTGATCCTGGCTCAGGATTAACGCTGGCGGCGTGCCTAATACATGCAAGTCGAATGGTTTAGCTTGCTAGACCATGGCGAACGGGTGAGTAACACGTAGGTAACCTGTCTTAAAG
>JAEEHU010000131.1 GCA_016280975.1 Acholeplasmatales bacterium | reverse complement strand
TAATATTCCTCTTGATAAGTATGCAGAAAAGGGTGTAGTTGTATTCAATACACCTGGTGCTAATGCTAATGCTGTTAAGGAATTAGTATTATGTGGCTTATTACTTGCAAGTCGTGATATTATCGGTGGTAATAAGTGGGTTAATGATAATAAGGCTGATGAGGCTATTGGTAAGACTGCAGAAAAGGCAAAGGCTCAATTTGCTGGTAATGAAATATTAGGTAAGACTATCGCTGTAGTTGGTTTAGGTGTAATCGGTGTTATGGTTGCTAACGCATGCCAAGCATTAGGTATGAATGTTAGAGGTTATGACCCATACTTAACTATTAATAACGCTATGAAGCTTAATAAGAATGTTAAGTATTATGAAAAGTTAGAGGACATTGTTGCTGGTGCTGATTTCGTAACAATCCACGTACCTCTAATGGATTCAACAAAGGGTATGCTAAATAAGAGTATTTTTGATAAGCTTGATAATGCAATTTTATTAAACTTCTCAAGAGATACATTAGTTAATGATGATGATTTAGCTCAAGCATTAGAAAGCGGAAATATTAAGAAGTATGTTTCTGACTTCGCTAACGCTAAGGTTGTAAATATGCCAAACACAATAGTTCTTCCTCACTTAGGTGCTTCAACTGAAGAAGCAGAGGATAACTGTGCTTTAATGGCTATTGAAGAATTAAAGGATTTCATTGAAAATGGTAATATTACACATTCAGTTAACTACCCTGATGTTAACGCAGGTGTAAAGTCTGGTGCTTCACGTGTTTGTGTAAATCACAAGAACGCTCCTGGTATTATTGCTAACTATTCAAGTGCTATTAGTAGTCTTGGTGGAAATATCGTTAACCTAGTAAGTAAGTCAAAGGGTGAATATGCTTATTCAGTATTCGACGTTGATGGCAAGGTTGACGCTGATAAGATTTCTAAGCTTGAAGGCGTTATAAGGGTAAGAGTAATCTAATATGAAGCTTGGAATGCCTCAATTATATGAATTTGATAATATAGAGGACAACTTAAAATTAGCTAAAAAATTAAATTTAGATTTCATTGAATTAAATTTAAATTTTGGCTATTGCCGTAAGGAAATGGAAGCAGGTACTGTTAAGGCCTTACTTGATAAGTATGATATTAAGGCAACACTTCATTTTTATGATGAGGCTGACTTTGGTACATATCAAGAGGTAGTAGATGCTTATTTAATCCATATGGAAAGATATTGTAAATTAGGTGAAGGTTATATTCGTAGTATGAATATCCATGCTATTCCTGGTCCTGTTGTTACAATTTCTGGTGTAAAGAATTATATTTACGAGAAAGATTATGCTGATTATATCGAAAGATTAATCAAGAATCTAAAGCGTGCAGAAGAAATCTGTAATAAATATAATATTATGCTTGTTATTGAACAAACAGAAGGATTAGTACCTTATATGGAAAAGACATATGAGGATATGACTAAAAATGATTTCAAGTTCTGTATTGATGTAGGACATGTAAATGTATCAACTGGTGATTTTTACGCATGGTGTAAAAAATATCCTATGCATTTTTATGAATGTCATTTCCATGATGGAGACGGTAAGAGATGTCATCTATCATTAGGTAAGGGCACAATGGATAAGAATTACGCATTTGATTTAATATCAGCTCATGATGATTACGCTAAAACAAAGGGCGAGGAAATGTGGGTTAACCTAGAGGTTAAATGTAGTGATGATCTAATTAATTCTGTTCCTTACTTCAGAAATTTAAAAAGAAGCTAAATAAAAAGGGATATTACAACTCGGTAATATCCCTTTTATGTATTTAAAACTCAAGATTAGCTCAAGTGTAATAATTAACCATGAAAAAGACTAATAATTGGAGAAAAAAGAAATTAATTATTACAGCTTTTATTATATTAATTTAATTTACTAGAATTATCTTATCATTATGTGAAAATATAAAAAAAGCTTACTTCAAAAAGGAAGTAAGCTAAGATAAAATTATGAGGGTCTTCACTAAAAATGGTGTGTTTAATTTTGGGAGAAAAAGAATATGAAGTTGCCCTAGACTCCTTTCATCATTAAGGTTATCCTTAATATGCTTTTATTATAGTAAAAGATTGTGAAAAGAAATTCTTAAAAATATGTGAAATTGTTGTATGATAAAAATAATAATGATACAATAAATTAAAGGTGATAATTTTGAAAACAAGAGAATATATTAGGGCAACAAATTTAAAGCATATTAGACTAGATGATTTATATTTAGATTTAGGAAGTGTAGTAGGAGTGCTTGATTATGATATCAAAGCTATTATTGATACTGAAGCTCCACTTACATTAAATACCTTAAAGGCTAGAATGCGTGATGTTTTTGATGTTGCTAAAATAAGCGCTAAGGCACTTGATATAATTATGGATAGAGTATCAAAGCTTGGCTATCAGCTAGTTGAAGAATTATATGATGTTGTTATTTGGCCAAGAGATGGTGTTTTTAAAATTGATTACTTAAGAATTAATTCAGATAGATTAATATATGATATTCCAAAGCTAGAATTTAAGAATTTAGTTAATGATTATGATTTATCTGGTGAGGAATTATATAGAGAGATCTTAAAATACTTCAATTTAGAGGTATTAACTCAAAAAGCTAGAGATTATTTAGAATATATTGAAAAATAAAGGGCTATCGCCCTTTTTTAAAAGGTGAAATTATGTTAGAGGTAATATTAAATAAAAATGAAGAAATTAATATTTTAGAGGGCTTCCCTTGGGTATTTAATAATGAGATACATAGCTTTAATGGAAATATCGTTAATGGTAGTGTAGTTAAAGTTTTATCAAATGATAAGAGATTTATAGCTTATGGATTTTTAAATACTAATTCTAAGATAATGGTAAGAATATTATCTTTAGATGAAGAAGATGTAATAAATAAGGACTTCTTTAAAGAAAGAATAAAATATGCTATTTCACATAGAGAGAATTTAAATTTTAATGATTCAAACGCATTAAGATTAGTATTCAGTGAGGCTGATATGTTACCAGGTCTTGTAGTTGATAAATATGGAGATTATTTATCAGTACAATTTTCTGTATTAGGTATGGATATGATTAAGGCGGATATTGTTGATATTCTTGTTGAGCTTACTGGATGCAAGGGAATCTATGAGCGTAGTGATGTGTTAGTAAGAGAAAAAGAAGGACTACCTTTAACAAAAGGTATTTTATACGGAGAATTTAATCCAAGAGTACAGGTTATAGAAAATGGTATTAAATTCTATGTTGATTTAGAAAATGGTCAAAAGACAGGATATTTCCTTGATCAAAAGTTTAATAGAGATAATGTTAAATATTATGTTAAGGATAAATATGTTTTGGATTGTTTTTCAAATGTAGGAGGCTTCGCCCTTAATTCTGCTAAAAACGGAGCTAAGATGGTAGATGCAGTAGATATTTCTCGTCTTGCCTGTGATGATATATTAGAAAATGCTAAATTAAATGGATTTACTAATATTAATGTAATATGTGATGATGCATTTAATTATTTAAGAAATACGATAAATCGTTATGATGTAGTAATTCTAGACCCACCAGCATTTACTAAATCAAAGGATTCAGTTAAAAAAGCATATAAGGGCTATAAGGAAATTAATTTATCTGCCTTAAAGCTTGTTAAGCATGGTGGATATTTAATTACATTCTCATGTAGTCAGCATATGACACCTGATTTATTTATTAATATGCTAAAGGATGCGTCTATTGATTCTAAAAGACATGTTCAATTTATTGATTTTAAGATTCAATCACCAGATCATCCAACCTTACTTTCAAGTGAGGAGCAATTATATTTAAAGTGCGTTATATTAAGAGTAATGTAGATTTTATAATTTTGTGATATAATCTTACCGAGGCAGTAAAAATGAACTATTTAAAAAAAAGAAGAGATAATCTATTTGGATTAATGTTAGATAATTCAATATTAATCTCTTTTTCACGATATCTTAATAAGGAGCCTATCTATAATGATAGATATGATGTATTAAGAAATACCTACTACATTACAGGTGTTATTGATTACGGTCATATAGTAGTATTAATTAAGGATAAGGAAAATAAAGAAATATTATTTATTGATAAGGATAACTCTAATTCAAAATTTGAAGGAGAGTATATGTCAAAAGAAGAATATCATAATATTTCTTTAATAGATGATATAAGAGACAAAAAGGATTTTAAGATATTCCTAGATGAAAGTGTTAAGAAATATCAATTCTTATATTTAGATATAGATGATATTGATCTAAAGACAGGTCTTGGTATGGATAATATCCTTGCTAAGAAAATAAAAGCATCTAATCCAAACATTAGAATTAAAACATCTGAAAGCTTATTTAAAAGATTAAGATGCAAAAAGGATGAATATGAGATTAATAATCTTAAAGAAGCTATTTCTATTACTAATAAGGGAATAGAAAGCATATTATCTCATATTGGTCCAATGTATGAATATCAATTAGAATCATATTTTGATCAGGCTGTTAAATATAATGGTGCAAGTAGTTTATCATTCCCATCTATATTCGCATCAGGTAAGAATTCTATAACCTTACATTATGATAAGAATGATACTTTGATGAAGGATGGAGATTTATTACTTGTTGATTTAGGTGCGACTAAGAATATGTATTCAGCTGATATTTCAAGAACATTTCCAGTATCAGGTAAGTTTAGCAAGAAAGAGCTACTATTCTATAATATAGTATTAGAGGGTCAAAAGCGTGTATTTGAGGCAATGAAGCCAGGTGTTACACTAAAGCAGCTTGATGATATATTAGTAGATTTCTATTTTGTTAAGCTTAAGGAAATAGGCTTAGTTAAAGCTAAGGAAGATGTAAGTAAATATTATTATCATTCAGTAAGTCATCATATTGGACTTAATTGTCATGATATAGCATTTGATGATGAGCCTTTAGAAGAGGGTGCAGTTATATCAAATGAACCAGGTTTATATATAGAAGAGGAAAATATAGGGATTAGAATAGAAGATGATATATTAATAACTAAGGATGGTGCTATTAATTTATCAGAAGAAATAATTAAAGATCCTTATGAAATAGAAAAATATATAAAGGAGCATAGATAGTATGGATGAAAAGATATTAAAGAATTATGCTAAGCTAATAGTAAGAAAAGGCGTCAATGTACAAAAGGACCAAGAGGTTATTATAAGCGCTAATGTTAAAGATGAATATTTTGTTAAATATGTAGTTGAAGAGGCTTATAGTGCTGGCGCTAAGAGAGTAAGAGTTGATTGGTCTAGTGATGTATTATCAAGATTACAATACCAATACGAGGATAAAGAGGTATTATCTGAGGTTTTATCCTATGAGGAAGCTAAATGGCAAAGAGAAACAGAGGTATTACCTGCCAAGATTCATATTACATCAGATGATCCAGATAGCTTAAGTGGTATAGATAGTGATAAATTATCATATGTAAGTGGTAATAGATCAAAGGTAAGATTAGAATACCTAGAAAAGATGGATAATAAATATCAATGGACTATTATTGGTATACCTGGTAAGGCTTGGGCTAAGAAGGTTTTCCCTGATTTAAGTGACGAAGAAGCTATTGAAAAATTATGGGAAGCTATAATTAAGGTTACAAGAATTACAGATGATCCTATTAAGGCTTGGGATATTCATAATAAATATTTAGATGATAAGAAGAATATCTTAAACAAATTAAAGATTAAAAAGCTTTGGTATAAGGCATCTAATGGAACTGACTTTTATATTGAGCTTCATAAGAATGTTAAATTCGAAGCCGCAGAGGAAAAGACTTTAGGTGGTGTTCCTTATAATCCTAATATGCCAACTGAGGAATGCTTTACATCTCCTAAGTGGAGAACAGCAGAAGGTGTAGTATATGCATCTAAGCCACTTTCTGTATTTGGAAATGTAGTTACTGATTTTGGATTCAGATTCCAAAAGGGTAGGGTCGTTGAGGTTATAGCTAAGGATACTAAAACAAAAGAGGTTTTAGAAAAGCTAATTTCAATTGATAAGGGTGCGGCTCAATTAGGTGAAATAGCATTCGTTCCATTTGATTCACCTATTAATCAAACTGGTTTAATGTTCTATGAAACACTATTTGATGAAAATGCATGTTGTCACCTTGCACTTGGTAGAGCATTTACTGAATGTATTGAGAATTATCAAAATCTATCAGAAGAAGAAATAAACGCAGTTAATTTAAATAAATCAAGTATTCACGTTGATTTCATGATTGGAACAAGTGATTTATCTATCGTTGGTGAAACATTTGATGGTGAAACTGTTGAGATATTTAAAGACGGTGTATATGCAATATAGTTTATAACTATATACATTAAATATTTGCAATTATTAAAACTCTAACGTTTAAGATTAGAGTTTTTTTAATTTTAGAAAAAAATTTATAAAAAAAGTAAAAAATATAGTTGACATAATAAAATAAAGTGATATACTAAAAAAGCACGACACAAAAAACGTGCGATGTAATCTTTGAAAACTGTATATGACGAAGGAATTACAAACAATAAAAAACGCAATTCAGATTTAAGAATTGAGCAAAAAAGATTAAACAAACAAAAAACATAAATTTTATGGAGAGTTTGATCCTGGCTCAGGATTAACGCTGG
>JAEEHU010000130.1 GCA_016280975.1 Acholeplasmatales bacterium | reverse complement strand
GATTATTTCAATTCAATGAATGTTGAAAAGACTTCTTCTATTGTTGAAGAAACATTCAAGAATTTAAATAATGTTGATGAAAATGACTATAATGCTTTAAATAATATCGCACTTGAATTTGCAATCACAGCTAACTGCTATATAAACATTGCAAAAAGAATTCTATTCTTAACAAGAGCATATCAAAAGATTGAGGCAACTAAATCAGAAAAGAAAAAGGAAAAGCTCATTGAAGAGACTCTTCCTGTTGAGGAGTAATCATTTTGATTACTTCTTTTTTTCTTTTATTACTTTGCTAATTCCTTTGATCTATTCTTACAAGCTTCACTACATTCTTCTATAGCTTTAACAAAATTATTCTCATATAGCTTATCTAAGCCAGCTATAGTAGTTCCACCCTTTGAGCATACATTTTTAATTAATGTATCAATATCATCATCTGATCTTAATACTAAATTACATGATGCGATAATTGATTCTACTGTTAAGCCCTTAGCTGTTTCATAATCGATTCCATCCTTTACAGCCTTATCGATGAATGCTTTAATGAATAAATCGATATATGCTGGCATAGAACCATTTAATGCTAAGGTTGCATCCATTTGATTTTCATTAATCTTATAGAATGAACCAATTGAACCAAATATTTTTTCTGCTAAAGATACATATTTAGAATCAAAATTATTTGATGCGTATGTAATTACAGCCATATTTATAAGTGCAGGTGTATTAGGCATTGCTCTAATTATATCTGCATTTTTAAATTTACTTTCTAAATATGAAATTGTAATACCAGCAGCGATTGATAATATTCCTCTTCCTTCAAAGTCAATATTCTCAACGCCCTTTAATGCTTCATCAAATTGTTGAGGCTTAATTGAAAGTAAAACCATCTCACAATTCTTAAATACATCTAAAGCATCAAGTGTATAAGGAATACCTGAATCCTTATATCTTGCAATATTATCCTCATATAGGCTTAAATAAATATCCTTTTTATCTAAAACATTACTATTTAAAATACCAGTTAAAATGGCACCACCCATTTTACCTAAGCCAACTATACCAAGCTTATACATTAGTCTCTTACCTCACCATTTCCTGAGATTATATATTTATATGTTGTAATTTCTTTAATTCCCATAGGCCCACGTGCATGTAATTTAGTAGTTGAAATACCAATTTCAGCTCCAAATCCGAAGCAGCCACCATCTGTAAATCTTGTTGATACATTATGATATAGGCATGCACTATCTAATTCCTTAAAGAATTTATTCTTAGCCTCCTCATTATTAGTAACTATTGCTTCACTATGCTTAGTTGAATATTTACTAATATGAGCAATTGCCTCATCAACATTCTCTACAACCTTAATTGCACAAATATAATCATTGTATTCCTTATAATAATCATCCTCTGTTGCGATATTACAATTAATTACGCTTCTTGTTTTTTCACATCCACGCATCTCAATATTAAGCTCATTAAATTTTTTAGCAAGAATTGGTAAGAATTTATCCTTAATCTTATCATCAACTAAAATAGTTTCAATTGCATTACATACTGAAGGACGTTGATATTTAGCATTTACTGCAATAGTAAGTGCCATATCTAAATCAGCACTTGCCTCAATATATAAATGACAATTCCCAGCTCCTGTTTCAATATAAGGGATCTTTGCATTTTGAGTAACATAATCAATTAGATTCTTAGATCCTCTTGGAATAAGTAGATCAATTAAACCTTTTTTAGTAATTAATTCATCAGTTACCTTTCTATCAGTTGATGGAATTAATGTAATAACATTAGGATCAACCATATCCTTAATTGCATCCTGCATTACTTGAACTAAAACCTTATTTGAATTAATTGCCTCTTTACCACCCTTAAGTACACATGCAGATCCTGCCTTAAGTGTCATAGTTGCAATATCAACTGAAACATTTGGTCTTGATTCAAATATCGCACCAATAACACCAAATGGTACTCTAATCTTTTTAATGTTAAAGCCCTTTGGAGATGTCCATTCTTCGATAGTTTCACCAATCAAATATGGTAATTCTATTAATTCATTAATTGATGTGATTAAAGAATCAATTCTTTTATCATTTAAAGTTAATCTCTCAATCATAGATTCCTTTAAATTATTAAGTCTTGCCTCTTTTATATCCTTTTCATTTTCAGATAAAATTAGCTTTCTATTTTTATCTAATGCTATTGCAATATTTTTAAGAAGCTTATTAATTTCAGCTTCATTTAATTTTTGTAAGCTTTTTGTAGCTAATTTTGTTTTATTTAATAACTCGTCCATAATATCCATCCTTGAATACAACTAAATCATTAGCGTGTATTACTTCCTTTTTTCTATTTTCATTAAATAGTGATTTAATTTCATCACTATTCTTACCCTTAATTAGTTCAATTTCTGATGATGAATAATTAGTTATGCCCTTAGCGATAATATTATCATTCTTATCTAATACCTCGATTATTGAGCCTTTTAAGAATTCATCCTTTACACTAACTATACCTTTCGGTAGAATGGATACCTTTTTATCAGATGATAATTTTAAGCAAGCACCATCATCAAGTACAATCGCACCTTGTGATTTTGTTCTAAAAATCAACCAGTGATCTCTTGATGATATTGAATCAGTACTCTTCTTAAAATATGTACCTATTAAATTACCATTTACTATATCTTCTAATTTAGATATCATATTTGAATTACAAATAATCATATCTACTGATGCTTTTGTTGCAATAAGTGCGGCATCTATTTTTGTATTCATACCGCCTGTTCCGACATTTGATGTTTTATCTCCTGCCATATTAATTATTGAATCATTAATTTCAGAAACCTCTGTGATTAATTTAGCATCATTATATATTTTTGGATTCTTATCAAATAATCCATCAATATCACTAAATAATATTAATAAGTCAGCATTAACAACTGGAGCGATTAATGCACTTAAGGTATCGTTATCTCCAACCTTAATTTCGTCGATTGCAAGTGCGTCATTTTCATTAATTACTGGAATAATATGATGCTTAAACATACTATCAAGCGTATCAGTTAAGTGTAGCATTCTTTTTCTTACACTAAAGTCATCATGGCTTAATAATATTTGACCAAGCTTTAAGTCATAAATTTCCGCAACCTTATTATAGTATTCCATAAGCTTAGCTTGACCTATTGCGGCACAAGCTTGCTTTAAAGAAATCTCCTTTGGCTTTTTATCTAAATTTAGTTCATGCATACCTAAGGCTACTGCACCACTAGTTACAAGAAGGGGATCAATTCCCTTATCCTGTAGGTTTTTAAATGAAGACATCAAAGAAACTAATATTTGTTTATTTATTGATAAATCTTTATTTACTAAACTTGATGAGCCAACCTTAACTACGACTCTTTTTAAGTTTTTGAAATCACGCATAAAACCAACTCCAATTTTATAAAATTATACTACATGATTAGACAACATAAAAGACTATTTTTTCAAATCATTTATTATATCTTTTATTCTCTTTGTTACTTTATAATACTTGCCATAAACTAAATTATAAGAAGCATTCTTTGACATTAATATTTCTTCTTTAGTATTTATGTTTTCAAGTATCAATTCAATATTTCTATTTTTAGTTATTTGATTGATATCTGAAATAGATTCAAATGTTGAATTATGATAATCATAAAACAAGAAATCAATATTTGGATAGTATATATCAAATATATTTTTAGTTGCTATCATAAATCCTAATGATTTTAATATATCTACATATTTTGTATTTACCTTATCAAAGATAAATGTAATAAATTTAGGATTTATCTTAAAAAATGATATTTGCTTTTTGATAAATGAGATAAATTGATCATCAACAGATATATTTAAAACAGGTAAGAACATCAAGAAACATCCGCCAAGCTCATCCTTAAGCATCTTTAATTCCTTAAATGATTTAGAAAGTAAATATTTATCCATTTCCTTTCTAAGACCTTTTCTTTCAATTACCTCATACATTGTTTCATGATCTACTTCATAATTATCTAGAGATAATTTAATAAAATAGCCATACACATTACCCTTCTTTAAATCAACAACCTGATGATATAAAAGAGAAAGTAAATTCTTATCTAATGCCTCTGAGATTGTTGTAATTAGGTTATTTTCTCTAAAGCGTAATTTAGATAATTCATTATCATAAAATGCTATATGATTAACCTCACCATCCATTAATTTAGCATCATTTAAAGCATCAAGTGCGTAATTAATAGGAATATTATTATCTATAACCTTATCATTTTTAGACTTCTTATAGCATCCACAGTTAAATTTAATTCTTACTCTCTTATTTAATTCCTCTAAGCTTTTAGACACAGTATTAAATATTTGAATTAAATTAGAATAAATTACTCTCTTATCAGATACATCATTAAGTAATATTACATATCTATCTCTATCTAAGTGATATAAGCTAAACTTGAAATTATTAGATAAAGCATCAGAAAGCTTTAGTCCTATTGCGTATACTAATTGATTAGAGAAATTATATCCATATAAATCCTCATACAATTTGAAATCTAATACCTCAAATATCGCAAGTGCGAAATAATCATTATTTATAATATTTGCTAAATCTACATTTAGCTTTAATTCAGTTGATATATGTGATATTGGATTTTTATAAGCTAAATCAACTAGATTTTCCTTTTCAGCTTTTATTCTTGTTAGATCCTGAATAGTTGAAAATATTACTAAATCATCATCTACCATAAGTGGATAGAAAGATTCATGAATATACTTTTTCTCATCATTGATATTTATGTAATATTCAATTTCAGCGTTCTTTTGCTCAGTAAATAAGCTATCATGTAGACTCTTATAGGCTGTTTTATATTCATTATCAATTTTATAAATATAATCATCTACAGTAATATTATCCATAAGTGGAATTATTTCATGGGCATTATCATTAAAGCTAATTAAATTATTAATTTCTTCTTTGATACCCATAGACATATTATCTATGATGAAATAATTCATCTTATTATTTCTTTCAAATTCATTATCCTTAATAGACATTAATAATCTATAATTTAAAACACTTGTTAAAAGTTTAAGTGTTGGATATGCATTTTCTGATTCTAAGAAATAATTATGTGAAATAAATGCGATTGAGCCAATTGGACCAGATAAAGATTCAAGTGGCATAGAAAATGCAAATACACTCTCATCATATATTTCATTATTAACTATATTCTTATCATATGTTTGATCATTCTTATCATAGAAGGCTTCTGTATTATTTATTAAAGATGCATAATTAATTGTCTCTTTAATATCATCTAATACTATTTTCTTATCATAGGCTCTTTCCTTTTTATAATGAAGGCCATAATAGCTTCTATCAAAATAAAGTAAATAAACCTCTTCAATATTAAAGATTTTAGTAAGCTCAATCATAGATATTCTAAATACTTCTCTAAATTTAACACTAGAATCAATTGTGTTAATAGCCTTAAATATCTCTTCAAGCTTAATAATTTCTTCATTTACTCTTATTTCAGCCTTAGATGAATTCTTAACAATTTGTTGATCAGATATTTTTACAAAATCCTTTGGATTAAGCATTCCACGAGATGAAATATCCTCTTCGATTTCCTTATATTCCATTTTAGGAATAACTAAATCTATCTTTTCATCCTTAACGACCTTTTTCTTAGCCTTAACAGGTTGAGGTATATTTACACTTTGTAATTCCTTAATTCTTCTATTATATTCAGTTATTGAAATATAAGAATTTAATCTGTTATAAAGTTCTAGGCTCGCATAACAGAATTCAATAGCCTCACTTACATAAGGCTCCTTTGCATAGTCTGTATAATTACTTTCAATAATAGTTGCCTTCTTAACATTATTACATTTTAAATAGGCTTTAATTAAAAGTGCAGCTCCTAAAAGTGAATATCTAATATTATCACTATTTTCTGTTAAGAAATTCTCACATTCAGTTATTACATAAATATAATTATTTTGTTCATAATTAATTTTGATTTTATTGAAATGTAATAATATTACATCCTCAATCATTAAATTATCAGTAAAGTATCCTTCAAGTTGAGAATATAATTCTAAATAGCCTTGATAATTTTTATTATCAAAGTAGATTTTAGCAAGGCTTGACTTAGCTTGCATTTCCTCATTATATTCTAAGTCATCCTCTAAATATTTCTTTATTATAGCCTCTGCCTTACTATAGTCATTCATAGCAAGATAAAGTCTTATTTGATCCTTTAGGAAAATACTATTTTTACTTATAGGTAGATAGCTTTTCTTTATTGATATAAATTTAAATACCTGATCATATCTTTCAAACTTAATACAAATATCAATTATTTCATCACAAATTAAAATAACTGATTCGTTTTCCATTTTACTAAAATCAGGTATATAGGCATATAAAAGCTTTAAAGCATCATTTGGATTTTTTAATTCGACAAAAATACTTGCCTTAAATACTAATGCTTTAACATATTCAATTGAGTTTTTTACACTTGTAGATAAGAATAAATCAATCTTATTAATTGAAGCCTTAGTCTTATTTAAAGAAAGTATTTCATTTAGTGTCAAATTAATCACCACCTAAAATCTTGTTTTTTTACTACTCTATCATTTTGATAAAATATAATTTTATCATCTATTATTTCTATATAATCTCCATAGTTATAACTACCTGGATTTATATACATAATATCATTTAGCTCATATAAATCCTGTCGATGTGTATGACCAAAAAATACAATGCTAGCACCACTTGCCTCACCCCTATAGGTAAGTCTTATATAATCATATTTAACATTATATAAATCACCATGAAGAATTAATATTTTCTTATTATTAATTGTAATTATTCTTTCGTTATCTCCCTGATAGTCACAATTACCTCTTACAAATACTACATTGTTATTTTTAAGTATTTCGTAACTATTACCATAGTCTCCACAATGAATAACGAAATCATATTTATTAAATTTAATATCATCAACCAATCTTGAATGACTATCTGATAATACTAAAATCCTCATTGATTCTCTCCTTAATTTGTTTTAAAGCCTTACTTCTATGAGATATTGTATTCTTTTCATCTAAAGACACCTCAGCTAAGGTTTTACCAAATTTTTCTACATAAAAATATGGATCATATCCAAAGCCATTTGTGCCTCTTCTTTCATCAATTATTTCACCCTCACAATAAGCTATTTCAGTTAGCTCATCTCCATTAGGGTAGCAAACAGCTATCGCACATGCATAACGGGCATATCTATCCTTTACTCCCTTTAAATTCTTAATTAAAAGGGCATTATTATCCTCATCATTATGAGTACCAGCATATCTAGCACTATAAATACCAGGTGCCCAATTTAAGGCTCTAACCTCTAAACCTGAATCATCTGCAATTGCGATAACACCTAAATCTTTTGATACCTTTCTTGCCTTAATTAATGCATTTTCTATAAAGGAATTTCCATCTTCTATAATATCCTCAGTATATCCAATTTCAGATAAAGTCTTAAATTCGATATTAGGATTATTAATTATAGATTTAAATTCTCTAACCTTATTTTTATTATTTGTTGCAATAACTACCATACTCATAAAAAACCACCAATACAATAATACCATATTTTTTGCAATAATAATCCTATTTTCTTTGTCTTTTTTTAAAAATTATTATATAATAATAAAGGTGATATAAATTGAAAAAATGTGTTTATCCTGGATCATTTGATCCAATTTCGAATGGACATTTAGATATAATAAGAAGAATTTCAAAATTATTTGATGAAGTACATGTATTAATAAGTCAAAACATTCAAAAGAAATCTACATTTACAATAGATGAAAGAGTTAAAATGATTGAGGAATGTACTAAGGATTTACCAAATGTAATTATTACATCAAGTGATGGCTTAGTTGTTAATTATTGTAAGGAAAACAAAATTGATGTTATAGTTCGTGGAATGAGAAATTATTCTGATTATGAAAACGAATTTGCTTTATTCCAATATAATAGAGATATTTATCCTGGAATTGAAACAATAATTTTAATGCCAACAACAAGACTTCAGGTTGTTTCTTCTTCTGCAATTAAGGAATTAGTTTCATTTAATTGTGATATATCAAAATATGTGCCAAAGCAAATTGTAAATAAGGTATTAGAAAAATTAAAGAAATAAAAAATTTAGGGTTATTCAAATTGAATAACCCTTTTTATTATGCTCCTTGGCTTTGACCAGTTTTTGTATATACTAAATCAGTAAATTCAACTACTGTTCCTCTAGCTGCGAACATTCCAATATAGAAATAATCATTATCAATTGCGATATAATCAAAGTCTAAATAATTAGTTGTATATGTTTCACCATTATATTTAGTTACACATACTACTGCTTGACCAGTACGCTTAATACTAAATTCTAAAGTATCATTTACACTTGGATATGAAGATAAAGTATTGCCTGATTTTGTAATCGCTGTACGATTAGCTCTTGAGAAATTGATATTTATATCAGTATTCTTATTTCTCCAAATACCAGCTGCAGTATAGTTAGATAAATATGAAGAATCATTTGCAGGAAGCCAGCATCCATCTCTTAGCATAAGTCCAAATCCATCTTGCTTACCATCGCCAACTACCTTTAATACCTTAGCTTTAACACTTACTTCGAAATTATCATTTATTGATACTTGCTTAAAACAGAATGCAATACCTTCAGATGTATTAGTAATTTTACCCTTAAATAATGATGTTCCACTTTCTTTTGCTTGACCAACATGGAATACACCTGATGATACTTCAGTAGCAATATAACCATTACCTTGATCAGTAGGATCACCTGATACATCGCCATAAGCTGTTCCATACCATGATTCAGTAATTGTTGTAAAATTACTACTTGGAACATAGCTTAGAAGATTTGGAGTTTGATAAACCATATATTTATAAGATGTATTAATCTTTAAATCATTAGCTTTTGTTGGAAGTGTAATATTGTCCTTTATATAATTTCCTAAATAACAGTTGTTATCGTTATATAATTCTTTAGCAATATAGTAATCAAAATATTTAGCACCATAATTATTAATATGTGTTCCATCAACTGCATTTAGATTTGGTTCAGTTTGTGATAAACCAGTTGTAATCGCATGGAAATATCTTGCTTCATCATAGCCAATTTCAGTATATAGATTCTTTGTATAAGTTGTTAAATCAATAACCTTTACATTCTTTTCTTGTCCAAGATCAACTATAGCTTGTCTATAATCACCTGAAGATGTAATATGCACCTTATCTCCAGTATATTCATTTGTCTTAGATAATCTTACGATAGGTGTACAAAGAATTGGTGTAGCTCCCTTATCCTGAGCCATCTTTATATATTTTTCATATAAATAATATTTAAATGAAGTATTATCAGTTGTTGGCTTAGATGCATCTGTAAATCTTTCTGCATCATCACTTTTTTCATCATTATGACCAAAGCCGATCATCAAAAAGTCACCTGCAGTAATATTTGCTGTAATTGTTTGGTAATAAGCTGTACCCAAATAATCCTTACTACTTTTTCCAGATTGACCATAATTATAAATTGTAAGATTTTCTGAATAATCCTTGATATGACCACCCCAGCCACATCTTTCATAGAAATATGTAGTATCCTTAACAGATCCGTCTTCCTTTAAAAATTCATCTACTGTAGAATCACCTACAATATATAATTTTGCACTGTTAGATAGATTATCTGGCTTTACTCTTGTAGCTTGGTTTCCAGTTCCAGTTGATTGACTAGATTCAGGAATTGTAGTTGTTGAAACATTACTACCTTCATTCGAATTAGTACAAGATGTTAATAAAAGAGCCATCATACCTACTCCAACTAAAATATTTTTTAATTTCATTAAAATCACTCCATTTCAAAAATATTATAAATATCTATACTTTCTAATTGAAGCGTTTTATATGCCAAATTCGAGCTATATCTGTCGCATTATCGAAGGTATCTAAAAATAAAAAAGCTCGGAATTTAATCCGAGCCAAGAGAATATTATTATTCAGCCATACCTGCAGTTATAATTGCCATCTTATAAACTTCATCAGCATTACAACCACGAGATAAGTCGTTGATAGGAGCATTTAATCCTTGTAAAATTGGACCATAAGCTTCATATCCACCTAAACGTTGAGCAATCTTGTAACCAATGTTACCAGCTTCGATTAATGGGAAAATGAATGTGTTAGCTTGACCTGCAACCTTTGAATCAGGGCACTTAGTCTTAGCTACTACTGGAGATACAGCAGCATCAAATTGGAATTCACCATCTACTACTAATTCTGGATTTAACTTACGAGCTTCGATTACTGCATCATGAGATAATTGAACAGTACCACCCTTACCAGAACCATATGTAGAGAATGATAATACTGCAACCTTTGGATCAATTCCGAAGAAAGCAGCTGTCTTTGCTGTTTCAACAGCAACTTCTGCAAGCTTTTGAGCAGCTGAAACTGTAACTTCACCAGTTACCTTATCAACTGTATCCTCATATGAAATATTGATTGCACAGTCACCCATTGCAATTTTTTCTTCTTTTCCATCTTTTTCTCTGAATAGAATGAATGAAGATGAAACTAGGTTAGCACCCTTCTTAGTCTTTACTAATTGTAAAGCTGGTCTTACTGTATCAGCAGTTGAATAAGTTGCACCACCAAGTAATGCATCAGCCTTACCCATCTTAACTAACATAGTACCGAAATAATTAGACTTCTTTAATGACTTAGTACATTCTTCAGTAGTCATCTTACCCTTACGTAAGTCAAACATAGTCTTAACCATTTCATCAAATCCTTCATAAGTTTCAGGATCTAAGATAGTTGCCTTAGAAATGTTATATCCGCCATCCTTTGCAGCCTTGTTAACAGCGTCAACATTACCACATAGAATAACATCCATTAAATCTTCTTTTAATATACGATCTGTAGCTTCAAGAATTCTTGAATCAGTTCCTTCTGTAAATACGATTGCTTTTCTTTTTGCCTTTAAATTAGCAAGTAGCTTATCAAACATAGCCATTTTTAATATCCTCCAATTTTAATTAAATTATTTTAAGAGATTTATATCTCTTTTAAGCCTTTTACATTATAACTCTTTAAATATGAGTTTTCAATTTGAAATTTTTATTTATAGCGTTTACATTTATAATTTTAAAAATTATAACTCGCTATTATATATTTTTTCTATCTGACTGATTATTTCATCGTCCTCTTCAACAAAATATTCGTAACCATAATTTGATGTATATTCAACTCTAAAAACAATTGCCTCATCATTTAGGTCATTATATTTTTTAAGTGGTCTTAGGATTTGATATAAATAACCATCATATTCAAGCTCAGCTTCAATTCTGAAATCTAATGATTTACCATTTTCGCCATTTAGTGTAACAATATTATTTTCCTTCATCGTTATTATCCTCTTTTTTATCTTCCTCTTGTGTGATAACAACATCATCCTTTGGCTTTTCTTCAGCTTCCTCAAGCTTCTTTAGTAAATTAGTCTTACCATCGATACCTGCAGTTTCATCAACAGGTACAGTAAATGCAATACCTTGACCTGGAGTATCTAGACCAACTGATTTATAAATAGCATGTAAAATCTTATCCTTAATTGACTTTAATGCTAAAATCATAATTATTTCCTTTTCAGGATGAATAGGAATATTAAATTTTCTTTCAGCCTCAATCTTAGCTGTACCACGAGCGTTAAGGATAGTTCCTCCACGAGCACCTTCAGCTCTTGCAACATCCATAACATCCTCTGAATAGCCTTGATTTACAACTACAAATATTAATTCATAATTTGACATATCTTATACCTCACTTGGGTCAATATTTGCTAAAAATTGATAAATTGTAACTCCAATTAAAGATGAGATTGGAATTGTAAATGCAATACCATTTCCCTTCTTTAGCTTAAAGTATTTATCCTCATAGGTTGCAAGTATTTCCTTTACTCTATCTTCCTGAACAACTGAAAATATTACTGCCTTACCATCATTAACCATACCAAGCATACTTCTTAAGCTTGTTGGAGCAGTACCCTTAGCATAAAGTAATGTTTGTAAATTTACATCAAAGCCCTCTAGGGCATTCATGTAGAAATCAGCCATACTCTTTTCAACTATAGTAACTAGAATTTTTATTTTCTTAGGAGCCTTTAGCTGATCTGTAGCTGGCTTTTTAGTCTTTTTCTTTTTTGTAGTAGTTTTAGTTTTGGCTTTAGATTTAGATTTAGCTTTTTCCTTTTTTTCTTCTTCCATAAAAACCTTGTATTATTAAATTAGTAAGAATTGTACTAAGATAATAATACTTTCTCCTTTCTTACCTCTCAATTATTTATACATCATTAAATTGATGTTATAATTTTTTAAACACTGTGGATTTGTTCCTATAAAACTACAGCTTT
>JAEEHU010000129.1 GCA_016280975.1 Acholeplasmatales bacterium | reverse complement strand
CAAATAAAAAAGGCTTGATTGATATCAAGCCTGTAATTATCTATTGGAGCAGGTGAGGGGAATCGGACCCCCGTCATTAGCTTGGAAGGCTAAGGTTCTACCATTAAACTACACCTGCATAAAATGGTCGGGAAAACAGGATTCGAACCTGCGACATCTTGGTCCCAAACCAAGCGCTCTACCAAGCTGAGCTATTTCCCGTAATTTCGAGCATTTTATGAAATGCTCTATTATTTTAGCACACTAAAATTTATAAATCAACAACTATTTTTTCAAATTATTAATTTTTTTCTTCAGTGATTACTGTTTCTTCTTTTACCTCTACATTAGCATCCTTTTTAAAGAATCTATCAAAGCCAATGAATAGGAAAAAGAATGCTGCAGCAAGAATTAATCCACCAAATAAATCAGTAAACCAATGCACTCCTGCAAGTGTTCTTGAAACATATAATAAAATACCTGATACACCTGCAAATACTAATGCTGCTATTTTTTGCCATAAAACATTATTATTCTTTACATAGAACCATGTAGTTGAAGCAAGTAGATATACTCCAATAAATATATGGGTTGATGGGAATGATGATTTAGCCTCGTCAATTAGAGGTCTTTTATTTACTACTATTACCTTATCAAATGCCAAATAGAATATTGCCATAACAACAAGGCTTATAAAATGTATAACATATGTTTTATTTAGGTTTTTAAATTTCTTATCCTTTAGGAAACTAAATATCATAATAAATACTGGTATTACTCCAAGTAATATTGACATATAGAAGAATGCATCAGAAAAAGATGCCCAGAATGAATCCTTTCCTTCTACTGTTAGTGCTTGGTTAATGCTAGATAAACCAACACTTACACCAAATACTTCCTTTTTATTTACAAAAAAAAGTAAAATCATTAGTAATAGGAATAATCCAAATAGTCCACATCCTATTATTAAAAATAAATTAAATTTCTTTTTCATAGTACCCTCTAAATATTAAATAATTTTATAGCATTTTCTTCTGTTATTTTCTCAATATAAGAGGGCTCTACTCCTCTTATACTTGCTATCATGTCACATACATACTTCACATAGCTTGATTCATTTCTTTGACCTCTAAATGGGGTTGGAGCTAAATATGGACAATCAGTTTCTATTAATAGTCTTGATAAGTCAATATTTTCTGCAATTCTTTTAGGCTCCTTAGCATTTTTAAATGTTACAGGGCCACCAAGTGAAATATAAAAGCCAAGCTTTATATATTCCTTTGCAAGCTCATATGAACCACTATAGCAGTGCATTACACCTTTAAGCTTACCCTTATAGCTTTTAATAATATCAAATGTGTCCTGATCTGCATCTCTTGAATGAACTATTACTGGTAAATTCATCTTAATTGCAAGCTCACATTGCATTCTAAATAGCTTATGCTGATATTCGATATTTTCCTTAGTCCAGTGATAATCAAGTCCACATTCACCAACTGCGTAAATCTTATGATTATTAATAAAATCTAAAAGCTTATTAAAATCCTCTAAATAGGATTCTCTTGCCTCACTTGGATGAAGCGCTGCAGTAGGATAAAATATATCGTATTTTTGAGATAGCTCAAATGCCTTTTCATTAGTTTCCTCTGAAAAGCCAACTAATATTATTTTATTAATATTATTTTCCTTGCATCTTTTAATACATTCATCTAAATCATCCTTAAATTCATCTTCAAATAAATGTGAATGCGTATCGATCATAATAATCACCACTTTGATTATTATACAATTTATAATACTTAATTGCTAGTAAGATTATTTTTTTATTTAGTAGCTTCTACCATTTTCTTACAAAAGTCATAGATATAGTCATCTGCTTTATCACCATACTGTTCTACTATTCTTACAATTGCAGATCCAACAATAGCACCATCTGCTATCTTACACATATTCTTAACTGCCTCAGGATTTGATATACCAAAGCCTATTGCAACTGGAGTATCTGTGTATTTTTTAATCTCAGATACAATTGACTTTAAATCTGTTTTAAATTCACTTCTTACACCTGTTACACCAAGTGATGATACTAAATAAATAAAGCCATTTGATTTTTCTGCAATCTTCTTTATTCTATTTTCACTAGTTGGGGCAATTAGACTAATTACTTCTTGATTATATTTCTTTGCAATTTCTGATGCCTCATTCTTTTCTTCAATAGGCATATCAGGAATAATTATTCCAAGCATTCCAACCTCTTGTGCTTTTTTAAAGAAATTATCATATCCATATGAGAATACTGGATTTAAATATGTCATGAATACAAATGGGAAATCAGGATGAGTCTTTCTGATATCAGCCATCATTTCAAATATCTTATCAGTAGTTGTGCCTGAGGCTAGTGCTCTAATATCTGCCTTAGTAATAACCTCACCTTCAGCGATAGGATCACTAAAAGGAATACCTATTTCAATTAGAGAAACTCCAGCCTCTATCATTTTATTAATATATCTTTTAGTTGCCTCTATATTAGGGTCTCCTGCTGTTATAAAGCCAATAAATGCCTTTTTACTAAATACTTCCTTAAAACTAATCATCTATCTCAACTCCTAAATATTTTGCGATTGAAGAGCAATCCTTATCTCCACGTCCTGATACATTAACAACAATAATCTTATCCTTAGGCATTGTTTTTGCAACCTTAATAGCATATGCAATCGCATGTGCTGATTCAATTGCAGGAATAATACCTTCTGATTTAGATAGCTTCATAAATGCATCTACAGCCTCATCATCTGTAATAGGAACATATTTTGCTCTTTTAATAGAATTTAAATAAGCATGCTCTGGTCCGATTCCTGGATAATCAAGACCTGCACTAATTGAATATACCTCATCAATTTGACCATACTTATTTTGGCAGAATATTGATTTCATTCCATGGAATACGCCGATCTTACCTGTTGTAATAGTTGCAGCCTGACGTCCTGAATTAATACCTTTTCCTGCAGCCTCACAACCAACTAATTCTACACTCTTATCATCAATGAAATTAAAGAACGCACCCATAGCGTTAGATCCACCACCAACACAGGCAATAACCATATCAGGTAGACGTCCTTCTGCTTCTAGGATTTGTTCCTTTATTTCCTTACTAATAACAGATTGGAAATCACGTACTATAGTTGGGAATGGATGTGGTCCCATTACAGAACCTAAAACATATAAGGTATCATCCATTCTGTTACTCCATTCTTTCATACATTCATTAACTGCATCCTTTAAAACACGAGTACCAGATTTAACAGGATGAACCTTAGCACCTAAAAGCTCCATCTTAAATACATTTAGCGCTTGACGCTTAGTATCCTCTTCACCCATGAATATTTCACATTCCATATCCATAAGTGCACAGGCTGTCGCTGTTGCAACACCATGTTGACCTGCACCTGTTTCAGCAATAATTCTTTTTTTACCCATCTTTTTAGCAAGTAATACTTGACCTAAAACATTATTAATCTTATGGCTTCCTGTGTGATTTAAATCCTCTCTTTTTAAGTAGATTTTAGCTCCACCTAATTCTTCTGTGAATTTCTTAGCATAATATAATCTTGAAGGTCTATTTGCATATTCATGAAGTAAGTAATTTAATTCATCATTAAATTCCTTATCATTTTTATATTTATTGTAGGCTTCTTCTAATTCTAATACAGCATTCATTAATGTTTCAGGAACATATTGACCACCGAATTCTCCAAACTTAGTATTCATCTTTTTACCCTCTCTATTAATTCCTTCATCAATTTGTAATTTTTCTTTCCATTTTTCTCTACACCTGATGAAACATCAATTGCATATGGATTAGTATTTATGGCATCATCAATTGTATTAATATTAATACCTCCTGCAAGGAAGTATTTTTTATTTGACCTAACCTGTGCGTAATCGTTTCTCTCACCCGAGCCTGGATTTACTCCATCATATAAGGCAAAGCGTGCATATCTAGAATCCCTATTTACCTTTATAATAGGTAATTTAGTCATCTTTTTAAGCTTTCTGATATAATAGTCAGTTTCATTTCCATGAAGCTGAATATAGTCAATTGAGCTTGAATTTGCAATCTCAGCGACAAACTCAACAGGATTATTTCTAAAAACTCCAACAGTCTTTATACTACCATCAAGTGCGTGCTTTAGTGTCACTGCTTTTTTCTTAGTAACTTTTCTTCTTGATTCTGCAAAAACAAATCCAACAAAGTCAGGCTTAATCACTAATCTATTAACATCTCTAATCTCTTCAATTTTCTTGATGCCACAAATTTTAATTAACACTTTATAAACTCCTTTAAAGTTTTTTCAGGATCCTTACTTCTCATAAGTACCTCACCCATTAAAACTCCATTTAGCTTTGAATTTTTGATATTCTTAATATCATTAATATCCTTAACACCACTTTCTGATATTAAGAATAAATCAGGATATTTCTCTCTTAATTTTAGTGATAAGCTATTATCAACACTAAAATCCTTTAAATTTCTATTATTAACACCAATTACCTTAGCTCCACATTCCTTAGCCATAGCTATCTCATCCTCATTATGAGTTTCAACTAGACAAGAAAGTCCAAGCTTATGTGCTAAATCTAAATATTTCTTTAAGGTATCCTTATCTAGGATTGCACATATTAATAATATAGTATCAACACCTAAATATTTTGATTCATATATTTGATATTCAGAAAATATGAAATCCTTTCTTAATACTAAAGAATTTCCTTTATTCTTAATTACCTTAGCTAAATCGAGATTAGAACCTAAAAAGTATTTAGGCTCAGTTAAGCAAGAAATCATATCAGCTCCACTTTTAGAATAAATCCTAGCTTGAATATCAGGATGATAATCAGGCTCAATTAATCCCTTTGATGGTGATGCCTTCTTACATTCACAAATATAGATAAAATCCTTTTTAGCGCATAAATCATATAATTTATGAGTAGGATTTTCATCTATATTTATTTTTTTGATTAATTCATCTAAAGGAAATTCTTTTTCTATTTTCTCATATTCTTTTTTTCTATCAGCTACAATATCATCTAAGATCATTTGTTACCTCTATTAGCTTCTTTAGTGAAAATAATGCACCCTTAGAGTCAATTGCGACCTCTACGTACTTAATTGCCTCACTAATAGGAATACCCTTATATACATGAAGAGCACATGCAGAGTTTAGTACAACAACATCTCTTTTTGGTCCCTTCTTGCCATCTAATATATCAAGTGCAATCTTCTTATTCTCAAGAGGATCACCACCAACGATATCCTCGTGGTTAGCCTTTTTAAATCCATAATCCTCTGGATTTAATTCATATTCCTTAATCTCACCTTGATTTTCAAATTCACATATATAAGTATTTGCAGAAATACTAACTTCATCTACACCATCAAGTCCATATACAACCATGGCACTCTTTAGTCCCTTCTTCTTTAATACTTCAGCAATTGGTCTAACAAGCTCCTTCTTATATACACCTAAAACCATATGAGTTGCGTTCATTGGGTTAATGATTGGTCCCATGATATTATAAATAGTCTTAATACCTAATTCTTTTCTAACTGGACCTACAAATCTCATTGCTTGATGATATACAGGAGCAAATAGGAATACCATACCTGCATCATCAAGAACCTTTTTAGCATATTTAGCAGGGAAATCATATTTAACACCTAAAGCATCAAATAAATCACCAGCTCCACACTTACTAGATACCGATCTATTACCATGCTTAGCAACCTTAACACCACAAGCTGATACTACGATAGCTGATACTGATGAAATATTAAATGAGAATGATCTATCTCCACCAGTACCTACAATATCAAATACATCGTAGCCTGGATTAATAATTTCAGCAACATCAAGCATAGCACGAGCAGCACCTACTATTTCTTCTGGCTTTTCACCCTTAATTGATAAAGCTGTAAGAAATGCTCCCATCATTGCAGGTGATACTTCATTTTTCATTATTCTTAGAATTGCAGAATAAGCTTCCTCTTCTGTTAAATCCTCTTTATTTGTTAGCTTTAATAATAAATCCTTCATTTTTATTTTCCCCCTAAAAAGTTATTTAATATTTTCATACCACAATCAGTTAATATTGATTCTGGATGGAATTGCATTCCGTATATTGGATATTCCTTATGCTCAACAGCCATAATTTCATTATCAGAATTATAGGCTGTTATTTTTAAGCTTTCTGAATTACCAGCACCAATTAGTGAATGATATCTTGCAACTGCTATTTCCTTATCTATTCCCTTAAATAGGAATGATTCATTATCAATCTTAACTAAGTCCTTTTTACCATGACATATTTTTTTAGCATTAATAATATCAAGTCCAAATACCTCACATATTGCTTGGTGACCAAGACATACACCTAAGATTGGAATATTATGGATATTTTTAATAATATCTTCAATTATTCCAGCATCCTTAGGTCTACCAGGCCCTGGAGATAGGACAATATGAGATGGGTTCATTTTAATTATTTCCTTAACTGTAATCTCATCATTTTTCTTAACTACTACATCAGGATTAATTGTTCCTATAAATTGATATAGGTTATATACAAATGAATCATAATTATCAATTATTAATATCATATTATCCCTCCATATTCTTAATAGCATTAAATGTTGCCATTGCTTTATTTTCTGTTTCCATAAATTCAGCCTCAGGATCACTATCCATTACAATGCCTCCACCAGCCTGTAAATAGATATCCTCACCCTTTTTGATAATTGTTCTTATAACAATACACATATTCATATTGTCTCTAAAATCAATGTATCCTAAGGCTCCACCATAGATTCCACGTCTTTCCTCTTCTAGCTCATCAATTATTTCACAAGCTCTTAATTTAGGAGCTCCTGATAATGTACCAGCTGGAAGTATTGATAATAGGGCATCAAATGATGATAAATCCTTCTTTATTTTTCCAACTACTGTAGATGATATGTGCATTACATGTGAAAACTTTAAAACCTTCATGTAATCTAAAACCTTAACGCTTCCAAATTCTGCACATCTACCAACATCATTTCTACCTAAGTCAACTAGCATGTTATGCTCTGCAAGCTCCTTTTTATCGGCAAGTAGCTCTTTTTCAAGCATATCATCTTCTATTGTATCTTTTCCTCTTCTTCTAGTTCCTGCAATAGGATATGTTGATATAATGTCATCATCCTTCATACATAATGTTTCAGGAGATGAGCCTGCAATTTCAATATCATCATTCTTTAAATAGAACAAATAAGGAGATGGATTAATACTTCTTAGGTTTCTATATGCCTCAAATAAAGATCCTTCAATTTTACCTTTAAATCTTCTTGAGAATACACATTGGAAAATATCGCCATCATAAATATATTTCTTAATCTTTTCTAGCTTCTTCTTATATTCTTCCTTAGAATCAATTGATTTAGGCTTTTGTAATATTTTTACTGGCTCCTTTTCAATATGAGGAACCTTAAATATTAATTCCTTAATCTTAGCTATACTTTCCTTAGCCTTATAATACTCTCTTTCTAAATTAGTTGTTTTAATATTACAAATAATGATTACCTTTTGCTTAAATGCATCAAATGCGATTACTCTATCAAACATCATCAAATCATAATCATTAAACCCGGCTTCATCCTTTGAGTTGAATTTTAATTTAGGCTCTAGATATTTATATGAATCATATGAGAAATATCCAACTAATCCACCACAAAATGGAGGTAAGCCCTCAATTTGAGGAGCTTTGTATCTTTTTAGTAAATTCTTTATCTCATCAATTGGATTTTCAGAATAAAATCTTGCACTACCTAAAGATACTATATTATCCTTACAAGAAATTGATAGGATAGGATCAAATCCTAAATATGAATATCTTGAGAATTTGGATTGATCTACTGATTCAAGTAAATAGAACTTACTACTATTTTCCTTAACGTTTCTTAATACGTTAAGTGGTGTCAATGAATCACTTAAGAATTCCTCATAAACTGGAATCAAGCTATAGTCATCCTTGTACTTTAATAAATCCTTTAAATCTTGCATAATTTTATCCTCCTTAAAAACAAAAAAAGCCTGTCCTAGCATAGGACAAGCGTTAAAACCTGCGGTACCACCTAAATTGCTTAATAAAATAAGCCACCTCAATTGGATGCCATCACATCCTCAACTCTATAACGGGAGTTCCCGGATTAGCTACTAAATTCACCTTTCCCTCAAAGGCCCAACATCAAATCCGCTTACTGTAATATCACACCAATCATTACTCTCTTTAAGTGCGCTTTTTGAATACTTCCTTCTCTTCGGTTTGGATTTATTTTATTCTATTTTTTTTAAACTGTCAATTATTTTTTTATTGTTTTTTCTTGAAATATAAAATTCGAAATCTTATAATATTTATTGTATAAACTATACAAAAAAGGAGAAAAAAGAATATGAAGAAATTTTTTGCTGATTTCAAGGCATTTATCTCTCGTGGTAATGTCTTAGATATGGCAGTTGGTGTTATCATCGGTGGTGCATTTGGCGCTATTGTTACAGCACTAGTAAATATTTTATTAAGCGTATGTACTTGGGGTGTTCCTGGAGGTATTAAAGGCTTAGTTACTGTACTTCCAGCAGCAAACGATGCTCAAGCAGGTATGGCACTTGGTTTAAACGCAGCTGACTTAACTCAAAAGTTCCAAACATTTACAACAGATCAATTCAATGAAGCTGCAACATTCATTGGTACACAAGCTAATGCAAATGACCCAGTACTATATGGTGCTAACATCCTAAATGCTAAATATACACTTCATGGTACAACATATACTTATAACATGAGTGCAGTAATCGACTGGGGTACATTCATTAATGCTATTATCTCATTCTTAATTATCGCATTTACATTATTCATCATTGTAAAAATTGCAGTAGCAAGTGCTAAGAAGCGTGCTGATATTAAGGCTAAGATTGAAGCTGAAAAATATAAGAAATGGGCTGAAGCTCATCCTGAAGAAGCTGCTGAACTTGAAAGAAAGAAAGCTGAAGAGGAAGCTGAAGCTGAGCGTCTAAAGAACTACAAGCCTGCAACAACTGATGATGTTGTTAAATTACTTGCAGAGATTAGCGAAAAGCTTGAAAAGAAAGCTGAATAACAAATAAAACGTCTCAACTGAGACGTTTTTTTATTTTATACTAATGCAATATCATATATCTTATCTTCTATTGAATCACCTGGATTTATAGTACCAAATGTATAATGGTATCCTTCATTCCAGCTACCTAATACTAGGTATTTACCGAATATTGGATCAAGTCCATCTTCTACTGTGAAATACTCATATAAATCTAGATTCATAGAATAGGCAATTATTATTTTATGGCATAAGGTAGGCTCAATAAAATATGAAGGCATCTTTATAGTTATATATTCAAGCTGATCCTTTTCAGAAGTTGTTACCTCAAAGTCTTTTTCTAAGAATGGACATGCCTCCTTCTTCTCATCATATACTGATAAGAAAAAGTTATAAATGTAAGATTCCTTTTCTGTTAATAGCTTACTTATTACTTTAATTGGGTCATGAGCGAATTGCTTATATAAGGCTATATGCTCAATATAATATCTTGTGTTCATTTTTATCACCAATAATATGATATATCTTTTATAGTTTATTTGCAAATAAAATAAACTGCTAACTAATGAATCATACGAGTTTACTTAAGTAATTTTAACAATTCATCTTTAGTTGGATTTGCCTTCGTAATAATAGGAATAATCTTTTGTATTTCTTCTACTTTTTTATCCCACCATTTTAATTCTTCTAATATTTTAATAGTCTCATCATCAAATCTCATTTTCTTAACTATACATGGATTTCCAGCACAAATCGAATATGAAGGTAAATCTTTTGTTACTACTGAATTAGCACCTATTATTACTCCATTTCCAATATGAACACCTGGTAATATAGTTACATTTTGACCAATCCAGCAATCATTACCAACTATAGTATCACCTTTAAATGGCAAGTCATCAAGCTTTGGTGTTTTTTCCTTCCAACCATCCATTACATAAAATGGGAAAGTTGTTGCACAATTCATTTGATGATTGGCACCATTCATAACAAATTCCACATTATTTCCTATTTGACAAAACTTGCCAATAATTAATTTATCACCTAAAAAATCATAATGATGAGTTACTCTAGATTCAAAATCTTTACCACTATAATATGAATAATCTCCAACTATTATATTCTTTCTTGTAATCGTTGGCTTTATATTTTTCATACTATAAATTCCAGCTTTAGGATATGTAAAATCAGGATCTGGTACTTTTATATTTCTTATACCCTTTTCATCTATAATCGTTCCTCCGGTATCTATTGCTAAAGAATCAAATAAATCATTAACTTCAACATCAAATTTTCTAATCAATAATTCAAGCTTATCATGACTCATATCATTTACGCCTTTTTCTATCTTATTAATAGTAGATCTAGATGTATACCCTAATTCTTTTGCAAATTCATCCTGATTTAAGCCAGCTTTCTTTCTTATTTCTTTTACCTTTTCACCAAATTTGTTTTTCATTAATAACCAACTCTTTTCATTAAATAATTCTTAATATCTTCATCCAAGACTTCATCAATCTGAGATATTTTATTACCTAAATAGTTTATGGATGAGCCAAGATGGAAAATCTTATCATCAACATATAAATATCTGTCATGGAAATCATTATCAATAACAACATTTATATTTTTCATATTATAAATTCCAGCCTTAGGATATGTAAAATCAGGATCTGGTACTT
>JAEEHU010000128.1 GCA_016280975.1 Acholeplasmatales bacterium | reverse complement strand
ATTACCTTACCATGCATATAATCAGCTGTGATATATGTTTTACAATAAGGCTTATCTAAATCATACTTAGCTTGATCTAGATTCTTTTGAATTGTTATTTCGCCTTCTTTAAAGAAATATACGAAATCTAAATATAGGTTATATAGCTTACTAGATAATTCTAAATAGAAATCAAGTGAGATTTTATCAGCCTTATGTCTTCTAACTAAATCCTCTTGCTTCTTATATTCATTAACTAGATCAGTATATCTAACCTTAATATTTTTAGCTTTTCCTTTATATTCATAATTTACAAAGTTATCAAACATCCACCAATAGAATGTTCCAAGAACTAATCTTAAAGATAGTTCCTCTTCAATTTCCTTCTTAAGTAAGCTTAATGCCTTAAATAATGGATTTCTTTCCTTAACCATTAATATAGCTTCCTTAAAGCCATACTTATGAGCAATCCATAATTTGAATTCATCAGATTCACAAACCTTAGTTGCTCTTCTGAAGCATTCCTCATTACCTATTGCAACACTTGATAATTTCTTATCTAATGATTCAGAAATTTCATATTCCTTTAGTGTTGTTAAATATAAATATGTAAAGTCATTGTCATAGTTACTTTCAATGAAATAAGCATCTCTAAAATAAGGACTTGCTGGCTCTAGTCTTTCAAAGCATCTAGTGATACCATGATCAGCTAGGAATGCAAATAAAATGTTATTTTCCTTTTCAGGGTGATTCTTAAGTAAAATTAAGAAATCATCAAAAGTAACATTTTGTCCATCTATTATTACTTGCTTATTATCTAAGAATTCATAAATTAAAAATGTTAGAGCATTATTTTTATATTTAGATAGTGCTAATATTTGGACAACATTTTTGATTCTATCCTTATTCTTAGTTTGTGATTTTACAAATTTTACAAGCTTTTTTGAGTTTTCATAAATATCCTTAACTCCTAAATCGAAGTTATCGATATATGCTAAACCTAGATCATTTAAATTTGTGTACTCGTTGTTATTAAATATGTATGGTTTCATATTTTCCTCCCTAGTTCGTCACTATCTAATATTATTGTTACAGGTCCATCATTTAGTAGCTCAATTTTCATATCTGCTCCAAATATTCCCTTTTCCGTATGAACTACTTCATTTAATTTATCACAAAATATATCGTAATACTTTGATGCCTTATCGTATTCTAATGCATCAGTAAATGATGGTCTATTGCCATGCCTTGAATCTGCGTAAAGAGTAAATTGAGATATGGATAATATATTTCCATTAACATCCATTATTGATTTATTCATCTTTCCGTTTTCATCCTCGAAAACTCTTAAACCAATAATTTTTTTAGTAAGAAGATCAATATTTTCTAATTTATCTTCCTTATTAAACCCGACTAAAAGCATATAGCCCTTGTCTATTTTACCCGTTATTTTATTATCCACCGTACAGCTTGCGTACTTTACTCTTTGCACAACTACTCTCATAGGTTTTCTCTTTCGATATTATAAATAAATTTAACTTTCTTTAGATTAATTATCATCTTATCAAGCTCAATTGTATTTGATGTCATAACCTTAAGCTTAACAACTGTTGTTAATGTTGATTGTTGATTTGCATGAATTGCTAAGATTGACATACCAGATGCCGAAACAGTATTCATTATTTCAACAAGTAGATTCATACTACTTTGTGCTTCTATTTTAATCGCAACAGGATATTTTCTTCCTGGATTAGTAGCCCAGCATAAAGGTATTAATCTTTCCTTTTCAAAAGATAATAGATTCTTACATCCAACATGGTGTACTGCAATACCATTACCCTTTGTAACATATCCAACTATTTCATCTCCTGGAATTGGGTTACAGCAGCTTCCAAGCTTTAATTGAGGATTAGATAAGCCCTCAACTACAACACCAGTTTCAGAATTTGAAATTAATATTCTTTGATTTCTTTCAATTTGTCTTGATAATGCATCCTCTGTAAGCTTAGCAGGATCAACTAATTCAGTATATTTAGTTACTACAGTTTTAGGTGATAAATTTGATTTTGCAATTTCAACATACATATCATCAAGTGATGAAATGTTATTCTTAGAGAAATTCTTCTTTGCAAAATCATCATCAAGATTGTAATTATTGATTTTATTATTTCTAAATTCAGTATCAACAAGCTCCTTACCATGAGCAAGTAATACATCTCTATTTTGCTTATTTAAGAAGCTCTTAATTTTATGTCTTGCATGAGCTGTTGTTGCAATCTTTAACCAGTTTTCACTTGGACCAAATGAGTTTTTATTTGTCTTAATAGAGATGATATCTCCAGTTTGAAGCTCATAATCAAGTGGAACTATATGGTTATTTACCATCGCACCAACTGTTCTATTACCAATATTTGTATGAATCTTATATGCAAAGTCTAGTGGAGTTGCACCACGAGGTAGGTCAATAACCTCACCTGTTGGTGTATATACATAAACATTTGCAGATAGGATATCCTCTTTTACTGTTGTTACATAATCATTTGCATCATTAGAATCTTCTTCCTCAGTGAACTTTAATAATTCACCATACCATTTTAATTTAGATGCAATTTCAAATTGTTCCTTTTCCTTTGAATATACAACGCCTTCTTTGTATGCCCAGTGAGCAGCGATACCATATTCTGCAACCGAATCCATTTCGTATGTTCTAATTTGAACCTCGAATGTAAATCCATCCTCACTTATAACTGTTGTATGAAGTGATTGATATAGGTTTGGCTTTGGAACAGCAATATAATCCTTAAATCTTTTTGGAACAGGAGTATATTGACTATGGATTAAGCCTAATATTTGATAGCATTCGCTAATTGAATTAACAATTATTCTAATAGCTAAGATATCATAAATATCTTTGAAATCCTTTTGCTGATTAACCATCTTTTTATAAATACTATAGATGTTTTTAATTCTACCTTTGATTTGGTAGTTTTTAATGCTATTTTCATCTAGTATTCTTTTTATTTCCTCAATTGTATGATCAACATTTTGCATACGAATTGAATCATCAGATTTTATTTGACCAAATATTTTACTATAATATGTTGGCTCAACATACTTTAGTGCTGTATCCTCAAGCTCTGCCTTAATACGGAACATACCTAGCTTATGAGCAAGTGGTGCGTAAATCTCTAATGTTTCTCTACCAATACGAGATTGCTTTTCGGGTGCCATAAAGCCTAATGTTCTAATATTATGTAATCTGTCGGCAAGCTTAACAATTATTACTCTAATATCCTTCGCCATAGCAAGTAAGATCTTTTGATGGTTTTCAACCTGCTTTTGTTCTAAGGATACAAATTCTAATTGACCTACCTTTGTAACTCCATCAACCATTTCAGCAATATCCTCTGAGAAGTCTTTTGCAAGCTCTTCCTTTGTATATGGAGTATCCTCAATAACATCATGTAGTAAGCCTGCACAAATTGTATCAGGTGATACATGAAGCTCAGCTAAAATGTAGGCAACATTTAATGGGTGAATTATATATGGCTCTCCACTTTTTCTTACCTGACCCTCATGTAATATTTCAGCCTTTTTATAAGCCTTTCTTATCTTATCTAGAGATTCCTCTTTTGTAATATAAGTTTTAATTTGGTTTTCAAGCTCTTCATAAGTTTTACAAGTCATACTAATTCACCTCCTTTTTTATGAATTTAAAAGATATTATTCCCCTTCAAATTCAACAAGTGTTTTTACGTTATAATCCTTTAAAGTTTTTCTTCCCTTTAAATCAATTAAATCAATAACGAATGAAAATCCAACAACCTCAGCTCCACACTTTTCACATAAGTGAGCAGCAGCTAGTGCTGTACCTCCTGTTGCAAGTAGATCATCAACGATTAAAATCTTATCGCCCTTTTCTACTGCATCATCATGAATACATAAAGTATTTTTACCGTATTCAAGCTCATATTCTTCAGTGATTTGCTTTCTTGGTAATTTACCAGGCTTTCTGATTGGAATAAATGGTAGCTTTAGCTCACAAGCAACAGGAGCTCCAAATAAGAATCCTCTTGCTTCAGGACCTACAATCTTAGTAGCACCTACTTCTTTTGCATACTTTACAAACTCAGCGATAACATAATTAAATGCCTCTGGGTTTTGAAGAACAGGTGTAATATCCCTAAAAATTATTCCTTCTTTCGGAAAATCATAAACATTTGCAATATAATTTTTTAAATCCATAAATATACCTTCCCATAATTGTTTTATTTATAATAAAACACTATATAGGATATTTTATCATATTTTCTTTTTACAAAAAAGACTAAATAAAGATAAAAATGGCTTAATTTATCATTTTATTCATTATTTTTTTAATAAAATTAAAATTTATGATAAAATTACTAAGAATGGATGTGATAACATGATGCCACTTGCATATAAATTAAGACCATCTACTTTTGATGATATTATTGGTCAAGACCATTTAGTTGGTCCAAAGGGCGTTATTAGAAAAATGCTTAATACTAATAAATTATGCTCAATGATTTTATATGGACCTGCAGGATGTGGAAAAACATCAATCGCAGAAATAATAGTAAAATCATTCCCACTTAATTCTTATTCATTTAATGCATCAACTGATTCAAAGGCTAAGCTAAAGGAAATAGCTGATGGAGCCAAATACTATGAATCTTCTATTTGCATAATTGATGAGATTCATAGAATGAAAAAGGATATTCAGGATTTTCTTCTTCCTTATGTTGAATCAGGTACATTAACAATAATTGGTCTTACAACAGAAAATCCATATAGATCAATTAATCCTGCCATTAGATCAAGATGTCACATCTATCGCATGAATGAAATATCTAAAGAGGATGTTAAGACTCTTTTAGTTAAAACAATTGAAAAAGAAAACTTAAAGAAGCTATCAGATGATATATTAGAATATATTTCAGTTGCCTCTTCATCTGAAATCAGAACTGCACTTAATATGCTTGAGGTAGTTGAAATGCTTGATGAGGATGAATTAAATTTAGAAAATGCTCAAAAGCTAATTGGAAAAAAAGCCTTCCAAATTGATGAGAAGGGCGAGTACTACTATGATTGTGCTAGTGCAATGATTAAATCAATTAGAGGATCAGATCCTGATGCTGCACTACACTATATGGCAAGACTATTAGAAACTGAGGATTTAGAATTTATAACAAGAAGACTAATATGTAGCGCATATGAGGATGTAGGCTTAGGTAATCCTAATATTGGACCTAGAACAATCGCCGCCTGTGATGCCGCACTAAGACTTGGTCTTCCTGAGGCACGAATTCCACTTGGCTATATTGTAGTTGATTTAGCTACTTCTCCTAAATCAAATTCAACTTACTTAGGAATTGATAAGGCAATAGCTGATTTAGAAAATATGACTTCTATGTCAATTCCACCTCATATTTTAAATAAAGAATTAAAATCAGGAAAATACGAGTATAAATATCCACATGATTATAAAAATGGATATGTTAAGCAGCAATATCTTCCTGATGAATTAATAGATAAAATCTATTATGAGCCAAAAACTACAGGAAGCTATGAGCGTGGAATAATAGATTTTATGAAAAAATTAAAGGAAGAAAAATAAAAACCAGCACACGCTGGTTTTTTCCTTTACTCTTTAATTATTCTATTATAATCTTCAGTTAATGCTTTAGTTTTAATAGAATCAATATCTGTTGAAATTAATACTGGAATAATGATTGGACTTCTCTTCATCTCTTTATAGATGTAATGAGAAATTTCAT
>JAEEHU010000020.1 GCA_016280975.1 Acholeplasmatales bacterium | reverse complement strand
TTTTATAAAGTCAGTAGTTTATTATTCTAAAGAATACTTTAAGAATAGTAAAATCATGTTAAACTCAACTACTGTTGAGCCTGAAATGGAGTTTTCAATCTTTGATGATGAAATTAAAAGTAAGTATAAGACTGAGGATGACGATACTCCAATATACTTAACTGGTTCTATGGACTTAGTTATTATTTATGATGATAGTGCATTAATCATTGATTATAAGAGTGATGCGAAAGGATTTAAGGATACTAAACAATTCTCAGATCATTTAAAGAATCAATATAAGCCACAGCTTGACATTTATAAAAAAGCCTTAAATGATATGTATAATATCGATGAAAATAAAATACAAACAAAGATTTTATATTTCTACGACTATAATGGAAAGAATATAGTTAAAGTTGGAGAAGTAGATTTATAACTTAATAATTATGAATTACAGCGATGTTATCGCTGTTTTTCTATGCCCAAAAAATTGGGCATTTGATTTGTTAGAATAGAAATGATGGTGATTATATGAATGAGAAATATATATTAAAGATTAATGATAAAACTGAATATTTTGATAATTTTAAAGAAGGTTATGAAAAATGTAAGGATGCAATATTAAATCATATATTTAATGAACAACAAGTATATAATGATGTAATTCCTTTTAACTTTGGATGCTATTTTTCATATCTATTTGATAATTTGATAGTCACAGACCATGATATTTTGGTATATGAAAAAACAATATTATTATTAAATCATCTATTTGATGAGGAAGATAGAATTTATAACTTTTTCAAGAGTGATTTATATTTAGAATCAGAAGATGAAGAAATATCTTTAGAAATAGTAAAAGATGAGGATTTAATAACATTAAAGTTAAAAACAGAAGAAGACTATTTATTTACTAATATTTTCAATAGAAAAGAAAATGTTAATTATTACTTTATGTCAAAACAAAGAGTAATAACTAAATCTCCAGAAGAAAAAAGAGAACTTGGTGAAATAGTTGAGATCAAGGTAGAGTATGGAAGAATATATGCGTAAAAACTTTATTTACGAGATATGGAAAGGCTATGGCATTGATAAGATTTAAATATTTATGCTATAATCACTTAAAGGAGTCGATACTATGATACAAGAAAAGAAACTTGCGATATTTTACATGATTGAAATATTAAAAGAGTATACCGATTTAAATCATCCTCTTACTCAAAAGGAAATTGGTGAAAAGTTAAAATCTATATATAATGTGGATCTTGAAAGAAAGACTATAGCTGCAAACCTTAAGATGCTAGAAGAGGATTTGGAATATGATATTATTAATCATCCAAACGGAGGATACTATTTAGGTGAAAGAGATTTAGATGAAACAGAAATAAAATTTTTAATTGATGCAATATTTTCATCAAAATCTATTACAGGAAAAAATGCTAAGGAATTAGCATTGAAATTATCTTCTAATTTATCTAAATATATGAGAAAAAATTACAATTATATATATAAATCAGAAGATATTTTAAGATCTAAGAATAATGAATTGTTCTTTAATATTGATATTATTAATGATGCGATTCAAAAGCGTAAAATGGTATCATTCAAATATCAAGATTATGATGATTTAGGAAATGAACAGGATAAATTTGATGGATTAAGATATAAGGTATCACCATATTTTATGATTAATAATCTTGGTAAATATTATCTTGTAGGAAAGCATTATAAATATGATAATCACATCAACTTTAAAATGGATTATATTAAGGATATAAAAATCGAAGAGGATAATATAACACCTAAGGAGGAAGTAAAAAGCTTAGGTAAGGATTTTGATATTATCAAATATATAAATAATCATGTTTATATGTTTGGTGGAGATGTAATTAGTGCAAAATTAGAATTAATATCTAAGGCATCAGTAATAGTAATTAAAGATTGGTTTGGCTCTAATGCTAGATTTAAACAAGAAGGAGATAAAAGATATGCCTATGTTAAATCTGAAGAAAGAGCATTGTTCTATTGGCTATTACAATATCAAGAGGATGTAGTAGTTATTGAGCCACAAGAATTAAAAGAAAAAGTAAGAAATAGATTAAAAGAATCTCTAAAGAATTATGAGGAGGAGTAAAGTGGAAGAAAAATATATAATTAATGGTGAAGAACAAATCGAAAAAATAAATGATAATATAAATGATAAGAATAAACAATATCATTTTGATGTATTGCCACACCCATATTTTGGTGATGTAGAAAATGCAAAAGTATTATTTCTGGCTAAAAATCCATCATATGATCAATATGAAGATAAATATGATACAAAGGTGTATAAAGATTATAGAAATGGAAAAGGATTTGGTGAAATAAATTTAAGTAATGAAGATGATCATTATTATACAGCACTAAAAAAAGCTAACTTTGCTGAACCATTCGACCAAGAGAATAATTTACTTTTTTTCAATGCATGGAAATGGTGGAATAAAAAAGTAATAGGTTATGGAGCAGAAGCTATCAATCCTTCAAAAATAGCTTTTATAAACTTGTGTGGATACCATTCTAAAAGCTTTAATTCTAGACAGTATGTTCCTAATTCAGTAATAAATAAAATTAAATGGAATGATTTAAAACTGATAATTTATGTTTGGGGAAAATCTGAATGGGAAGAGTATTTTCGAAATAATGGTATAAATTCAGATGCTCCAAAGATTGAACTAAATTTATATTTAAAAGATGAAACACCTACACCTGGTGCTAATGTGAATTCAATCGAAAAAATATTAAAAGAAAAAAACACTCCAATTTCACGAGATGGAAAATATAATTTTGTAATTTTAAAAAATTATTTCAAGATAAAATAATTGAGCTCAAGAAGATGAGGAGAATTAAAAATGGAAAAATTAAAAGAATTATCATCTGAGTTTTATAATGATTTAGTCAAATGTAGCTTCTTGACTGATGTAGAAGAAATATTAAATAATTCGGGATTAGTTAATATTGATTTTGATGACATTAAAAATATATCTAAAGGAAAGATTGTTGGCTCAATATCAAGATCATCAAATGATTTTAATATTGATTTAAAAATGGATAATAGAATTAGAGATGAGAAACCAACTGATGCTTTAATATATATAACAAGTAAAAAGGATATTAGTTTATCTGATGTGAATAATATGGTAACTAGACTAAGAGATGCATATGATAATCTTAATATTGTATTTGGATGTGGCATTAATGATGAATTAGCCTCATCATTTAAAATACAAGTGTTGTTTACTATTAAGTGAATTGATAAGCAAATAAAGAAATGAAAACTAGAATATTAGTCTGGTATTTTTTTATATTATTAAAGGGATGATTATTATATGGAAAACTTATTTAAATATGCGACCAAAGAGTTAAGCCAAGATGCTTTTTTGCGTTGGTTGTTTGAAAGTTATAATTCGAGTGATAAAGATGTTAAAGAAGCATCTAGAAATTTACTTCTTCAATTTATAAATGAAGGAATTTCCAATTATGAACAGGATGATATTGTGGAATTATGGACTAAAGCTCAAGATCATAAAGCAGATATATCTGTCTTGGTCAAAATGAATGATGGCAAAGCCTACGGGATTATAATTGAAGATAAAACATATTCTAACGAACATAATCAACTAATAAGATATAAAGATATTTTTGATAAAGATCGATGGTGGAAAGAGAATACAAATGGAATGATATATATTTTCTATAAAACAAGCTTTATTAAACAGTGGGAAATAGATACAGTAAAAAATGCACGCTGGACTTTGTATGACCTTGATAGAATATATGAGTATTGGAAAAAATACTCAACTAGTAATAACATATTACTAAAATGGTATTCTGAACATATCAAAAAGATGCTTGAATTATATAACAACGAAGAGTTCGTGTATGAGACTTATCCTAAGTATAATGCGTATGGATGGTTTGGCTTTTTTAATAATGTATTGAAGAAAAAATTTGAAAAAGATTATAAAGTATATGTTGAATATTCAAGTTATGGTTATACATATATTACTTTTAGACCTATAATGCCTATTGCTGAAGAAGACGGAACCCCATGTTTAGAATTAAGAAGTAGAGATTGCAATGATTCTACAAATAAAAAGATCATACTTGTTACAAGATTATTAACGTATGGAATGGAAGAAAAATACGAAGTTGACAGTATAAACAATTATAAAAAAGCACTTCTTGAATCTTTAATGCAAATGAAGAATAGTATTTTGATTACAGATAAAAAGTTAAATAAACAGTTAGCTCATACAAAACCAATAGAAATAAAAAATAAAGAAGAATTTGTTGATGAATTAGGTGAAATATTATATGAGTTAAAAAATATAAATGAAAATGCAAAATTGCAGGAACTTAATTTAAAAACACTAAAATAACATGTGATAAAAATATGAATTGTTTATATTTTATTGCTGTTATTGTATAAAACTAATAATGTACTTGATTAATGTAGAGAATTATCTAAATATAGGATATATTTAATAGAAAGGTACTAAATATGACTTATGTAATATCTGATCTTCATGGGTGTTATGAAGAATATATTAAAATGTTAAATTTAATAAATTTTAATGATGATGATACATTATATATTCTTGGTGATATTTGTGATAGAGGAGAATCTCCAATGAAGATATTACTACATATGTTGGAGCATGATAATATTATTCCTATTTACGGAAATCATGATATAAGTGCTCTTAATTCGTTATCTAAAATTGGATTAAAATCAAAAGAAGTTATTGATGATATGTATTATGTCGTAACTCACGATTTAATGGATAGTGATGAATATAATGATTATTTATATTGGCTTATTGATGGTGGAAAGGATACACTAATTGATTATGATAAATTATCAGTATCAAATAAGAATAAAGTATTAAGATACTTATCTGATTTTAGAGATTACGCAGAAATAAAAGTAAATAATATAGACTATGTATTAATACATGGCGGATTTAAGGATTTTGATGAGAGTAAAGAGCTATTTGAATATAGCTTATCTGAATTAATAAATGAAAGACTTGATTATGATAAAGTATATTATAAAAACAAAATACTTACATCTGGTCATACACCAACTAAATTCATCGATAGCAATATGTCTGGAAAAATAGTAAAAAAAAATAACCATATCGCTATAGATTGTGGTTGTGTGTTTGGGTATAGCTTAGGATGTATATGTCTTGATACAATGAAAGAATACTATATTGAGGTGAGTAAATAATGTTTGATTTGAATAGATTTATTGATGCACAAAATGATGATTATTTAAAAGCTAAGGGTGAGCTTTTAAAAGGAAGAAAAGAATCACATTGGATATGGTATATATTTCCACAAATTAAAGGCTTAGGCTTTTCATATTATTCAGAATTTTATGGTCTTGATGGAATAAAGGAAGCTAAGGCATATTATGAAAATGAAATATTAAGATCTAGATTAATTGAATTATGTAATATTTTATTAAATCTAAAAGAGAAAGATATTAGAAATGTAATGGGATATCCAGATGATTTAAAACTAAAATCATCTATGACAATATTTTATATTGCGTCTAAAGATGAAGTATTTAAAAAAGTTTTAGATAAATATTATGATTCTAAATTAGATGAAAATACAGTGGAACTAATTAACAGATAGTTTTTTGTTGTAACTTGTTATCCTCTTAATCGTATTTTATAATGAAAGCGAAAGAAGGCGATTCAATATGAACAATAAATTAAATCTATATTATTATAGTGAGCGTGGGATGGTTAACTCAATTGTTTTGAGCATCTACATGTATAAAGAGGCCATGTTTCATTTTTTGAAGTGCATTAAATCTATAGATGATGACACAAGTATTTTTGAGGATTCAAGACTGGAAAATATTGAAAAAGTCTCAATATATAATGAATTTTCTCTTAATGGATTTGGTGATCCAGATTTGATGATTAGAGTTGATTATAAAAAAGAAAAAGGCGAGTCACAACTATTTTTTGTAGAGGCTAAAGTAAAAAAGTATAATGACAGTGTCAAAGGAAGGTCTATTTTTGAGGAAAATAGTTATAAAGGTAGAGGAAATTCTAGTAGAATAAATTTTCAACTAAGGCTCAAAAAGAGATTTGTAGATTCATATTTTGATTCTAATAAAAAAGAAAAAGAAATACGAAGCAAAAAAGATTCTAATTATGATTATAAAGAACGAGTACTTAAGAAAAAGAAGGTATTAGAATTTTTGGAAAATAATGTCATGAAGGATCTAAAAAAAGAAAACATTTATTATGTTGCAATGACAGATGATGATATAAATCCATTTAAGGATGATAAGTTTAATCCATTTCGGAGTGATGAAAATGAACATAAGAAGTTATGTTATATTTTATACAAAGATATTAATTATGTAACTACTGATAGTTCAAGAAAGAAAATAGTACTATATAATGATACAAAAGAAATGTTTGTATCAGCTTCAAATTTAGCAAAATAATACAAAAAGAATATTTAATTATTTAACAACTACGAAATTAAGAATAAACAATATATTATTTAAAACAACTATTTAACGCTAGTTGTTTTTCTTTTTGTCTTAATGCAAAGTCCATTTTTATGGACATATCTTTTCGTATTATTAATAACGAGGTGAACTATTGTGACAAAAAGAGATGAAATGAAAGAATATTTAATAGAATTAAATAATGGTAATAAATACTTATCCGACACAGATAAAGTAGGATACTTTTATAGATTATTTAAAAGCTATATAAAGAATAATAAGGTTAAAAGATTTATCTACCAATATCTTGAAGGTGATGGTAATGAATTACTAGATAAGTTTTTTAATGTTTATTCATCATCAAGATTATGCTTTGAATTATATTCACATTTAGCATTTGATAATAAGGTTGATGATATAGAATTTGAATATCATTTGCCATCATTTAAATCATCAAGTGATATTAAATTAAAGGGTTCTAATATGGATGTTTATTATAAGATAGGTAAGAATATCTATTTCATAGAATCTAAATTTACAGAAACAGTATACAACCATATAAAAGATATTCCTGATGCTTACTATAAGGAATTAGGAGAAGCTTATAGCACAAAGGGCTATAAATTAAAATCAACTATTCTTTATAGATTTAATGACAATTATGAACTTGCTAGTATATTCCCGAAATTTGTTCATGAAATTATAACTACTATGGCTTTATTAGACTTAGAGTCAACAAAAGATATATTTGATGTTAAGCAAGAGATTGCACACCTATTTGGTATATGTCAGTACATATATAAGAACAAGAAGAATCTAAATAATACAAATATTAATTTCTATAATGTTGTATATGATTTTGAAGAAGGTAAATCATTACTAGCAGCAGTGTTTATAGATAATGCAATTGAAATGGTAAATAAATACATTAAGCTTTTAGATTTAAATATTAAATTCGATTATCAGTATAAATACATGCAAAAGATCTATTCTAATCTAAATGATGAGATTGCGTTTGGGACAGATAAAAAAGTAAAAGATATACTAGAAAAATATAAGCTATAGTATCCAAAATTATGTACATCTATTCTTGTAGAATATAGATGGTGATAAATATGGAAGATTTATTAAATAAATTAGAGGAGTGGATTATATCGGCGGAAAACTATCTAAAGTTGGAAATGATAGAATTGAATTCATATCTGGTAAGCTTTATAAGGTCGGTTGAAATAGAGTCGAATATAGAGGTTCTGAAATTTCATCAATTGGTGGCGTAAAAATCAAATAAAAAGTAGGAGAGGTAACTCCCCTATGTAGAAAGAAGAAAGCAAGGAAAAAATGAGAAATTATAATATAAACAAAATTTCGGAAGCATTAAAAAATGGTGTAGATAATTTTTGCAAAAAATTTACAAGCGCTTCAGATGATCAAGTGAAAAGAGTTATGATAGATAGAATCATTGAAATACTACATGTTTTGGAGTGTGATGATTCTATTAGATTATTGTTAATGGATACATTTGATTATGAATCTCTTTATATTTTTTTGTTAAGTATTAAAAATAAGTATGAATTTACAATTCGAAAAAAGAATGATGAAGGACCAATCATTATTACAAATAACGGAGAAAAAATGGAACTATATATTGGATCTCAAAAAAATGTATATATTGTATGGGGAAAAGAAATTAGTGGTCTTTCATGCTTTACATATAATCAAATTGAAAATTTAATTGATTGCTGGCATCAAGATTTAGTTTGATATTAAATTGTAATAAGAAAGAATGAAAATTATGAAATTAGAAAAAATTAATCAAATATTTAGTAAGATGGAATGGCTAGATGAGGCTATAAAAAGAAATGAAGAATCAGATGGAAGAAATAAAAGGTCTGATTTTTACTATGAAAATTTAAGAATCATTAGAGAAAAACAAGAAAAAGGGATTATCCCTTTTGAGGAATATAAAAAAGTAGGTAGACAACAATCAATAGAATATGGATATTATATGGCAAATATTCATTACGAACTATTCAAATATGATGAGAAAAACAAAGATGAATTAGAAGACAGAATAATTTTTTTCTTGCTAAATGCTAGAGACGAATTATTTGCGTTCGAAGATAGCTGGTTCAGACTAAATTTTTATTTAGATTATTCTTGTTATTTAAGAGAAATATATCATAGTGATGATAATTGGAGAGATTTAGAATGGTATGCCACTGAAAATAAAAATGGTCGAGAAAAGATAATTTTTGATATCCTCTGGAAAAAGTATCTTAAGGATGAATATATAAAAGAAAAAATATATTTAGATTGTTGTTCTAAAGAAATAAATGAATTCTTTTATGATGCTGAATTAATAGATATAGATGATTTCGATGATAATCAAGATTTCATTAGTTATTGTAAAACTGTTATTTTTGATAGAGTAAATGTAATAAAAAAATATTCAGTATTTGATTTTACTGAAATCAAAACATATAGCTTGATAGATGTGAATAAAATAAAAGGAATTATTATTTATTGTGGAAAATATGATTATGATTTGCAGGATGTAATTGCGTATAATCTCGAAGATATATGTAAATGTACTGATTGGGAAAGAAGATATGGAATTAGACTAATAGTCGATTAAAACTAAATAATATTTAAAGGAGCTAATTTTATCGATGGTTAGCTCTTTTTTTTTGGTGTGTAATAATGATTTTAGTCAAAAATTATGATATAATTATCAAAATGTTTACTATTTGAGGTGGTCATATGCCAATTAATTATTTTAAATTAGCATTTAAGAAAGTAAGAGAAAATGATGATTCGATTTATAAAGGATTTGGGTTTAAGCATTTATCTGATGCTACAAATTTTTATGTTCATGTAAACAATCAATCATTTACAGGCAAAACTACATTGTGCCAACAAATAAGCGAGGCAGTGATACTTGGTTCTGATATACTAAAAAGAATATCAACAAAGGATCAAAAGATAATTGATGATGTCTTATATGATACTGAGGAGGATAGACAAATTGTTTTAGTTTCAAAATTAGATAATGAATTTAAAAAATTATATAAGATAGAGGCTGATTCAATTAGAATGACCTTTGATTCTGTTACTCCAAGACTTGCTTATTATGATAAGAACGGTGTTATTTTAAGCGAGGCAATGGTACACGGTCATCTATTTATGTATTTTATTGGACAATTAATGTATGATTATGTTTTTTACGATGATATAAAAGAAGATGTTATTAAATTCATTTCTGATTCAAATGCTCAGACATTCGTTCACTTGTGTGAGGACTTTTATCAACGTCATAAATTTGATGAGAGTGATGAATCCATATATGGCGATATAGACTTAAGAGAATTTTATACATACGCATCACTTGGTGATAAGCTCGCAATTATTAAGGCAAATGATTTAGAACAAAAGAAAGTTAAGCTAGTTAAAATAAATAAATTCAAGTTTGATCATGACTTAGATTTAATACCTGTATTAGGAAAGGAATTTATAATACCTGATAACTTACGCGCTGTTGCGAATGCTATAGTTTCTGGGGATTCACTTGCAACACTATTTTACGGCCCTGCAGGAACAGGTAAAACTATGAGCTGTAAGATTATCGCAAGAGACACAAACCTTCCTATTTTGGCAACTATAAATTGTACAGAAAATCTTGATGAATTTGTTCTTGGAAAATATATTCCTTTAGATGGAAAAATAGTATTTATGGAATCACAAGTAACAAAGGCTATTAGAGAGGGTGGTGCTGTAGTATTTGAGGAAATCAACATGTCTAAGCCCCAATATTTAGCATTCTTAAATTCACTTTTAGACGATAATGGATTTGTAAGACTTGATAATGGTGAAAAGGTTGAGCGTCATAAGGACTTTAGATTCTTTGCGACAATGAATTATGGATATTATGGAACAAGAGAATTAAATCAAGCTTTATATAATAGATTCAATGTAATATGTGAGCTTGAAAGATTACCTGATGAAGCAATTGAAAGAATGCTCATAACTCGTGTTCCTGAATGCAAAGATTATGTGGCTAATTTATTAAAGGTATATCATCAAATTCAAAAGAAAATAATGAAGGAAGAATTAGATATTGTTATATCTCCAAGAAATTTAGAGGCATGGGCTAAAATGGCTAAATATGAAGGATATATAAAAGCTGCGGACAAAACAATTCTTCCAATTTGTAAGGCTGATAAGGTATTAGAAAATACTATTATGTCAATTATTAAGTTATATAAGTGGTAGCCTATGAATAAAAAAGATATAAAAGCCTTAGAAGAATTTGTATGCGAACATAAAAGGAGTGAAGAGCAAGATTTTGCAGCTACACTTTCAGGAAATCCATTAGTAGAATTATTCTTCATATTAGAACATAATAGTTATACTGATGGAAAGCATATTGTTCTAGATCCGCATTTTTTAGAACTATTTTGTGATGATGCTGCTTGGATAAAAACTATTCAGTTTTTTGAAAGTGTTGGATTTAAACTTGATTTCACAAATAGATATTTAACATTATCTTGGATAACAAGAGCCATTAATATTCATGAGTCAAGTCATGTGCTTTATAGTAATTTTCCTTCAATAGCCAATAAGATAAAAAGAGGAAAAACGTATACGATGATTCTTGCATCAGTAAGTAATATAATTGAAGATTCATTTATTGATAATAAGACACTCGAAAATTATTCAAATTCCTATGCATATATTTATCTACTTAGAATATTAACTATGTTTCGTTCTAGATTTCATGAAAAGTCAACAGTGAGTGAAAATCTAGAAACAACTGAATTGGTCGATGAAGAAAAGAAATTAATAGAAGATATCCTTTGCTATTTTTCTACAAAGCATGTTTATCCTATGTTTAAGCCAAAGAAGGAAAAATATATAAAAAACTATATCAATCATATTGAACCCATGTTTGATAAGGCTGTAGTAAGTGGAGATCCAGATAATAGAGATAAATTATCTATTGAAATTGCTGATTACATTTATAAGGATGTCTTGAAACATAGTGAGGAAGATGAATTAACAGAGGACGAAGAAGAAAATAAAAGGCTTGAGGAAATCAAGCAAAAGTTAAAGGAGTTATTATTTGATTTTGAGGTTGGAACTGGAGCCTTTAATTATGAAAAAAATGAGCATAAGGGATTAAAGACAACTGATGTTAATGTAGTAGAAGTAACCTTAGATGATCTATCATCAATGCTTAATGAATCAAAGGAAGATATATATGTAGCTTTAAATAGTATGCTTTCAAATTCAAATAATTCCACTTCCATAGAAGGATATACTTATGAATATGGAAGTGGAAGCATAACTCAAAGCAAAGAACATAAAAATGTCTCATTAAAGGAAATACTTCCAGGTGTTGATACCAGATTAAAGCCTGCTTATGAATCTATAAAAGATAGATATAAGATAAATATAAATAGCTATAATAGACAATTTACTAAGCTGCTTAGAGAAAAACACGAATTATATGGTAGTAAAAAGATAATTGGTGCAGTATTGTCATCAAAGAATTTTGCTGACCCAAAAGAAAGATTTTGGCAACAAAAGGAAGAAGAAATCCAAATTCCTGATTTAGCTATAACATTTATGCTAGATGGATCAGGCTCTATGAATGATATAATTGATGATGCTAAAGAATCGCTTATAATTGTCCATGAGACTTTAAAGAAATATGAAATTAAGCACAGTATAGTACTTCACAAAGCTGTTTTTGATAAACTGGAGCTAGAACATTATATTTTGCTTCCATTTAATGCTAAAAAAGGTCAAGAGTATAACATTCTAAAATCAATTCTTCTAGAAAACACTAGAGAAGGTTTATCTCTTTTATGGAATGTTAACTATTATAAAAAAATAAATTCAGAGCATAAAATAATAGTAATGATTTCAGATGGAGTTCCATATCATTCTGGAACTAATTTTGAATATGGACCTTATAAATCGATAAATGATGCTAAAAATGCAAGAATAAAATTAGAGTCATTAGGATTTAAGGTTATTGCAATTGCACTACATGGTTGTTATGAGGATTTGATTCAAATATATGATACAGTAATAGAGTGTAATGACATCACAAAGCTGACAGGTAAATTATTACAATATATTAGTAGTGAAATCGAAAGCTATTAATTTTAAGCGGATTTTTTATAAAAGAATCTTTCGATAAAGCTATTAATTAATTATTGTATCCAAAGGAGTAATGAATATGTATCAAGAGTGGAGATACTTAATTGATATGGCAATCAAAGAATTTATAATAGTCAGTAGTAAGGAGGTGCTATTATGAAAATTAAAGTTAATTTAACTAAATCAAGCTATGATAAATTATTAGAAGATATTAGATTATTTAAAATATCTAAATCAGATAAGACTATAAATAAGAATAAATTCATCAATTTATTATTTAAAAATTTCTACTTAATTTATGAGAATAACATTGATAAAACAATTAATAATATTAATTTATTAGTTAATGATGATGAGCTTTCTAAAGAAATAGCACTAAAATTACAAAATGAAATCTCTGATTCAAAGAATAATTATTTTGATAAGAGTCTAACTTTTATCTTAAATGAGGAAAACAGCCCTATATTTGAATATATAGAAGGAAATCTATTATATATTTCTGCCTCAGCTTATTTTAGAAATATGATCTTAGAATATTTATCATATCCTCAATATAAACGTGAGGAAATAATATATAAGGATAGAGTAGATAAAATAAATGAAGCAATAGAAAATAAAAGAATTATTCAATTTAAGGTAAATGATTCAAAGGTTGTATTTAAACCATATAAGCTAGGAACATCTAAAGAAGAGGTATATAGCTATTTAATAGGTAAAAATATGACTGATGGAATATTGTCTTATAATATCTCTAAAATAAAGGATATTATCATAAAAAGAGACATGTATGAATTTAGTGATGATGAAATTAGTATATTAGAGGAAAATATAAAAAATGGAATTCAATTTCCATATTCGTCTCCGTATAAGGTAAAAATAAGATTAACACCAAAAGGAGTTGAAACATTCGAAAGAAGATATGTTAATAGACCTATTCCTGTTTCAATAGAAAACAATGAATATACATTCTCTTGTAGTTATTTTCAACTTAAGTCCTATTTTATGGCGTTTGGTAAGGATGCCTATATATTTGGTAAAAGATTAAGAGAAGAAATAAGCAAAGAATATAGCGATGCTATAGGTATGTATAATAAAAAGGATGTAGAAAAATAAAAAAATCTACATCTTTTTTTCGTTTTTTTCGCGATTTGTGTATAAAAATACCACAAATAATTTAAATAATATATAGAAAATGGCTCAAATACTAAAAGTATTATACACAAAAATAATATAAATATGAAAATTGTTTTATATATTTTTTAGTTCTATAATTATGGTGTCAATCGAGGTTGACACAAAATATACTTAATAATAACTACGTTCCAACCAGGTAACTCACGATTTGCACCGTGCCTGGAGATGAAGCTATAAAATCGTAGTATCAAGGTATATGGGATACTTTATACTTTGATATTGGGTATAGTTTATATATAAAGACTATATCTGGAATCCTAAAGGGAGATACGTTGCCTCATTGTGCGTTGTATATATTATGTTAAGCAACTATTCTTCTCGTCTACATAATAGACGCTCGGTAGAGAATAACCCTAGTTAGGCTTTAGCTGGCGACTGTGGTAAACCTAGGGAAGCCAACAAGTAGATTTGCATTGAAGCTGGGTAACCAGTGTATAAGAGAAGTTTGAGTCCGAGTAGCCAAATGCAGCAACATGTTCTTTTACACATGAAGCTCTAAAAAAAGATTATTTTGCTGAATGCTTGGTGAAAGTGTGGGTATCAATCCCGCTAGTGCTAGTGTACGTTTGTACTATGGTAGAAAGTATAGGAGTCGCTATCCTATGCTCAGCTCTATTATCACTATATGTAAATAAACACCTTATATACAATTAGTAGGATGAAAGTCCGGTACGCAGTTATTATTAAGTATATTTATAATATGGAAGCACAACTTTGTGCTTCTTTATTTTTTTTTTATAATTCTCTTTATATATAAATATATAAAAATATTTTACTTTTAATTATAGTTTTAATTATGTATAATGATATTGTTGTTAAGGAGGTTACCATGGACAATAAAGGTGATAGAAAAAAAGTAATAGTCATTGGTGGTGGTATATCAGGAATGACTAGTGCTATATATTTACTAGATAATGGTTATGATGTTGAACTTTATGAAAAACATTCTATTACTGGTGGAGAGTGTACTTCTTGGAAAAGATCTGGTGTTGAAATTGATGGTTGTGCACACTGGATTATTGGTGTTAATAAATATTCTAATTTCTATCCTATTTGGAATCATTTGGGTGCGATTGATGAAAATACAAAAATACATTTAACAGATTATTTTACAAAGATTTATTATCCTGATGGAGAAGTAGTAACTGTATATGCAGATTTAAAGAAATTTGAAGAGGAACTTTTAAGAGTTGCTCCTGAAGATAAAAAAATGATTAA
>JAEEHU010000127.1 GCA_016280975.1 Acholeplasmatales bacterium | reverse complement strand
TAATTTAACTAAAACTATTAATCCATATATCGCAATAGTATTTGTTAATAAAAAGGAAACTGTATTTGAGGTTTCTAAAATTCTTTCTAATGAATCATACAAGGTTGGTATGATGCATGGTGATTTATCATCACGAGAAAGAAAAAGAGTATTAACTGAAATAAATGATTTAAAATATCAATATGTTGTCGCAACTGACCTAGCTGCCCGTGGTATTGATATTGAAGGTGTTACTCATATCATTAATTATGAGCTTCCATATGACTATGAATTCTATTTACATAGAAGTGGTAGAACAGGAAGAATGTATAAGGATGGTATAGTATATAGCTTCTATGAGGAAATTGATGATGAATATTTAAATAATCTAAATAAAAAGGGTATTAAGCCTAAGTATTATGAATTTAAGGATCAAGACCTTGTAGAATATAAGGGTAGAAATACTAGACTTGATAGAATCAAGCCAAAGACAGATTATGAAAAGGAAGCTTCTAAATATATTCCTAAGAAGGATAAGGTAAAACCAGGATATAAGAAGAAGCGTCAAGCACAAATATCAGAGCTTGCAAAAAGATTAAAGAAAAACGATCAAAAGCGTGGAAGAAGAAAAGCAAAATAAAAAGAGGTTCTTATGATTAATTTCATAAGAACCTTTTTATATAAAGGAGGTTATTTTATTTTAATGTTTCTCCACTCTTAATATGCTTAGCTGTAACCTTCTTTGGATTAGCACTTGAGAAGATACGTACGTTTCTTTCAACTACTAAGCCTTCAGGTAAAATTAACTTTTTACCAATTACATTTAAGCCTGAAGATAATACCTTTGGATTATCCTTGTTTGGAGTTCTATCATCACCAGTACCGATAATTGAATTGTCACCAATTACAGTGTTCTTATCGATAATAGTATCTTCAATCTTACAATTTTTACCAATTATAACATCGTTTAGAATAACAGAATGCTTAACAACTGAACCTTCACCAACGACAACGCCTGGAGATAATACTGATTCTTCAACTTCACCTTCAATTTTACATCCGTTTGAAATCAAAGAAGTAGAAATAGTAGCCTTTTCACCAACCTTAACTGGTGGTAAGTCCTCACTCTTAGTATAAATCTTCCATGATGGATCATATAAGTCTAAGGCTGTATCATGGCATAATTCCAAGTTAGCCTCAACATAAGAATCATATGTTCCTACATCCTTCCAGTAATCATAGTATTCATATGCATAAACATTCTTATTCTTAATCATATCTGGAATGATATGCATACCGAAATCTAGATCAGGAATATCTGGATGAGATTCAATTGCGTCAATTAAAGCTTGAGTTGAGAATACATAAATACCCATAGAAGCTTTATTTGATTTTGGCTCTTTTGGTTTTTCAACGAACTTTTTAATCTTTAATTTGTCATCAGTTTCAAGAATTCCGAATCTTGATGCTTCCTCCATTGGTACAATCTTAGCTGCGATTGTTAAATCAGCACCAGTTTTCTTGTGTTGTTCAATCATCTTTGAGTAATCCATCTTATAGATATGATCACCTGATAGAATTAAAACATATTTAGATGCATAACGCTTAACGAAATCTAGATTTTTTCTAATTGCGTCTGCAGTTCCCTCATACCATGAGTTGTTTGGTTGAAGAAGTGTTACGAATGAATCACGTCTATCTAAGTCCCATGGCTTTCCTACACCGATATGTTCATTAAGTGATAGTGGTAGGTATTGTGTTAAAATACCAATCTGGAAAATTCCAGAGTTTGTACAATTTGAAAGGGCAAAGTCAATAATTCTGAATTTTCCTCCAAATGGTACGGCAGGCTTACTACGTTTTTCAGATAGAATATCTAGTCTAGAACCACGTCCACCCGCTAAAATTAATGCTAGTGTCTCCATTTTTTTCCTCCTGCTATATATTAATAATTTACAAGGTTATTGAATAATTCTAAATAAACCCTTGCACTGGCATCCCAACTGTAATCTTTTTCCATTGCTTGTTTCATTAATTTATGGAAAGCGTCTTTGTTTTGATTGTATAGGTTAATTGCGATAAACATTACATCCTTTAATTCTATTGCATTAAAGTTTCTAAATGTAAATCCTGTACCTGCGCCTGTATATTGATTATAAGGCTCTACAGTATCCTTTAATCCTCCAGTCTCTCTTACTAAAGGAAGTGTACCATATCTCATTGCGATTAATTGACCTAGTCCACATGGTTCAAATTTAGATGGCATTAGGAATACATCGCATCCTGCATAAATCTTTTGTGCTATAGGATCAGAATATCCAATATAGCATTTAATTCTATCAGGATATCTATATTCTAAAGAGCGGAAGAAGTTTTCATATACCTCATCACCAGAGCCCATTAATATAAATTTTGCATTACTATAATTAATTACATCATCAATTATAGGCATTAATAGCTCTACACCCTTTTGAACTACTAGTCTAGATACTAAACCAAATAGTGGTGCGTCATCATCAGGATTTAATCCGAATTCTTTTAATAATTCCTTTTTGTTTACAGCTTTACCCTTAACGAAATCCTTTATTCCATAATTTTGATAAATGTTTTTATCAGTTTGTGGATTAAATTTATCTACATCAATACCATTTAATATACCCATGAAATCGAAATATCTTAATCCTAAAATATTATTAAGAGAATATCCGTATTCATCTGTTAAAACTTCATTCTTATAATTTGGTGAAACAGTAGTAATAGAATTAGATTCCATTATAGCTGTCTTCATGAAATTGATTTGACCACCAAATTCTAAGCTAGAAGAATAAGGCATATATAATATTGACATCATATCAAGTGGGAAATTTCCTTGATATTGAATATTATGAATTGAGAAAACTGTCTTCATTCTATTATATTCTGAATGACCATAGTAATTAGCCTTTAGAATATAAGGAATAAGACCTGTTTGCCAGTCATTTAGGTGAAGAACATCTGGGAAGAATCCTACAACCTTTAATGCTTCTAGTACAGCAAAATCAAAGTATGCAAATCTTTCTCCATCATCACCATAGCCATAGAATTGATCTCTATAGAAGTATCTATCGTTATCTATAAAGTAAAAATCTATTCCTTCATAGATTGAGTGGAATACTCCGACATACTCCATTCTAGATCCAATTCTTACATAGGCATATCCTTTATAATAAGCAATATTTTTATCCTTTATGCGTTTATAAAAGGGCATTATGACTCTACAGTCACAACCATTAGCTTTTAAAGCCTTAGGAAGTGCTCCTACTACGTCAGCAAGTCCACCAGTTTTAGCAAATGGTGCTCCTTCACTAGCGCAAATTAGTACCTTCACATGTATCACCTCAACATTTTACATAGTTTTATTTAACTTATATTATAATATAATATTTAAATTTTCACAAGTAGGCAAAACGACAAAAAATCTTTTAAGTGCCTAAAAAATTGAAATAGTTTTGCATATAACTAACTTTATAAAAAAATTCGCTTTCTTGTTGATATAAGAGTATTATTTTGGTATAATAATCAAGAAATCTTTTTTGATTTTAAGAATATTTATATTCTTGTATTAAGGAGTAAGAAATTATGGCATCAAAAAGTAAAAGAAATAGAACAAAATTTAAGTGGACAAAGGAATTATCATTCTTAGTTGCATTTTTTGCAGTAATCATCGTTGTAACTATCGTTTTAAACATTGTTACATCTACTGGTTTAGCAAAGAAGTTAAATACTGCAATTAATGATTATAATACAGCTAACTCAGCACAATATAATGGTGTTGATGAGGATAAGAATGTATTTGTTGAAATAAGTAATTCAAACTATGATAGCGTAGTTGATTCAATCGTTGACAAGGCAAAAAGCGATGAATATACATTCTTTTATTATGGATCATTATCTAAGGGTGAATTCTTAGAGAATTTAAGTACAATCAATGCAACAGCTGATACATATGAGGTTAAGACAGTTTATTTAGTTTATTCAACATATGTAGATGATGCAGAGAAGAATTCTGAGACTAACACTTATCAATATAGAAAGCAAATATCTACATACGAAGATAAGCTAAACAATAAAGTTAAAGATAATGTTGAAAAATTTGATATGACAGAAACTCCAACACTACTTGTATATAAGAGCGGTGAATTAGTATTCAATTCACAAAACGAATCTGATCAATACAGTTGGACTATCTATATTAATCAAGCTTTATCTTTACCAAAGCAACAATAGTTAAAAATAATGCTGGGATAATCTCCTAGCCTTTTTTATGGAGGAAATATGATTGAAAATCTAAAACAAGAGATAAAAAATAAGCTTGAAAATTACATAAAAGAAAATCTTAATGTCGAAGTTTCAATAGTAGTTGAAGAACCTAAGAATTCATCTCTTGGTGATATTTCAGTTCCGATGTTCTCTATTGTAAAAATATTAAGAAAGCCTATGCCTGAAATAGTAGCGATGGCAGTTGAGGCAATTAAGTCATTTGATTTACCAATTGTTGATATTAAAACTGTTGGTGCATATGTAAACTTATTTGTTGATAAGGCTAAATTATCAAAAAATATAATTCTAGACTGTATCGAAAAGGAATCTGATTATGGTAAATCAGAAATCGGTCTAGGTAAGAATGTTACACTTGATTATTCAAGTCCAAATATTGCTAAGAGCTTCTCAATTGGACATTTGCGTTCAACTATGATTGGTAACTCATTAAAGCTAATAATGAAGAAATGTAGCTATAATACATTTGCAATTAATTACTTAGGTGACTGGGGTACACAATTTGGTAAGATGATTGTCGCATTTAAGAAGTGGGGCAATAAGGATGTTATTATGGCAGACCCAATTAGTGAACTAACAAAGCTATATGTTAAATTCCATGTTGAGGCTGAGAAAAACCCATCTTTAGAGGATGAAGCAAGAGAAGCATTTAGACAAATGGAGCTTGCAAATCCTGAGTACTTAGAATTATGGCGCTGGATTAGAGAAGAATCATTAAAGGAATCAAAGCAAATCTATGATTTACTTGAAATTGATTTTGATTCTTATAATGGTGAAGCATTCTATAATGATAAGATGGATGCTGTTGTAGATGAATTAGAATCTAAGAATTTATTAGTGTTAGATAATGGTGCTAAGATTGTTAATTTAGGTGATGATATTCCACCAGCTTTAATTAAGCGTAGTGATGGTGGCTCACTTTATATTACAAGAGATTTAGCTGCAGTATTCTATAGAAAGAATGAATATAAGTTCGATAAGATTTTATATGTAGTTGGAAATGAGCAAAAGCTTCATTTCGTTCAACTTAAAAGATTAGTTGAAAAGATGGGCTATGATTTTGCAAATCAAATTGAGCATGTTAACTTTGGTTTATACCTTACTGATGGTAAAAAAGCATCAACAAGAAAAGGTAATGTAGTTAAATTATACGATGTTTTAATGCGTGCAATTAATCTTGCAAAGGAATCAATTGAAGCTAAGAATCCTAATTTAGCTAATAAGGATGAAATAGCTAAGTATGTTGGTATAGCTGCAATAGTATTCCAAGACTTAAAGAATTTCAGATCTTTAGATGTTGAATTCAACATTGATGAGGCATTAAAGTTTGAAGGTCAAACAGGTCCATATTTACAATATACATCTGTAAGAATCGCATCAATTTTAAAGAATCAAGAATTAGATTTAAATTATATTGATTCTAAATTATTTGAGCGTGAGCATTATTTTGAGCTTGTTAAGTTAGTAAGTCAATTTAAAATGGTTATTGAGAAGGCATCAATTGAATATGCTCCATCAGTAATTGCTAAGTATTTACTTAACCTAGCAGCAAGCTTCAATCATTTCTATTCAATTGAAAAGATAAATGTAAGTGATTTAAATATTAGAAATACAAATTTAGCATTAGCTAAATCTGTAAGAATTGTTTTAAATGAAGGATTAAGATTATTAGGTATTAAATATCTTGATGAAATGTAATTGTTAATTCCTCTTTTAAAAAAGGAGAAAAAATATGAATATTGGTTTATTTACAGATCAATATTATCCAGCCATTAGTGGTGTTGTAACTTCGATTACAATGCTTTATGAGGGTCTAGAGGCCTTAGGTCATAAATGCTTTATATTTACAAGTTACGACGAGAAGTCTTTAACTGAAAATGAAAAAGAAGAAATAAAGAAGAAGTCTGTAATTAATATTAAAGGTATTCCATATCCTTTTAAGAGTATCAAGCAATATCACTTTAGTTTCTTCTATGGAAAAGCTGTTAAAGAGGTAGCTAAATACAATTTGGATATTATTCACGTACAAACTGAATATTATTTATCTAAGGTTGCAATTAAAGCTTCTAAGAAGCTTAATATTCCACTTGTTCATACCCTTCATACATCATGGAAGGACTATTTGAAATATGTATTCCCTATTACTGATAAATATTTCCATAGACCACTATTATGGCTTGAAAGAAAGATGTTCTTAGAGCCTATTAGTAAGGCTTCAGTAATAGATATCATTCCAAATAAAAAGGTAATTCAAGACTTACCTTTATATGGAATGGATGTAAATAAGATTGCAATTATTCCAACAGGTATTGAACTTGAAAGATTTAAGAAAAAATACTCACCTGATGCTAAGATTAAAGAACTAAGAGAAAAGCTTGGTATTAATGATGATGCCTTTGTTTTTGCCTATATTGGTAGAGCCTCAGATGAAAAGAATATCGAAAATCTTATTGAGGCATTTACATATGCTTTAAATGGTAAAAATGCTTATTTAGTTGTAGTTGGTGGTGGTCCATCTTTAGAAAGCCTAAAGAAAGACGCAGAAGATTATGTAGTTAAAGATCAAGTAATCTTTACAGGCCAAATTCCATGGACTGATATTCCACTATATTATCATATGTCTAATATCTTCTTAAACGCATCAAAAAGTGAAACTCAAGGTTTAACTTATATTGAGGCATTATCATCAGGAACTCCAGCCTTAGTTCAAAAGGATGAGGTTATCGAAAATGTTATAATTGATGCTTATAACGGTTATACATTTGATGGAGTAGATGATTTAGTAGAGAAGATGCAATACGTATATGAAAATCCAAATGAATTAAAAAAGCTAATGAAAAATGCTATTGAATCTACTAAAAAGTATTCAAAAGAAGTGTTTACAGACACTATACTAAAGCTATATAACGAATCAATAGAAAAATATAATAACTCAAGAAACTAAATCTTGAGTTAATTTGCCCAGATGGCGTAATGGCAGCCGCGGCGGACTCAAAATCCGCTTCTAGTGATAGAGTGTGGGTTCGAATCCCATTCTGGGCACCATTTTGAATAAGAGCGTCATTTTGTATGTGTCATAACGACACAAGGTCAAAATGGCCTTTTTTTTCGCCTTTTTTGGTGATTTTTTTGTTTTTGTACTAAAGATGGCGTACATTTAAAAGTATATAAAATAGGTTGATAAAACTTTTGGTGGGTTGTAAAAACTTTTTATATACTGTTTAAACTTTTTATTGGTTAGATAAACTTTTCCTATTTTTTACTTGATAGAACCTGCATTTTATTTAATATGTTACTCATGGAGGGTCTATTAAATGAAAATATTTTTAAAACAAAGAAATTTATATTATATGAAATATTGGTGCAGGAAAGTATATGATGCAGATGTTAGTGTTATTTGTTGTAATGAATATATAAATAGAGAAGATGTAACAATGATTGAGATAGATCATTATTTTAAAGAATTAAAAGAGGCAAAAAGACTAATTGATGAATATGAGATGTTTTGTAATGAATTATCTGATATAGAAACTAAAGTGTTAATGGCGTATGTTTACGATAAAGAAATAGATATGGATAAGAAATGCTATGAAAACATTAAATTAAATGTATTTCAAAAGTGGTGTACCAGGTTTATGCCTAGTAATTGTATCTATATTCATGAGCTCGATACAATAAAATTAGGTAAGGCTTTAAGAGAAGCAAGATTAAATAAAACATATAGTGCCAATAGTGTATGTGAATATTTAGGTATAAAAACCTGTGCTCTAAGAAATTATGAAAGTGGCAGAAGAACACCAAAAATTAATATACTATATGCACTATGTGAATTATATGGAATTAAAATAGAGAAAATTATAAAAGAATCAATAGTCAAATAATTACATTAACATATTATAAGAGTTAGTAAATATTTCAGTGCGAAAGTAAATATGCTATAATTGTACTAGTTATAATGGATGTGATAATAGTGATAAAAAAGGTGTGCCTAATTGATTGGTGTAAAACTAATAATAAAAAGTTATTCGAACAAATAGATTTTGAAAAAAATAGAATTGAAGGAATCGAATTAGAAAGTCTGACTTATGCTAATAATAAAAAAATTTGGTGGCGATGTGATCATAATCATTCTTTTTTTTCAAGTGTTAGATCTAGAACAATTTTAGAAACTGGTTGTCCCTATTGTTCGGGAAGAATGGCAATCAAAGGTGAAAATGATTTTGCTACAACAAATCCAGACTTAGCAAAAGAATGGGACTATGATAAAAATATAATTAAGCCTAATGAAATAAAGTCAAATTCTGCTGTTTTAGTATGGTGGAAATGTGAAAAAGGTCATTCTTATGAATCATATGCATATAATCGAATTAAAGGAGTAGGCTGTCCGTATTGTGCAGGTAAGAAACCAATTATAGGTGAAAATGATTTGAAAACATTGTATCCTTTGTTATGTGATGAATGGGATTTTACAAAAAATAATGAAAGACCAGAGAATTTTACATGTGGTTCACAAAAGAAAGTATGGTGGAAATGTAAAAATGGACATGAATGGCAAGCTACAATATCACATAGAACGAAAAGAAATCAAGGTTGCCCATATTGTTCAGGTAGACGAACAATAACTGGTGTAAATGATATTACAAAAACGAATCCAAAGTTACTTGAAGAATGGGATTATGAGAAAAATTTGATCAGCCCTACCCAAGTAAAGAAAGGAACACATATTTTAATATGGTGGAGATGTAGTAAAAATCATAGTTGGAAGGCTTCTATTTACCATAGAATTCAAGGAAATGGCTGTCCTTTTTGTGAAAACCAAAAAGTATTATCGGGTTTTAATGATTTGGCTACAACAAATCCAGAATTACTTGTGGATTTTGATTATGATAAAAATTCATTTTTGCCATCTGAAATAATTGCTGGAAGCGATAAAATTGTATGGTGGAAATGTTCTAATTGCGGTTACGAGTGGCATACTAAGGCGAATACTCGTGCAAAACAAGGAACAGGATGCCCAAAATGTATGAAGTATTATTCGACATCATTTTGTGAACAAGCTATTTATTATTATTTAAAAAATTCGAATATTGAAGTTATAAATGGATATAGATTTGAAAATATTGAGCTTGATATTTATATTCCTTCTAGAAAAATTGCAGTAGAATATGATGGGTTTCAGTGGCATAAAGATAATTTAGAAAGAGATAATAAAAAAGACGAACTATGTAAAAATAATAAAATAGAGTTAATTCGTATTAGAGAAAAAGGATTGGACAAGACAAAGTTTGCGAAAAATATTTTTAGAAACTCTAAATCAAATTCAGATTTGGAAAAAGTAATTAACGAATTATTTTTACTTTTGGATTATAAGATAGTCGTTGATATATCAAAAGATAAAGGAACTATTATTTCTAATTATATAAGGTATTTGAAGGATGAAAGTCTTGACAAAGTATTTCCAAATGTTTCGATGGAATGGAATGATGAAAAAAATGGTTTTTTGAAACCATATATGATTCCTCCATATAGCAACGAAAAGGTATGGTGGAAGTGCTCTATATGTGGTAATGAATGGAAAGCTGTCGTTGCAAATAGAACGTTAGAAAAAACTGGATGTCCTGTTTGTGCTAAGAAAAAAATAGCGCAAACAAGATATTCTAATCGTTTGATGGATGGAAAAAGTCTTTTTGATAAATATCCTGAGTTAACTGATGAATGGGACTATGAAAAGAACAAGAAGAAGCCTAATGAAGTTCTATATGGAGATTCTAGGAAATATTGGTGGAAGTGCAAAAATGGTCATACATATCAATGCTCTCCAAATATGAGAACCAATCAAAAAGTTGGGTGTCCTTATTGCTCAGGACGAAAGGTATTACGTGGCTTTAATGATTTAGAGACTTTATTCCCCGATGTAATTAAATATTGGGATTACGAGAAAAATGAATCAATGCCTTTTGATTATGTTTCTGGAACTCATAAGAAGGTATGGTGGAAATGTGAAAAAGGTCATCAATGGGAAGCTTCTATAGCTCATATAGTTAGGGGAACAAGATGTCCATATTGTTCAGGTCATAAAGTGTTAGAAGGCTATAATGATTTAACAACAACTAATCCAGAATTACTTAAAGAATGGAATTATGCTAAAAATATAAAAATAACTCCAAATTCGTGTTCAAATGGAAGTCATCAAAAAGTATGGTGGATTTGTAAATTATGTCATTTTGAATGGGAAGCATCTATCAAAGATAGAGTTTCAAACAAATGTAAATGTCCTAATTGTAAACAAATGAAAAAAGTTAAACCAAATTTTGATAATAAATAAATTAGAGAGTAAATAAGAAATGTAAGTAATAGTGTTGAAACTGTTAATATATTTTAGATATTTGTTATTAGTATAGAATAATTTCAAAGTGAAACAGGTGAAACCAAATGGAAAAGAAACATAAAAATAATGAATTTTATGAATGTATATATAGGTATTTTAATCAAGAAACATGCATTAAAACTATTGATTCTATACGTGATTTTGCAAATGATTTTTTTAAGTATTTTAACCAAATAATTATACGAGATAATCCTGATGGTTATTTGAACTTTGGTGATAAAGATATTATTATAGAACATTTTGAATATGATGCTACCAAAAATAATAAAAAGGGAAGCGAAACTAGAATTGAAGAATCTCGAATTAATCGTAAATTTGATGAGTTAAATGATTTGACACATGAAACAAAAATGATTCATGAACAATTATGTGTTACGCATTCAACTGAGTACTTGAGGGATAACTTTATAAAAGCATTTAAAGAACATAATTCTAAAATCAGTCAATATGAGAAAGAATTAATCAATGATGGAATTATATCAGACACTAACGAAATTAAAATAGTTTTTTGTTGTGAAGATAAAACGACATTTGGTTGCTTGGGTTTTGATAAAGGGATGTATGCATTTAATGTGATTGATATTAAAGAATGTTTAGACATGATTTTAGAGTCTAATGTAGATTACTTGTTGTTATGTAACCCATATCAAAATGATAAATGCATGTATTTATTACCGGTAACAAAAGAACTATTGCAACTTTCAAAATATAAAAATGCTTGTGATATTAAAATGATTGATTTTAAACCGCAAGTTATAGGTGCTAAAATATTTATTCCAAATTAATACTGATTACGCATAGAAAATGAAAAAATGTTTTTGATTATTTAAATATGGGGTATACTTTTGGACCGAGGGGTATACTTTTTCAAATAGGGGTATACAAAAAATTGAGTGCCTGTACAAAAATTAGGGTAGCCGTACAATTTTGTATTAAAATTGGCGTACAAACCCATTAGAGTTAAGTATAGCTGATACGAAAGTATTGGCTATTTTTTCTTTATATAGTCATAAATACTGCAAATATTAATGATCTATAAGGAATTTCTGCAATAAATATGGCAGTAGTAGTATATATATCATTTATATATAAAAATAAATCGTTAAATTATTATTAATCGTTAAACTACTACTTACTATATATAGGCATATATAAGAACATATTATTATTAAAGTATACTCTTATGTGACATGTGACAAACGTGACAGATAAGAGTGACATGCTTGAGAGTAAAACTGGGTCAGTTTAGTTTAGAAATATGGGTCAGTTTTATTGACAAATATGGGTCAGTTTGATAAAATATACGTGAACAATATAGAGGAGTTGTGATGCTATGAAGAAAATAACTAATGATTCTACATACAAAGCAAGAATAGTTGATGAACTAGTAAAAAGAGATTTGAGAATATTCG
>JAEEHU010000126.1 GCA_016280975.1 Acholeplasmatales bacterium | reverse complement strand
TCCTCAGATATAATATATGAATTTGTAAAAAATGATCCAGTTGTTTTAACCTCTATCAAAATATCACCTATTTCACATAAACTATAATAATGCCCTTATTGGCATTTTTCTTATCATCATCAGTTAGATATTCTCTTCCTTTAAAGCTATGATAAATTGGATTAAATATATCTATATTATTTCCTTCAATATAATCCTTTATTTTATTCTGAGCCTTATATTCAGTAAGGACCTCTATAATATATGTTCTTATTATATGAGTTGAACCACTTTTCTCACCCTTACCTACTATTAAAGAGAGTAAATGCTCTTTACTTTTTCTAATATGATCTAGTGCTCTATCTAAATTATATAAGGCATCATTTCTATTTTGATTATAATTATGAAGATCAACTGTATACATAAACGCCATCCCTAAATAATTCGTATATAAAGCCCTTATTGGATACACCTATTATTTTCATATCAGATGTACCAATAGGTAAATCTATATGATAATTAGAATAATTAAGCTTTTTTTGTTCACTCTTTTTTATTCCCATTTTAAATGAATTACCTATTGCGATATGAGTTGCTAAGTTTTCATCTAACAAAGTTGAATAAAATATACTATCCTTAAAATTAGCTATACCAATTTCACCAACATAATTCATTGATTCGTCTAAATTTAAAGCGCTATCTAATCCCATTTGAGATACTACCTTTCCATCAACAAATTCTAAGCTAAATTTAGGTATAACTCTATCTTTAATAAATATTGGCTTACTTCCAACTAGCTTGCCATTTACACCAAGCTTATATGGTGATGTAAATATTTCTAAGGATGGAATATTTGCCTTAAATTCAATATTCTTTTTAGATTTTAATATTCCAGTATTAAATTTAAAATCCTTAGTTAATTCTAAGCTAAGATTAGTACCTAGGCCTGTAGTTATATTTAAATACTTTAAATTTAATCTATTTAGCTTTTCTACCTCATACTTTAAAGTATTTTCCATTCTAGATATTTCTATAATTTTTTCTAATAATTCAGATTGGGTAATACCAAGCATTGTTGCCCATTTTAAATTAGGAACTGAAACCATTGTTCTTTGAGATATATTATTATGGAAGTATTCCTTTAATTCTTCTGTTTGACTTTCAATATAATATTTATCTCGTGATAAAGTAAAAGGAGATGTAATTGTAATTCTTACAAACTCCTTTTTCATTAGTCCTAAATAAAAATCATCAGTGATGTGAGGATTATCCTCTCTTTTAGTATTTGTAATAGTTATATATACATCATGTGTATATGGTAATATTACCTTTAATAAAATATTTGCGAAGCTCTCACATTCAAATGGTGTTACTATTTCAACTACTTGATTCTTTTTTAAATTAATAGATTCGATTATATAATTTGCATAATCTGTATATAAATTATTCAATTTTAAATCTTTCTTTTACGTAAGTAACTATAACATTTACACAATTCTCAACACCAAGCTTTGAATTAATACATAAATCATAGTTTGAAGCCTTACCCCAATCCATATCTGTATAAAAGTTATAGTATGTTTTTCTTTTCTTATCACGCTTAGTTATAACAGACGATGCCTTTTCTATTTTTACACCATAGAATTCAACAGCTCTTTTAATCTTTTCTTCCATTGGTGCACAAATAAAAATATTACATACGTTTTCCATATCTCTTAAGACATAATCAGCACATCTTCCTACAATTACACAAGACTTTTCACTTGCGATTTTTTTAATTGCCTCAAATTGTGCTAAAAATACCTTTTGAGAAAGACTCATATCATAACTATACATTCCCGCAGCTGAAAAGAATCCATCTGTCTTTTCATCAAATGTTTCAAAAACCTTTGGTGAAATACCAGAGTCCTTGCATGCCTCATAAATTAGTTCATTATCATAAAAATCAATGCCTAATTTTTCCGCAACCATTCTTCCAATAAATCTACCGCCAGATCCATATTCACGACCTATTGTTATTACGTATTTCATATTATCATCGTCCTTCCGTGTTATTAATTATACCAAATAATAATTTTTAAAGCAAATTAGAATAATAAAAATGCCAGTAAACTATTAGTCTACTAGCATTTATTAATTAACTATTTTTCTTATAGATATAATATAATCCCTTTAATAACAAATCTGGATCATATGTTATTTCATGCTTTGAATAAGGAATAACTAGCTTAGCTAAGCCTCCAGTTGCAATAACCTTAACATCACCAATTTCTTCCTTTATTCTATCAATTAATCCATCAATCATTGATGCATTACCATAAATGATTCCTGAATTCATACAATCAATTGTATTTTTACCAATTAGATTTCTTGGCTTTTCTAAAGATATTGGTGGAAGCTGAGATGCATGAGATGATAATGAATCAAGTGATGTCTTAATTCCTGGAATAATCATACCACCAATATGGTTATTATTCTTATCAACAACTGAGATAGTTGTTGCTGTACCCATATCGATAATAATTGCAGGTGTTTCATATTCTTCTATTAAGCATACTGCATCACATACTCTATCAGCACCTAAAGATTTTGGATTGTCGATTTTAATATTAAGTCCAGTCTTTAAGCCTGGTCCAATAATAAATGGCTTTTTAGATAATAGTTTTTCCATAGCTATTTCAAGCTCATTTGTTAATTCAGGTACAACTGAAGATAAAATTGAACCCTCAAGCTTATTTATATCAATTGAATAAATTGATAGCATCAATTTTAATTGAATTAAAAAATCAACTGATGTTTTATTTCTATCTGTAGCTACTCTACCAGATGCTATAATATTTGTTTTTTCTAAAAATCCAACTACTATATTTGTATTTCCTATATCAACAGCAAGTATCATATTATAGCTCCTTTATCTCATCTAAAATTAATTTAGCTAAATTCTCTTTTGTATCAAGTGAAAGTAATTTATTACCATCACGTTTAATTAATGTGATTTCATTTGTGTCAGACTTAAAGCCTGTTTTTTCACCATTAATTGAGTTAGCACAAATCATATCAGCATTCTTCTTATTAAGCTTTAATGTAGAATTTTCAATTAAATCCTTTGTCTCCATACTAAAGCCAATAAGCTTTTGATTATCCTTCTTATTCTCACCAAGATATTTTAGGATATCTTGTGTTCTAGAAAGTTCAATTGTCATATCATTATCATTTTTCTTAATCTTATCATTTGAATAAGATTTTGGAGTGTAATCAGCAATAGCGGCAGACATAATGATATAATCTTGATTCTTATAATTATCCTTTACAGCCTCAAACATATCTAAAGCTGATTTAACATTAATTACATTAATTCCGTTTATTGCCTTAACATTAACATCACCTGAAATTAATGTGACATTAGCACCTCTTAAATAGGCATTATTCGCAATTGCATATCCCATTTTTCCAGATGAATGATTAGTAATATATCTTACTGGATCAATTGCCTCTTTTGTAGGACCTGCAGTAATTAAAACGTTCTTTCCTTCTAAGTCATGAGGAAATGCAATTTCAGCTAAGATTGAATCAATTAATACATCATCAGATGGAAGTCTTCCTTCGCCTAGATCTCCACATGCAAGAAAGCCTGATTCTGGTTTAATGATTTTAAATCCATATCCTTCTAGCTTCTTTAAATTATCCTTTAAAATAGGATTTTGATACATATTTGTATTCATCGCTGGGGCTACAAGCTTTGGGGCTTTACATGCAAATATTGTAGTTGTAAGCATATCATCACAAATACCATTTGCCATTTTACCGATGACATTCGCTGTAGCTGGTGCGACTAAAAATAAATCACACTTTTTAGCTAAAGATACATGCTCAACATTAAATTCAAAGTCTCTATCAAATGTATCAGTAATACATTTATTCTTAGTTAAAGTTTCAAATGTAATTGGATTTATAAAATTACAAGCATTCTTTGTCATAATTACATGTACATCTGCATGTAATTTAACAAGTTTTGATGCGATATTAGCCATCTTATAGGCTGATATTCCACCAGATACTCCAAGTACTACTGTTTTTCCCTTTAGCATAGAAATCACTCCTTTTTATTGATCAGATAATCTACCGTATTTTTCGTAATTTGACTTTCTTACTATCTTATTCTCATCATCAACAAATAATACTTGAGGGTGATGATTTTTAGCTTCCTCTTGGTTCATATTAGCATAAGCCATAATAATAACCTTATCACCAACATTTGAGCATAAAGCTGCGGCACCATTTAGGCAAATAATACCTGAATTAGGCTCACCCTTTATTGTATATGTTTCAAATCTTGAACCATTATTAATATCTACTACTTGTACCTTTTCATATTCATAGATACCTGATTCTTCAAGTAGTTTCTCATCAATTGTAATTGAACCAACATAATCAATATTAGCCTCAGTTACAGTTGCTCTATGAATTTTTGATTTTAACATTACGATATCCATAATTAATCCTCAACCTTAATAATAAAATTATCAATTAATCTAGTCTTACCAATATATACAGCTATAGCAACTAGTACTTCACCCTTAATAGTATCAATATATTGAATATTCTCATTATCAACTACTGATACATAATCAACCTTCGCAAGCTTTTCAGTATTTAATGAATCAGTAATACATTTAATTACCTTATTTGCATCTCTTTCGCCAGCTAGAATTAAATCCTTACCCTTAGCTAAAGACTTAGATAAGATAAGTGCAGCCTTTCTTTCTTCAGGATTTAAATAAGTATTTCTAGATGATTTAGCTAAGCCATCATCTTCTCTAATTATTGGACAACCAATAATTTCAATATCAAAATTTAAATCTCTTACGAAACGTTTAACAACAGCTAATTGTTGAGCATCCTTTTGACCAAAGTATGCTCTATCAGGAGTAATAATATTAAAGAATTTAGATAATACAGTACATACTCCACCAAAATGAACTGGACGCTTAGCACCACAAAGGTTTTCAGATACTTCTTTTGTATTAACTAAAGTTGTAAAGTGAGATGGATACATTTCACTAACCTCAGGATAGAATATTAAATCAGCACCAGCATCTGATACTAATTTCTTATCACGTTCGATATCTCTTGGGTATGATTCTAAATCCTCTGTTGGTCCGAATTGAATTGGATTTACGAAAATTGAAACAATAGTCTTATCATTCTCAGATACTGACTTTAAGATTAAAGACTTATGTCCTTCATGTAGGTAACCCATAGTAGGAACATATCCTACCTTATAGCCTTTACTCTTCCATTCCTTAACTATCTTTCTTACTTCATTTATTGTTCTAACTAATTCCATGTTATCTATTCTCCTCAAATTCCTTTATTGCACTTTCAAATTCTTCTTCATTAATTAAATATGTATGAGCCTTCTCAGGATAAGATAGGTTTTCAACCTCTTCCTTATACTTCTTAAATGCTTCAACTTCTACATCATGTAAATTTGCATATCTTTTTACAAATTTAGCAGGCTTATTATCAGAATATCCTGTCATATCTTGCCATACTAATACTTGGCAGTCGCAAGCATTTGATGCACCAATACCAATTGTTGATACATTTAAAATACTTGTAATATATCTTGCAAGCTTTTCAGGTACACATTCTAATGTAATTGCAAATACACCAGCTTCCTCTAAAGCTATACAATCCTTAATTAATTCTAATGCTTGATTCTTACTCTTACCTTGAACCTTATATCCACCAAATTGATTAACTGATTGTGGAGTTAAGCCAAGATGACCTACAACTGGAATTCCAGCATCAACTATAGCCTTGATTTGAGGTAAGAATTTTCTTCCTCCCTCAAGCTTAATTGCTTGACATCCAGTTTCTTTAATAATACGTCCAGCATTAGAAACTGCATCATATACGGATGTTTGATATGACATAAATGGCATATCAACTACAACAAATGCATTCTCAACACCTCTTACAACAGCCGCACCATGATGAATCATATCATCAACTGTAACCTTAAGTGTATCCTTATATCCAAGCATAACCATGCCAAGTGAATCACCAACTAGTATTGAATCAATACCAGCCTCATCAATATTCTTAGCAGTCATATAATCATATGCAGTAAGCATAGTCATTTTCTTTTTATTTTTGTTTTCTTTAAATGTATTAACAGTTACCATCATTATCCTCCAAAAGCTTAATTAATTTCTCATAATCATTATTCTTCTTATTCTTAGCCATATTTATTAGAATATAGCTTAAATAAATATAAATCTTTTTATCTTTATCAATTACATTTTCTAAATGAGCCTTAATTGTATCATAATCATTTCTTACAACAGGACCAGTAAGTGCATCAACAGGACCTTTATTTAAGATATTATTAATATTATTTTCAATTAATGGATTAAATATGCTTAAATCATCAATTCCAATTGATTTAAAAATATCTAAACCTTCATTAATAAGTCCACATACTAAGTTAGATATAAATACACATCCTAAGTGATATTTAGCCTTTTCATTTCTATCTATCACTTTTACATGATCAGGAAATAAAGCTTTAATATCATCAGTATATTTTTCATTTCCTTCTAATGTGAAATATACCTTATCTAAATTCTTATACGATTCATATTTAGAATTAAATGCATAAATAGGATGTAATGAATAACAATAATTATTATCATTTAATTCATTAAATTCTAAGGATGATTTAGATCCTGATGTATGAATTAGAATCTTATTATTAACTTTTAGCTTAATCAGTTCATTTACTACGTTTTTGATTTCATCATCATTAACAGTTAAAAAAAGAGCATCACAATCATAAATTAAATCAACTAATTTACTGTAACACTCAACATAACTAAAAGATGATAATTCCATCGCATCCTTAATATCCTTTGAATATATACCTACTACATTATGGTATTTATCATTAAGATACTTAGATAAGGAAAACGCAACAAATCCAGCACCAATAAATCCAATTCTCATATTCTTCTCCTAATATAATTTATTTCTAATATCATTTAGTTCTTCATTTTGGATTTAATATTAATTTTTTAGTCATTAGTTAAGTTTTACCCAAAGTAAATACTATCTAATCTTTTTACGCGACTATTATATACCTTTTATTTTAAAAATAAAAGTATTTTTTAAAAAAGAAAAAAGTAGACTATAAACAAGTCTACTCTGCTTTTATAGTACGATGATTATTTAAGAATTCATTTATTTCTTGTGTAGCTTTCTTAGCATCAACAAGATTATATACTTTTAAATCTTGTCCTCTTTCATTTGTAAGAACTAATGTATGTCCTTCACAATGAGCACTTCTAATGAAATTCAAATTACCATTAATTGCCATTGGCTTTGAACCTTTAACAGTAATTACATATCCATCAAAGCCTTTTTCATCAAACTTTAAGAATTGTTTCTTAAACTTGAAATATCTATATAAAAAGAATCCAGCCACAGCAAATTCAATTACATCTGTAGCAATTATATAATAGCTTTTTATTACTATTGCTGCTATAGTTATAGCTACCGCAATTACACCAAATATTATTGCTAAAACAACATTGATATTATAGTTCTTTTTAAATTCAAAATTAATCATGTTAAATCCTCCACAAACATTTTTATTCTATCAAAATTGTTTTGCACTTGCAACAAATATTTAACCTTTTTTTATATAAAAAAGAAAAGCTGTTAAGATTATTCTTAACAGTTTTCTTCAATCAAAAACTTTGATCTTAATATTCTTTTTATCATGCAATATCCATCAGAATGATAATAATCTATATTATATTTAACATAATTATTAGTTCATAAAAATATAGATACATAATATTTTAGGCAAAAAAACTCCTAAGAATATATCTTAAGAGTTCTATTAATTATTACATTTCTACGTTCATATCGTTAGTTGCTTTAGTATATTCACTACTAAAGTCACCTAATGATTGTAAACTATCTAGGTTTTGTCTAAAGCTCATCCAATAGTTATCATTATAGTATCTTGTTATACTTGCAATTCTTTCTTGATTTGAAGTACTTACATTATATAATTTATTATTCTTATATATTTGATGAATATTAGGATTCTCCTCAAGCTCATTATCAGAATGAACTCCCTCTACTCCTCTATCATATACCTCTGGTAAATAGATATCGAATGCGATAAGGTTATTATTTGAAAAATCATAATCTATTTCTAGATTAATATAAAATAAGCTATTTGTTGAGTAAGCTGTAAAGAAGCTTTTACCATAAATCTCAGCTGCTATTTTATTGTTTTCCTTATCCATCTTAGCTTTAAAATACATTTCATTATATTGGATAATATCATTTCCTTCCTTATAATGAGCAGTAAAGTAATGAGTGTTTTCGTCTACAGGATAATTACTATTCTTATATAATAATTCCATAAAATAAACGAATGTCTTAGTTCCAAGGATATTATGTGTATCATTTTCTTCTACCAAGTCCTCATCAGTAATAGTATATGATGTTAGTTGAACACCACTTTCTACCTTTAATGCATCATTAACTTGAGATAATGCATCAACATATATTCCTCTATCACCGGTTAATGTATTACTACAGCTACATAGTAAGAAAACCATAAATGATAATGCTATTAATAATTTCTTCATTTTTCTACCTCTTTCTTTCAATCAATTATATCATAAATGTTTAAAAATAAATATATATGTGCTATAATATAAAGAAACATAGACTATTTAAAATTTAAAAGAAAGGATTGTATTTTTTAATACATATGGGTACTCTATATGGACAATACATCAACCTTATTTTATGAAATACTTAGAAAAGCAAGTACTAATCCTGATAAAAATTTAATAAATAAATTAAATGATACAGAATACAAGAAAGATTTTTTAGAAGCACTTTCTGTTATTAATGATTTAGGCTATGATTTAATTGATTCTTCTTCAACTGATGACACTAATAATAAAATATCAAGAGCCCTAATAAGTGGATTCATTGGTATTTATTATGTAAATATAGTTACAGGAAGCTATTTAGGCTATACTCCATCTTGTACATATAAAGCACTTAAGATTGAAGAAAGTGGAACTGATTTCTTTAGTGATACACTTAAAAATATTGAAAGAGTCATATACTCAGCCGATAGAGAGTATATGAGGAAAAACTTCACTAAAGAAAACATAAATAAAGAGCTATCTAAAAATAAAATATTCAGTTTAGTTTATAGACTACTTATAGAAAATGAGCCAGTATATGTTATGCTTAAGGTATTTAAATTATCAGATGCTGATGAAAATATTGTTATTGGCATAAGTAATATCGATAAATTAAAGCGTCAAGAGCTAGAATATAAAAATAAGATGGAGGAAAATATTACTTATACTAATATTGCACTCGCACTTGCTAAAAACTTCTTTGACATTTATTATGTTAATACTGAGACTGATGATTATAAGGAATATAGAATTGATTCAGAACAACAAAAACTAATTCTAATAAGTGAAGGTCCTCACTTCTTTGATGCATCTAAAATAAATGCTAAAACTGAATTAGTAGCTGAGGATGTAGATAAATTCTTAAAGGCTATTGATAAAAAGAATCTACTTGCGGAGCTTAAAGAGAATAAAACATTCAGATTAACATATCGTCAAATATTTGATTCTGTTCCAGTATATGTAAGACTTACAGCACTAAATCTTATTCAAGATTCTTCTCATATCATTATTGCGATAAGTAATATTGATAAGGAAATTGAAAGAGAAAGAGAATATGAAAAGAATTTAGAGGCTGAAAAGATTATCGCAAGAACTGATGCTTTAACTAAAGCAAAGAATAAATATTCATATGGCGAAACGGAAAAGATAATTAATGCTCATATTAAATCTAATGCATCCTTAGAATTTTCTGTTGTTGTATGTGATATCAACTACCTAAAGCAAGTAAATGATTTATATGGACATGATGCTGGAGATAAATATATTATTGAGGCTAAAAATATTTTATCTAAGATATTTAAGAATACTACTATCTATAGAATAGGTGGAGATGAATTCTTACTTATTCTAGAGGGTACTGATTATTATAAGAGAGATCATTTAATGGAAACCTTAAACGAGAAAAACGAAAAGAATAGAAACACAAATAAAGTTACTATTGCTTGTGGTATTTCAGACTATATTAAAGATCAGGATCAAAATATTAATCAGGTCTTCTTACGAGCTGATAAGAATATGTATGAATATAAAAATAAATTTAAAAATCAAAAATGATTATGGAATAATCCATAATCTTTTTTTTGCATAAAAAAATTCTAATCTTAATTTAAAAGATTAGAACATTCTATTTCATCTACTTTCGCATTTATAACAATACCATTTCTTTTATTTGATGGTATTAGAGATTGAATTATCATAATAATTGAT
>JAEEHU010000125.1 GCA_016280975.1 Acholeplasmatales bacterium | reverse complement strand
TAGGACAATTCTTTAATATAGATACATCAGAACCACTAGGTAGTGTTATAACAATATCTAATGATGAAATAGTAAAATCAGGTAAAAGCTTAATTTCAATGGTAAAGGAGGCTAAATAATTATGAATTATACAAAAACTTATGATTATTCAAATAATATAATCCCTTATGGATATAAATATTTCAAGTCTTCTTCATCAGAAATTTCTCTGTCTGATTTAGTAAACAGTGTTGTTCAAAATATTATTGTTTATGATACAGAAAATGATATTATGAATGAATTTCTAGTTGTAGCACAGGATTTATTAAATAATAAAGATAAATTAGTAATTGGTTTAACAAGCAATGAAATAATTAAAAGCTTAAAAACAAAAGGTGTTAATAGTGGATTCTTCAGATCAACTTCCGAAAAATCAAATATTGCAATTATAATTGTTGATAAAAAGAAGTTCTATTTAGCATTTGATGAAAATCATATTTATGAAACTAATTCTGGAAATAATAGCTTAGTATTCAATTACATTAATCATCTTATTTGGTCAAAGTCAGAATTTGAATATTGCCAAGGTAGATTATCAGAGGTAAAGAGCACAAGACTAAGTATTGTAAAACCAATATTTAACCAGAATATGGAATCACAATTTTCATATTCTACAAAGGATTTAAATTGTGATAGTTACCTTAAGACAAAAGAAGATAATACAAATGAAGATTCACTTGTAATGCATAATTTAACTAAGAGTGCTTATCTAGTAAATGATACTTTATATCTTCAAACATTAGAAAACCAATACTTGCCTATTAATAATTGGCAATCATTAATTAAATCTCAAAGCTTTAAGAATAATACATTTAAAGATTTATCTAATGATAAGCTTTGGGTAGATGGTAAAAATGTGACTATCAAGCAAAGTGATACAATCGTTAAGAAGTATGAAAAACCACTTAATGAATATAAGATTTTCCAACCTGATTTCGATGATATAGCTGGTGAATATACAGATTATACATTATCTTTAATTGTAGATGTTGAAGTTGAACCTATTACTTTAAATTCAAATTATAAATTATCAGATAGCTATAAGAAGATTGATAATGTTAAAAATACATTAAATAATTATCTTGAAGAATTAGATAAACTAATTGATGATAAAGATGCAAAGAAACAATTAAAAACAATTATGTCTGAAAGAAATCTTGAAGAACAAGTAAGACTATATAATTTATTTATAGCAGATAAAGAGTTTGGTGTTGATTCACTAAATACTAAAACAAAGTTTAAATCTATATCATTTGATAAGAAGTGGAATGTACCAAGTGATATAATTGGTAAACTATATACAAAAGGTAGTGTTACTTACCTAGCAATGAAAGATGAAAGCCATATTGATGATGCAACAAAATGGTTAGAACAAAACGAGATAAGGGCAATATTAATTAAAGACAATGGAAAAGAAAATTAATGTATTAGTTAATAACGAAGGAAAAGTCCTTGTAGAAACTGAAAACTACAAGGGCGAATCCTGTGTTACTGCAATTAAAGATTTATTCTCTGAATTTTTTGATATAGATAACTTTGATTACAAATCTGATTATTATGAAGAGGAAGAATCAATTAATAATGAGGTGAATACATCAATATGAGTTCTACAGTAAATTTAGATATGTGCTTAATAGCATCAAAAGGATTATTGCCAACTGAACAACTACATAAAGTATTTATGGACACCTTAAGAGAATTAAATGGTTCAATAAGTAATAACGTGTTATCTATTAACAATAATAAAATTGGTAGGATTTATTTAAAGGATAGAATAATAATTCAAACATATAGTGAACATGAAAACATGGTAAGACAAGCTACTGAAGAGTTAAGAGAAGTCTTTTCTAGAAGAGCAAAAGTAGCTATTGATAATTATTCATATGAACTTGAACAAGAAAAGAAACGTGCTCAAGAATCTGATTTAGCTTATGCTGAATTAATGAAGAGAATTAATTCAATAGATAAAAAAATTGAAAAACAGCAAAAAGCAATTAAGAAACAAGAAATGTCTTCATGTGATGCTATTGTATTAGAATTAAAGGAAGCGGCTGAAAACCAAGGCTATGATATAGTTGAAAAAAAAACTAATAATGGAGTACAGTTGCAATTTATTAGGAGAACATATTAATGTTAAATATATATAGAATAGAAAATAATAATCCTATATATGGTCCTGGTAAAAGAACTGTAATTTGGTTTAGAGGTTGTAGTATTAGATGCAAAAGTTGTATTAATCCTGAATTATGGAATAGAGATTCTAATTCAAATAAGTCAATTGAAGAAGTAATATCAAAGATTAGTGATGATGGTGTAACACTTTTAGGTGGAGAACCATTGGATCAAGAAGATATTGAATTATTAATTGATGAATTAAAATCTCTTAATAAAACAATAATTCTATTTACAGGTTATTCAAAACGTTCTTATGATGATAGGAAGAAAAGAATAACAAATAAATGTGATGTTGTTATAAGTGAACCATTTATTAATGAATTAAAAGATGATTCATTATATTTAAGAGGTTCAATTAATCAAATAGTTACTATTAATTCAAATATTTATAAGGAATCCGATTTTAATAAAGATAATGTTATGGAAATTGAGATTTCAAATAATAATTTAAAATCATATGGTAGAAATAAAAAACTTATAAATGATCTTTTAGATTTATAAGATTGGATTGGAGTATATAATGCTAGAAGATAAATTATTAAAAGAGTTGTTTGATAATTATAATACAATAAATCATTATATACTTCATAAGTATAATAATGACTATGATAATCTTACTGTACTTGATCATTTAATGTTTCAGTACACTTCAAATTCTATTTCATTGATAAGTGAATTGTTATTATGGAAAGGAATTCACTCATCGATTGAATTTGCTTTTACAGTAAGATTTCTTATTGAAATTATGTCAGTTATGAATTATGCTCTTGAAAAAGAAGATGAAGAGGCAACTGAGCTTATTAAAATATTTTATTTCATAAATGAATATATTATATACAAGAGATATCCTATACTTGAAAAAATTAAGACATTTAATCTTGATGAAATGAATTTGAATAATAATAATGCTCGTTTTATTTTTAAAGAATGCAAGAATATGAGTAATTCAGAACTTAATAAATTCATAAAGAGTTCAAAAATACCATGGTCTGATAATGATTATAATTATGAAAAACTAATTTCAAAATTAGATGATAATTATTTGACTTTTTATAAAATTCTAAGTATATTTATCCATCCTAATTATCTTGGCGTTTATGAAGATATAATTGTCAAATCATTCAGTAAAGAAATTGTAGATAATTTTGTTTCTAAATGTCTTTTATTTGGAACAAAGTTTTTTGATAAATATAAAGGAATAAGTATTGAATATGAAGATACCTATGAATATTATTCTAAGGAATTGATTAGTATTAACAACCCATTATCAGTTGGTTATCAAGGAAGAAAACAACTTAATTTGATTGCGAAGGAATATACTAAAATACTTAATAAAAATTACCAATTTGATTCGTCTATCAAATTTGTTTTTGCTGAGTATGGTTTCTTTATTCAACAAGCCTTTATGGATATTGCAATGGGATATTCTGAAATTTTTAAATCGAAAATCAAACCAATATTTGAAATGCTTGCTATTAATAATTATCTTAATAATCAAATGAGAGATAAAGAAAAATATGAGTTTTCTAGAAATATGGTTCACAATTATACTTTATATTCATACTATAATTCTATTGGTGATTATGATAAGGCTAATGAAATGTATGAAAAAGGATTTGAGAATGCGAAAAGTTTTATTTCTGATATTACCCGCGAAGAATTTGAGTCTAGATTTAAATCAGTTGTAAAGGCGATTGATCCAAATCTTTCAATAAATAATCTTGTTCATTCATTTATTAATGATGTATGTGATATGGAATATGACCAAGATGCTGAATTAAAGAAGGCATCATTTAACATGCTTTATGATGAGTCTCAAATGCTTTCACATGGCAATGGTTATTCACTTGAAGCTAATCAAGGAGCATTTGCTGATGTTAATATTACATTAGTTGCATGTGAGAAATTATTTTTATATTTCGTAAAGAATCTATGTGAAAAACTTAGAATTTTTAAAGTAGAAGAATCAAAAGGATTAAATGGTTTCATTTATGACATGGAACATAAATTTATTAAAAGATATGGTAAAAGTTCTGACGAGATACTTGTTTTAAAACTTATATTAGAACGATTTGCTGTTAAAATAGAATAATTTTAGATTTGAACTAGTGGTTCGTGGTGACTACTAGTTTTTTCTTTTATACTATCATTGTCATAATGACAGAGAGGAAAAGAAAATGATAAAAAAGATAAGATTACAAAAGAATTTAGATTTAATTAAGATTTATGAATCAGGAAAATTTGATGAATTGGAGGAGTTATTCAAGGAATTTACCGAAGAAAATTATGAATTTGTACAAATGCTAAGACATTTTCATAGTTATTTTTGGGAAGTTGAAGCAGAAATGAAAGAGTCTGGATATATGCCAAACTTGGAAATAAGAAAAGATCTTGATAGAAGTAAAATATATGAAGATCCTCTATTTCCAAAATTTAAAAATTATGCTGATAAGTTCTTAGGAGCAAAGCGAAGAATGTTTGATGAACCTAAGAATATAAGAAAGTATATTTCAGACGAAATAGGAATAGATTTTTATAACAAGTATTTTAACAGAGGATTAAAGAAATATTCATTTAAAACAACACATGAAGATGCATTGAAATATGGAGAGAAAAAAATTATAGATTTTTTAAATAAATATAATTAATCGTCACAGCTAAAGTTTAAGCTTTTCAAGTATGTTGATGCTTCATTTAACAATCCTTTTATTATATGGTTTTCATTATTTATTTTTACAGGCACCTAATGGTATGATAAAATAATATTAAACAAAAACGATTATTTTTATATCTGAGGAGTATGGTTCAAATGGATAAATATTATAAATTTGAAAGATATTTAAATACTAAAATTGAAGATGAATTTGAATTATCATTCTCTGAAATAGAAAGAATAGCAGGTGTTGATTTACCATATTCTGCGTACAATTATAAAGAATATTGGAATCCTAGTGGTCATACTTTCCCAACTATTGTTAGTATGCATGGTTATAGAATGAAACCCGATTTATATAATAAGAAAGTATTATTTTATAAAGAAGATAATATTTTAAAATCGAAAGAGAAAAAAGTTCAATCTGAATCTAAAAGAATACCAAATATTAATTCTAATTATAAAGTTGATGAATTAGAATTCTCAAGAATAGTTGATAAATTCATTTATGTATATAGTGTTGATTCTAATAGTAGATATATGTCATATGATCATATTAGAAAAGAATTTTTATATTATAGAGATAAAGAAAACTATAGAGATTATATTACATTAAATCTATATGCATATTTAGCTAGTTGGGGAATGCTTAGAAATTCATTTTTGATGCAAAAGGATTATATATTCTCAAGACCAGTAGTTGATATATTATGTAGCGATAAATATAAATCATTAATAAACTATAATCCTTTAACCGATAATAGTTCAAAGAAAGCATTTCTAATTGAAGAATTAGTATGGGATATAAAAAGATGCTATGTAGGTAAAACTTATTTTGAAGAAGGAAATAGTGAACCTAAAGTAATAGAAAATGTTACTGATACATTAGTATCTAAAATAATCCTAGGAACACTTGGATGTACAATTGCTTATGATAGATATGTAAAAAAAGGACTTTCTAGTCATAAGCTTTCACAAAAGTGTTCACAAGAATCATTTTTAGAACTTAAAGAATTTGCGAAAGCAAATGAAACAGCAATTAAAAACACATTATTAAGATTAGGTGATATTTATACACCTATGAAGATACTTGATATGTATTTTTATGAAAAAGGATTTGAAAAAGAAAAATAAAAGTAAGTAATGTTAATATTATTTATAAAAGTATTGTAGTGCTTATTATTTTATTTGTCCGTTTTAATCAAATAGAATTATAAAGTTTGAAAAAAATAATTAAAGAAAATAGCAGATATTAATCATGTACTTGTAATGCTTGCAGACCCTGATATAAGTGTTAATCTATTCTTTAATAGGCCAGATTCAGAAAAGCAGTTTCTTTATAAATTGATGCTAGATGAACCTGATCCTCAAGCATCATTAGATAATTATAGAGAAATACTTACAAGGATTAATTCTAAAGAAAGCTATGATAAATTCTTAAATTCTGGCTTTAAGGTAATATATCGAGATGAAAATAGAAGCCAGAATGAAACAGTAGAGCTTGCAATTAAATTATTAGGTATTAAATAAATTATCCAATGGTCTTGCATTAGAAATGGAAGGTTCAATTTCAGGTGGCGACTGTAATAATTTATCATATTATACAGAAAAGCCAAGTGAATATGATCAATATAGATTTGCAATTAAAGGTAAGGCAATGTCTTTAGAGAATGGTAGTATATTTACAGCTTTATGCGCAGCTTATTGTAAGG
>JAEEHU010000124.1 GCA_016280975.1 Acholeplasmatales bacterium | reverse complement strand
CTTCTTTGATGCTACTCCAAAAAATCCGCTCATATTATGTTCCTCCAAAAAACAATAATGATTTTACCATACTTTTTTTCTTAATAAAATATTTTTTTATATTTTATTTATAAAAATATAATAAGCTCAACTAAAGTATAATTGAGCTTACTAAAATTTATTTATTCTATTTATTAATTATGAATGTTTGTATCCTTAACAACAACATCATGTGCTCCACCTTCAACAATTGAAACACTTGATACTAATGTTAATTTAGCCTTTGATTGTAATTCAGGAATAGTTAAAGCACCACAGTTACACATTGTATGTCTAATCTTAGCAAGTGTAACATTTACTGTATCATGAAGTGGTCCTGCATATGGAACATATGAATCAACACCTTCAACGAATGAAAGCTTTTGTGCTCCACCTAAGTCATAACGTTGCCAGTTACGAGCACGTGCTGAACCTTCGCCCCAGTACTCCTTCATGTAATTACCATTTACTAATACCTTTTGAGTTGGAGATTCATCAAATCTAGCAAAATATCTACCTAACATACAGAAATCGCAACCCATAGCTAAAGCTAAAGTAATATGATAATCATGAACGATACCACCATCTGAACAAATAGGTACATAAATACCAGTTTCCTTAAAATACTCATCTCTTGCCTTAGCAACCTCGATTACTGCAGTTGCTTGACCACGACCGATTCCCTTTGTTTCACGAGTGATACAAATAGAACCTCCACCGATACCGATCTTAACGAAGTCAGCACCAGCCTCAGCTAGGAATCTGAATCCTTCTCTATCAACTACGTTACCAGCACCAACCTTAACCTTATCGCCATACTTTGATCTAATCCATGCGATAGTGTTCTTTTGCCATGCTGAGAAACCTTCACTTGAGTCAATACATAATACATCAGCACCTGCCTCAACTAATGCAGGAACTCTACTTTCATAGTCTCTTGTATTAATACCAGCACCAACTACATATCTCTTGTGTGCGTCTAATAATTCAAGTGGATTATCCTTATGTGATGAATAGTCCTTTCTAAATACGAAAGCAACTAAGCATCCCTTCTTATCAACGATTGGTAAGCTATTTAGCTTATGATCGAAAATAATATCATTTGCTTCCTTTAATGTTGTACCCTCTGGAGCGATTACAAGCTTATCAAGTGGTGTCATGAATGCCTTAATCTTTAAAGAAGGCTCCATTCTTGATACTCTATAATCTCTTGATGATACGATACCTACAAGCTTACCCTTAGCTGTACCATCATCTGTGATAGCAACAGTTGAGTGACCTGTAGCTTCCTTTAAAGCTAAAACGTCAGAAAGTGTATCTTCTGGTGATAAGTTTGAATCACTTTGTACAAAGCCTGCTTTGTAGTTCTTTACCTTTCTTACCATTTCTGCTTGATTTTCAATAGTTTGAGAACCATAGATGAATGATACTCCACCTTCTTTTGCAAGTGCGATAGCCATAGTATCATTAGATACTGATTGCATGATTGCAGAGATAAGTGGTACATTCATTGTAATTGCTGGTTCTTCACCTTTTTTAAACTTAACAAGTGGAGTTTTTAAAGAAACTCTACTTGGAATACAATTCTCATCTGAATAGCCTGGAACTAATAAATATTCACTAAATGTATGTGATGGTTCATCATAATAAAAAGCCATTTTAAACTTTCCTCCTAAATATTTTTATCTATTTTATCACTTGACTAATACTTTTACAAGTAAATATTTTTTCATCTTTTACAACTTAAATTAAAAGGCTTAGTTAATATAAATTTATTTGATATAGATTCCTTTATATTATTAATATCTAATTCTAATTTATTATTTATAAAAGACTCAAGTTTTAAATATTCCTTTACCTCATCCTTACTATATAAATTAGCCTTAGCTTTAGAAAAGCTATTTCTTAATTCTTCTATATTAGAATAATAGCTTGGATATTTTAAAGCTTCGTTATACTTATCCTCTGCTGTTTTAAAGTTTAATATCTCAAGCTTATACTTATCATCTATTATATTTTTTAACTCAAGTAGTCTTTTAAATTCTAAAGTTTCATATAATTCATTTAAGTATTCATCTACTAATTCCATGATATCACCAAAAATAATATAACATTTTAGATGATATTATGCTATAATTTTTTCGGTGATAATATGTATTTAGAAAATGATATTGTAAAAGAAGGAAACGAAAAATTAAGAGTTAAATGTAGTAAGGTTAATCTTCCATTAACAAAGGATGACCTTAATTGTTTAAAGCAATTATATGAATATGTTATCGTGTCAGCTAATGATGATTTAGTTAAGCAATATAAAATAAGACCAGGTGTTGGTATTGCAGCACCTCAGGTTGGAGTTACAAAAAGAATGTTTGCGATGAACGCTGAGGATTTCTTAGATGAAAATCATAAAAGATATGCATATGCAGTAATAAATCCAGTTATTACTGAAAAGTCAGAGCAAATGGTATATTTACCTGGTGGTGAAGGTTGTCTTTCAGTTGATAGAGCAACAGATAATTTAGTAACACCAAGACATTATGCTATTAAAGCTAAATGTGCAATCTATGATTTTAATACTAACAAGATCAAAAATGTTACTATGAATCTAGTTGGATATCCTGCAATAGTATTCCAACATGAATATGATCATCTAGATGGTATTATGTTTGTTGATAAGATGTATAAAATAAAGGATTTAGATGAAAAGATACTTCCATTATATACAGTTGATGAAGATGAAGCTGATGAGGCTTGTGAAATAGAAAATAACTAAAAAAAGATGGACTAGTATGCTAGTCCATTTTATTTTAAATAATACATTATTATACTTCCGGCAACTGATACATTAAGTGATTCTGTATCATCCATAGGAATATAGATATTCTTTTCTATTAGATTAAATACCTCGGCGCTTATTCCATTTCCTTCATTACCTAATACTACGGCAATTTTATCTACTTTTTCAACGCTTTCTAAGCTTATACCATTCAAAACATTAGTTCCATATACCTTATATTCTTTTAATGTTGGTATAAAATCTATTAGATTAGTATGAATAAATGATAATTTAAATATAGCTCCTTGGCTTGCTCTTATAACCTTATCATTATAAATATCACAAGAGCCCTCTCCAATAACCATAGTGTCAAAACCAAACGCCTTAGCACTTCTCATTAATGCGCCCATATTACCTGGATCTTGTACCTTATCTAATATTAGTATTTTATTAGATAAAGTATTAGATTCTTTTATTTTACATAATCCTATTTCAGATACTAATGTATCTGTATTACAGATTTTTTTCATAATAGAATCTGTAATAGTAATATAGCCATCCTGATCAAGAGTTGAATATGCTTCAATTAGCATATCCTTTTTTTTAGCTTCTTCTACTAAATGCTTACCTTCTACAATAAACATTCCAAGCTTTTTTCTATATTTAGATTGATTTAGTTTTAATAGTGTTTTAATTTTTGGATTATCTAT
>JAEEHU010000123.1 GCA_016280975.1 Acholeplasmatales bacterium | reverse complement strand
ATTGTGTTTCTATTATTGCTCTATGTGTTATTTGTTGGTAAAAATAGAATACAACAAATACTATTATTGCAGAAATAATACCAATAACTAGTCCTTTTTCAAACTCGTGTCTCACGAGTTTATTTCTTTCTTTAAACTTCAAGCGCTTATGCTCTAAGATTCTTACGGTCGCGCCTAAGGAGTTAGATGCACAAGCACCTGCAATAAATAATACAGGCACTATCCAGATAAATAATACTGGATAATCTGTTCTTTCAAAGAAGCCTGTAAGCATAATTGATAAAAGGAAGCTTAAAATTAATGATATAAACTGCCAAGGAAGTCTTTTTTGTAAGGATATATTATCCTTTACATTATATCTTTCAATATCAGTAAAGCCTGCAAGCTTATAATAATCATCAATTAATTCCTCATTAACTAAATCTTCAATACCTCTATAGTCAATTACACCATATAATTTTCCATGCTTATCTAATATGGGGTAACCTTCTAGATGATATTTTTCATTAATAATAAAGAATTCTGATACTCTATCCTTTTTACTAAATACGGGATAGCTTTTTTTCATTGCACGATTTAAATCAAAGTCCTTTATATAATCTGATATTTTTGCCATACCTAAATATTTATTATCTCTATCTGTGACAAATAAATAATTAGTTCTATATACCATATGAGATAATATTTCTTCTTTTGTCTCATCTATATAGCATTTATTAAACTTATCAGTTATATAAAATGACATATAATAATTACCATAATCTATAACGTCATCAAGCATTTCTCTTTTTTCAGTTGATAGGAAATTATAATTATTATTATCAAGCTTAACTATTTTCTTTAAGAAGAATATATCCATCTCATTTAATAGTGATCTTCTTCTTTCTGGTAAGATTTCTAAAATATGTAATTTCTTTTTAGACTTAGGAATTACTCTTGATAGCTTCTTATCATCAAGCATATTTGCAATATTAATGATTTCAGGATCTGATAGCCTATCAAACATTTTACCTATATCATAGTCATATAAATCTACTACTATATTTGGATTAGAATAAAAAGATGGATTTAGCATATCAATTTCTTTAATCTTGTGCATAAATCCATCTCCTTTTATTCCTTTTATTACTACATTGTTAAATCGAAGCCAAAGGCATTTTTGAAATCTTTTGAAACTGCCTCATGAGCTCTTTTAAGATCATTAATCTTAGCTCTAATATCTCCTGTTTCACGAGCTATAGTTATTTCATCCTTTAATACATCAAACTTAGTATAAGGATATTGTTTTTGTTTAATATTGAAATCCTTATTAATATTAGCCTTTATTTCAAAATAATAGGCAGAAATACTATTGTATTCCTTTTCATCATATTCTACATCCTTAAATGTAGATTTATATGTTTCTAAAAGCTCATAGAATCCACCAGCATTATTTTCATAATACATTTGTCTAATTAAAATGAATGCTTGTTGTTCTGCGCTATCAACCTTACATTTAACTGCTGGGTGATTCTTTTTAACGAAGGCTAAATAATCATTTTCAAGCTTCATTAATTCATCCTTACTTAAATTCTTAGTAACATTAACTATTGCTTGAGCTTTAATCTTTTTTTCTTCTATAACCTTTTGCTCGTTATTATATTTTTCAATATTTGTTGTGATTTCTTTTTTGATTTCTTCTATATCAACATTTTCTTGTAATTTCTTTAGTGCAGTAATCATAATACCATTTTCTACTTCAACACGATGCAATCTTAATGCATCATTAAAGAAATATTGATTATAAAATGCATCATTTATAATTCCAGCTTTAATAAAGTTTTCATATTGATATACATAATTTGCAAATTCATCTTGCATTTCATTAAATTCTTGCTTATTCATAGGTTACTCCTTACATTAGGTTAAATAAAAGCATTGCCATTCCATAATAAATTAATAATGCTGTTATATCATTAATAGTTGTGATGAATGGACCTGAGGCAACGGCTGGGTCAATATGAATTTTCATAAATACTACTGGTACAAATGAACCAACTAGGCTTGATACAGTCATAGCACTAAATAATGCAATACCTACTATACCAGCACCTCTTAATGCTTCAGCAAATGAGAATTCATTTCCTAAAACAACGCCTTGCTTTGTAATCCATAGGAAGAAAAATACAAATAGGAATGAAATAGTTCCTAAAATTAAACCATTAAAGAAACCAACTCTTAATTCCTTAAATATCATTTTTCT
>JAEEHU010000122.1 GCA_016280975.1 Acholeplasmatales bacterium | reverse complement strand
GTTCATATTGTTTACTATCATTATTTTAAAGATGGTGTAAAATATACATATTATTTAGAGTAGGAGATGAAAAAATGGCTTACGTAGCGCTTTATAGAGCATATAGACCTCAAAAGTTTTCCGAGGTTGTTGGTCAAGAAAACATAATTAAAACATTACAAAACGCTATAAAATTAAATAAAGTTGCGCATGCTTATTTATTCTGTGGCCCACGTGGTACAGGTAAAACTACTCTTGCAAAAATAATGGCAAAAGCCATGAATTGTGAGCATGGTCCTTCTATTGAACCATGTTGTGAATGTGAAATTTGTAAAGGTATAACAAAAGGCAGTGTTTCTGATGTAATTGAAATCGATGCCGCATCAAATAATGGTGCTGATGATATCAGAGCATTAAGAGAAACTGTTAAATTTATGCCATCAGTTGGTAAGTATAAGGTATATATTATCGATGAGGTTCATATGCTTTCTACTGCTGCTTTCAATGCATTATTAAAGACACTTGAGGAGCCACCTCATCATGTAATATTCATTCTAGCAACAACTGAACCATACAAATTACCGACAACTATACTTTCACGTTGTCAAAGATTTGATTTCCAAGGTATTTCTATTGAGGATATTTTAAAAAGATTAAGAATTGTTGCTAAAGAGGAAAATATTAATATTTCTGATGAAGCACTTCATCAAATAGCTATATCAGCTGAAGGTGGTATGCGTGATGCATTATCATTATTTGATCAATGTATCAGCTATTCAGTAAATCCTGAAATCACAGTTGATGATGTACTTTCAGTATCTGGAAATGTATCTTATCTAAAATTAATTGAATTATTAAAATACGCAAATGAATCTAAGACATCAGATGCAATTAATGTACTTGATGAGCTTATAAAAATTGGTAAAGAGGTTCCTAAAATTGCAAGTGATTTAATTACATTCCTAAGAGACCTTTTAATGTATAAAAGTGATGCCATTTTAGAGCATAAACCAATGTTTGAAAATAGTGAGTTTAAGAGCCTATCAGATGCACTATATAAGTCAGTAATTTTTGCATGGTTAGACATCATAAATTCATCTATAAATCAGATGCGCTTTTCAACTCAAAAAAGAGCATATTTAGAGCTTGCAATTTTGAAGATGAGTGATAACAAAAAGAATGAGGATGCTAAGCTAATTGAGCGTGTTGAAATTTTAGAGCACTTAGTTGAAAATCTTCAAAATATTCAAAAACCAGCTCGAATTGTAAATAATGAATTTAAACCAACATTCTCATCTAATGAAGAAATAATGAAAATGAGAAATATTCCACCGGTTACGCCAAATTTTGAGTCAAAACATGTGGAAGCTGAGGTTAAACCTGAGGTAAAAATTGAGGTTCAACCACAAGAAAATACTGAAAATAATGTAGTTGCACCTGCAACTTTTGAAAATAAGGTAGAAAGTCCTAAAATTGATGAAAATTCTAGTGATGAAATCACTTCAAAGGATATTGAAATTATTCTAAATCAAGCATCAAAAGATAGGAAAAATATGCTTAACGAAGTATGGAAAAAATTAGAGATAAATGAGAAGTATCAGAACCTCTCAATTGTCCAAATGTTACTACGTGGAAAGGTCATCGCAGTTAGTGAAAAAGCCTTCATTGTAGAGCTATCTGGATCAGGTTTTTGTAACAAGCTTATGAAGTATGAAAACTTCGTTAAAATTATCGAAATTTTTAATGAATATAATCTAAAATTTGAGGATTATATTTGTATACCAAAGGATGTTTGGGCTAAGATTGCTAATGATTATAAAAATAAGTATAATCCACAGGATCCAAAGCCTGTTGAACTTGAATTTTTAAAGACTGACATCAAAAAAAGAGTCATGCCAAAAATTATAGAGAAATCTCCTGAAGAGGAGTTAATAGAAAATACAAAAGAATTTATTGAAGATTTAGTAGTGGAGGAATAAAAATATGAATCAACAACAAATGATGAGACTAAGAAAGATGCAAAAGCAACTTGAGGAAGCTCAAAAGAAATTAGAGGAAACTGTATTTACAGGAACTGCTGGTGGAGGCGTTGTTACAGCTGAAGTTAAGGGCAATCACACAGTATTAAGTGTCAAAATTGATGAAGAAGCTGCAAAAGATGACCTAGAAATGGTTGAAGATATGATTGTTTTAGCAATTAACGATGCTAATAAGAAGATTGAAGATGAATCAAATAAGCTTTTAGGCGGATTTGGTCCTATCGGTGGCGGATTCGGATTCTAATGAATAAATATCCAAAGAGCTTAGAAAATTTAATAGAGGCATTTTCATATTTACCATCAGTTGGAAGGAAAACTGCTGAAAGATATGCACTATATACATTCATGAGAATGGAAGATTACCAAATCACAGATTTTTCTAATGCATTATTATCACTAAAAAAGGATATTCACATATGTCCGTCTTGTGGAAATATATCAGAAGAGGATTTATGTAAGGTGTGCCAAGACAATACTAGAAATCACAGACTAATTTTAGTGGTTGAATCTATTAAGGATTTATATACAATTGAGGCATTAAATAGTTATAAGGGAATCTATCATGTACTTGGTGGTGCGATATCATTTTCTAAGGGAATTACAACTGATAATTTGAATATCGAATCATTAGAGGAAAAGGTAAAAAATGGCTTAGTTGACGAAATAATTCTCGCAACTAACGCAACAATAGAGGGTGAAACTACATCAAGATATATCCGTGAATTATTAAAGGGATATGATGTAAAAATCACAAGAATTGCCCATGGACTTCCTGTTGGTGGAGATATATCTTATTTAGATGAAATGACTATTTTAAAAGCTATGGAAGGAAGAAGAGAATACTAATGATTTTAACATTTCATAGTCTAGATAGTGATTCAAATAAGGTGATTTTCAAATCTGAATATGAAATTATTGATGGAAAGTATATTTTTGATGATAAATCAGCTAAAAATACTAAAATTATCATGAAAATTAACGATGATAATACAATTATTTTTAAAAGAATTGGTGATATCAATATGGAAATGTTACTTGATGTCAATAATAACACTCTATGCAAATATAAAAATGAAATGGGACTTGAATTTGAGCTAATAATAAGCACAAATTCAGTGAAAATAACTGGTAAAAAAGTAGAAATTGATTATGATTCTAAGATCTATGATATGATTTCAAATCATAAGATTTGGATATTATTTAATTAATACTTGCAAATTACATATTTTTTAAGTAAAATATAATAGCATTACTTTTGGAGGATTATGTATAATGGAAAATCAAAAGTCTTTAATTGAAATCGCAGTAGAAATTATGGAAAGCCATGAAGGCCCAATCAATATCTACGAATTAATTGAAAAAACACTAGCATTAAAAGGAATTTCTGATGAAGATTCTTCTTTATCAGCTAAATTATATGTTGATATAACTATTTCATCTAAATTTGTATTCATGGGTGATGATAATTGGGATTTAAAATCTCGTCAATCACTTGAACAATTTGATAAGGATGGTTCATCATTCAATTCTAAGGAAGAATATATCGAGGATGAGGATGAGGAAGAAATCTTATTCGACGATGACGAAGAATTAGATGAAGACGAAGATGAGGACGATGAGGATTCTGACGATGAGGCTGAAGATTCTGAAGATGAAGCTGAAGAGTTAGATGAGGATGAGGACGACGAAGAATTAGAATTCGAAGATGAAGAAGACGAAGAAGACGAATCATACGATGATCATGATGTTGATGAAGAAAGATATAACAAGATCATGGATGATTACGAAGACTTATACGAAGACTAATCACATAATTTAAAGAAATTTTCCCATTATTTGTTAATAAATTAAATAGTATTATAAAAACAGGTAAAAGTGCCTGTTTTTTAATTTATACAATAACTTTATAAGATGAAAATGTGGTATAATCAAAAAAAGGAGTGGTCTTTATGTATAAAGTTGCGATTGTAGAGGATGAAAAGAATTTAGCGGCTCTTGTTGAAAAATATTTACTGAATGAAGGATATGATGTATCTATTTTTAATACAGGCGAGGATGCGCATGAGCATATAAATGAGCAATTTCATCTATGGATACTTGACATAATGCTTCCAGGAATTGTATCTGGATATGATTTAATAAAAGAAATTAGAGGAATTTATCCGACAATGCCGATTATATTTACATCTGCACGTGATCAGGATATAGATAAGGTCATGGGACTTGAGCTTGGTGGCGATGATTACGTAGCTAAGCCATATTCTCCTAGAGAATTAATCTTAAGAGTAAAGAATTTACTTGCTAGAAGCTATAAAATGAATGGTCAAAGTGAAGAAAATATACTAAAAATCGGTAACTATACTATCGATTTTGATAAAAGAATAGTTAGCGAGGAAGGAGAAAACATCAATCTTACTAGTAAAGAGTATGATTTATTACTATTTTTAATAGAAAATAAGTCAAAACCATTTACTAGAGACCAAATATTAGATAATGTTTGGGGTAGTGACTACTTTGGATCTGATAGAGTCGTTGATGATTTAATGAGAAGATTAAGACAAAAAATGCCTAATCTAAATGTAGAAACTATTTATGGATATGGTTATAGGCTTCTAATATGATGAAAAAATTGTCGATTTCATCGCAATTATTCATTATTTTCTTTTCAATTTTATTAGTTGCGGGCTTCGCGTTTACTATAGTTGCCCTATCAATGATAAATTACACAGCTGAAACACAAGTGTATTCACGTATGTCTACATACGCAAATGTGATAAACTCATCAAGATATGGTCCAGGTGAGCAAGAGCGTGCAGTTAACTTTGATGATATGGAAATCGAATATGTTATTAATAGAAATAATATGTTCCAAAACGATATGCAACAATTTAAATCTTTCGATTTAAATAAAATGATAAATGATGAGGATTTAAATAGAATAATCGCTGAAATTAATGAAAAATTAAGTAGTGTAACAGGTCAAAAGGATAATATCTTTGGTGTTCAAGGGAAAACACTTAATTATGCTAACTCTACAGTATATTATGTATGTAGAATTAAGGCATACACAACAGATATTTCACAAATTGAGTACGCGATAACATTTACTAACTCAACATATTCATCTAATTTAGTAAATTCACTATCTGCTCAATTACTTTCTATATTCTTTGGCTTATTATTCCTAGCAATCGCTTTAATATTCCTTTGGAGTAGGCATTTCACAAAACGAATCTCAAATTTACAGAATCATATCTTATCACTTCCTAAGAACAAGTATGAAAAGGTATATATTGATGATTCGACTGACGAAATAGGTCAATTATCAAGATCTGTTGAGACAATGAGAAAGGAAATTAGTCAAATTGAGTTCACTAAGCAAGAAATGTTACAAAATCTAAGTCATGATTTTAAAACACCTATCGCAGTTATTAAATCTTACGCTGAGGCAATAGAGGATGGTGTTGAATCAACTGAGGCATTAAAGCTAATAATTGAACAAGCTGATTTGTTAAAAAACAAGGTAGTTAAGTTACTTCAATACAATTCGCTTGAGTATTTAGATCACTCAAAAGAGTTAGAAGATGTCGATATGAGTGAGGTTATTAATGAAGTATACGTAACATATAAGCATCAATCAGAAATTATTAAGCTTGATGTTGAAGAAGGCGTAACATTTAAAGGATATAGAGAGAATTGGAGCATTGTTGTAAGTAATATACTTGATAATGCAATTCGATTTGCAAAATCAGAAATAAAGATAGTATTAAGACAAGGACGATTAAGAATATATAATGATGGAGAACCAATAGATGAGAAGTTCTCTAATAGTATCTTTAAGCCATATGAAAAGGGAAGTAATGGTCAATTTGGCTTAGGTATGTCAATTGTAATGAAAACTGTTGATTTCTTCGGTATGGATTTAAGAGTTCAGAACGAAAGTCCAGTTGGAGTATCATTTATAATAGAATCAAAAAATAGAAATTAACTATCTTATCACCTTGAATATTTTATATTTTAGATATAAAATATATACACAGTTGAATTGATATTCAACTTTTGTAAAAGAGGGACAGTTATGGGAAATGAAATGTTAAATAAATATAAAAAAGCATTACCTGATGTTTGTGATTTCTTTAAAATATTAGGTGATCCTACGAGACTTAAAATAATGTTATTAATTGATAACAATACAATGTGCGTAAATGATATAGCAAGCGCACTAGATATGACAAAAAGTGCAGTATCACATCAATTAGCTTTATTAAGACAAGCAAGATTAATTACTAATAAAAAAGAAGGAAAAGAAGTATATTATAGCTTGGCCGATGAGCATATTAAGATAGTAGTTGAAACAGCACTTGAGCATGTGACTGAATGATGGAATCTAAAAGATTCCATTTTTCTTTTTTATAAGGCGTAAAAAAAGAACCCATCATAAGATGAGTTCTAATTTTTTATTTAATAGCTATTAAGCAATTGTGATTGACTTAATATATGAATTACCAGTTGCTTCAATTACAATTAATTGAGGAGCTCCAACCTTAACAGGTGTTGAAATATCGCTACCAGTACCAGTAACGGCAACACCATTAATCTTGAAGTTAGCATCATATGTTACTACTGTAACAGTTGAGTTAGCTGGTGCAACGAATAATACAAATGAATGAGTATTATTTTGTGAATATGAACCATTATTTGTATAGTCAATCTTAGTTGTAGATGAACCATCAGACCAAGTTGCATCTGATACTAATCCATTATATACTAATGATTTCTTTTGTAGTGTTACCTTCATATCATTATCAACATTATTTGAACCTAATGTCCAACCAGCGTTAGCTGTTTGATATAATACATAGATACCACTTAAGTAACCAGTTGATTGAATTGTAACAGTTGTATCTTCAGTTACTTGGATATAACCAGATTGTTTTTCGAAATGTACAGGGGCATTGCTTCCAACTACGAAATCGAAGTTAGCATAGTATTGATATGAAGCGACATATACAACACCACCTGCTTTTACATCAACTGTAACTGTACCATTTACTTTTGCACCACCATCAGCCTTTAGGTCACTAATTGTAGCACCGCTTACATCGATAGCAGCATTTGGAGTAGTATAAGTACCTTCTGTACCGAATGTAATATTTGTATTTGATCTTTCATCAGCATTTCTTTCATATGTTAATTCAGCATAAGTAACACCGATATTTCTAGATGCAGTTGTACTTGTAACTCTTACATATGCGATATTAGCTGTAGTAGAAGTTAATGTGAATGTGAACTTAGTTGTGCACTTTGCAGTAGTGTTACCAGTCTTAGTATCTAATACATTACCAGCAGCATCATATGCTTTTACTGTTACTTCAACAGCGTTACTTGTAGAAGTAGTACCTGCATTAAGTATTAAGTTAACTGACTTAGTATAACCTAATACATCACCTTGTAAGTATTGCTTATTTGAAGTTTCTAGCTTGTATGTAGAAACAGCACCTGTAGTTGTAGAAGAAATTGTAGCAGCCTTGTTATCTCCACCATCGGCTTGTAATAACCAATAAGTCTTAGCAGAGCCTTCAGAAGCAGTACCATCTTTTAATTTATTACCATTTTGATCATAAGCAGCCCAATTTTCACTTGCGTCATCAACTGGGTCAAATAATGATTGAACAACGAACTTAGCATATAAAGTTTTAGCAGTTGTTATAGAAGTTGTTGTATCAAATGGAGTTGTGTAACTTTCATCAGTATACCAACCTACGAACTTGCAACCATCTAATGTAGTTGTTACAGGAGCAATTGCTTGACCTTCAAGAACTGATTGAGAAGCTACTGCAGAACCATCAGTTACGAAATCTACTTGATAGAATGTACCAGTTGCAACAGTTACTGTTATAACCTTAGTTAATGAACCACATGTTAATGTAATTGTAGTTGATTGACCTTCAGCAATACCAGTTACAACACCATTAGCATAAGATGCAACAGTTGGATCATTAACAACAGCAGTTATTTCCTTGTTGCTTGCATTCCATGGAGTTACATATGGAGTTAAATCATATGTACCAGTAGCGAATACTTCAATTGCATCATTTTGAATACTACTATTTACTGCGATTGCTTCACCAGAAACAGTTGTAGCCATTCCTTGAAGAGCAGTTAATGCGCCAGCATAATCAAATGCAGCATCCCATGTTACACCACCGTTTGTAGCAGCGAATAAGTTAGCAGCAGTATAATTTGCAGCTTGTTCAGCTGTAAGAACTTTTCCGCCATCAACAGCAGTTGTTATTGCACCTTCACCAGTTGAACCATATTCACAGAAGTCAGCATTGACTGGAGAGTTACCACTCATTGAGAACCAACGAGACTTAGTCTTATCATCAGAAGTATATCCTAATGTAGAATATGCTTTAGTGAATGAACAGTTAATCATAGCAACTGTAGCTCCACCGCCCCAAGGTCTACCTAGAGACATTGAACCATCATTTACATTTGAATCTGCTTCGAATGTACATCCATTGAAGATATAACCATAAGCTGGCTTAGTAGAACCAGTATCACCCTTCATAGCTGTAACATAACCTGTGTTATTTGTATTTCCTCTATATACTGCATGGATAACGCAGTTATCGAAGAATGCTAAACCATTATTTTCACCGAAGATGAAGTCAACGTTACCATCGATTCTAGAATTTTTGATGTAAACACGTCCAGCCTTGAAGAATAATGTATCTTGGTTACCATATAGGTAAACGTTATTTAATACTGCACCATCTGCAGCAATTGTTAATGCAAATCCTTGAGGATCTCCATATTTAGATGCATCATTGATATAATCAAATGTGTTCTTAACTGTAATGTTCTCAAGACCGAAGCCTGTTGAATTTACATGTAAAGTAGCACAATCCATCTTATATACTGATTCAGTTAATGGGTTAAGTGTTCCTTCAACTGCATCGTAAGCAATAATTGTATTTTCTCTTGATTCACCAATGAATTTAACATTCTTTAATGTTGCAGGAATTGTAATCTTTTCAGTATATGTACCGTCAGCGATATAAACAACCTTATCAACATTATCAGCTAAATTAATAGATGATAGATAGTCTATTGCGTTAGTGATAGTAGTGAATGTTTCAACACCATTAACCTTAGTTCCTTGTACAGCAATATTTGCAGCAGAATTAACATTGATATAAACTTTATTGTCAACAATAGTTGGTTTAGAATCAACAACGCTTACTTTAACAGTCTTAGCATCGAATCCATCCATTGCAACTGATATTGTGTATCCACCAGCAGTAGTTTTATCATATTCAGTAGAAGTTATTGTATATTCATGAACATTATTTTTATCATCATAAACTAATTTTTCATCAATACCATCATCCCAAACAGAGTATACTAATAAGTTCTTTAAATTAAGATCTTCGCCCTTAGCATAAACTAATTTTGTAAATTCAGAATTTACTTTAATTCCTGTTTGTGTAGTTAATTTAACATTATATGGAGCAGAAACATCAGCTCCAGAAGCATTCTTTTCTTTTGCTTTTACAGTGATTGTATAATCACCAGAAGTAGTCTTGTTATATGTGTCAGATAGGACATCATATTCCTCTGGAGATAAAACTAATTGAACGTTATCAGAATATGTTGCCATTACAACTAGACCATCAGCTGAGAAATCTTCACCATTCTTGAATCTAGTTTTAGCGTTAGTAGTAGCTAATTTAATTGTTACTAATTTAGCATCAGCGCTCTTAACGTTAGTAGAAGCAGCAACTAAACGATATTTAGCG
>JAEEHU010000121.1 GCA_016280975.1 Acholeplasmatales bacterium | reverse complement strand
TTAAAAATAGAATAGATACTATAAATAACTTTTTAATTCTCATAAATACTTACCTCCAATCTTTTATTATTATACCATATTAAATAAAATAAAAAAATAAAGGGCTTTTAGCCCTTTTTATATTAAGTATTTTTGCATGAGACTTAATATGATTATTTAGATATTATTCCTCTTCCTTATTATCTAAATTAACTTCATCAAATGATTCATATTCCTTTAATTCTCCATCAGGTGTAATTTGAATTAATCTTTCTCCAACTAAATCATTTGAGCTAGCATATGCGCCAGATTCTAATTTTATCCATTTCGGTGCTATTCTACCCTTTATTCCAACCTTAGAGCCCTTTTTAAGAACTCTTTCAGCAAGCTCAGCGCCAGATTCCCATAAATCGATTCTAATCTTATCTATTATGATTTCACCCTTAGAATTTTTAAATTCACGCGCTACTGCAAGCTCTAGATTAACAACCTTTTTAGTTTCATTGACAATCTTAGCTTGAACATCAGATGTAACAGTACCAATAAGCATAAAATAGTTGTACATGTCTTACTTTAACCTCCTTCTTTTTTTCAATATGATACATAAAGAAGGGAAAAAATAAAAAGTTCAAAAACTGAACTTTTTAATTCTTAATTCTTAATATTTAATACACTATTAGGCATTTTATTCTCTAAACCATATAAATATCTATATTTTTTAGAAAAATGATTAAATTAGGGCCTTTTTATTAGTTTTTAGCTAATTCTAAGGCAACTAAAATCATGTCTGTCATTGATTTTTGTCTTTCAAGTGGTGTAAGCATATCTGTATTAAGAAGCGAATCAGATATTGTTAAAAGTGAAGCTGCCTTTCTTCCGAATGCTTTAGCATTTGCAAATAGGGCAAATGTTTCCATTTCAACGCACATACATCCCTTATCTTGTTTAATTTTCTTCCATCTATCAGGGTTTACTGAATAGAAAATATCAGATGAATAGATTCTTTCTTCCTTTAATGTGATATTTAACTTTTCAGCTGATTTTTTAAGCTTATTATTAATAGCCTTAGATGGCTTTAATATTTTAGATGAAATACCTGTTGCGACCTTAGCATAATTTGAATCTGAATATGCTGATTCAACTAATATTACATCCTTTAATTTTAATTCAGGTGTATAGCTACCTGCTGAACCAATTCTTACAATAGTTTCTACATCGTAGAATTTAAATAGCTCGAATGAATAAATACCAATTGAAGGCATTCCCATTCCAGAACCCATTACTGTAATTCTTTTGTTCTTATACTTACCTGTATATCCAAGCATATTTCTAATTCCATTAATTTGGATAACATCAGTTAGATATGTATCAGCAATCATCTTTGCACGAAGTGGATCTCCTGGCATTAATACTACTTTTGCTATTTTACTTTTATCGTCACAATCTATATGTGGTGTAGGTATACTCATATTACTTATCCTCCATAATTTCTACTCCAGAGGAACAACCGATTCTATCGGCACCAGCAGAAATCATTTCATCAAACTGCACTTTATTTTTAATTCCACCAGAAGCTTTTACTTTTAATTTACCATCTACTGTTTCCTTCATTAGCTTAACATTAGATGCTTTTGCGCCATCTGTACCAAAGCCTGTAGATGTTTTTACAAAATCAGCCTTAGCATCCATAGCACATTTACATGCATTTACAATCTCATTTTCATCTAAATAGCATGTTTCTATTATAACTTTAACTAAACAACCATTTGCAGCATCAACAACTGCCTTAATATCATCTCTAACGTAATCCCAGTCGCCTTCTTTAGCCTTACCGATATTAATAACCATATCTATTTCATCAGCACCATCAGCTATGGCTCTTGTTGTCTCATAGGCCTTTACATCAGATGTATTTGCGCCTAGTGGGAAACCAATTACGGTACAAACTAAAACGTCACTACCTCTTAGTAAATCATGAGCTAGTGACACATTAGCTGGATTAACGCAAACTGATTTAAAATGATAATAATTAGCCTCACTACATAGTTTAATAATATCCTTTGTAGTTGCAAATGCTTTAAGGTTAGTATGATCTATATATTTTGCCTTATCCATATATTTTTACCTCTTATATATCTAAAATTTTATCTATAGTAATATTTTTTAGTTCAGTATTAAGAGGTGCAAAACGTTCTTTAGTTAAAATCTTATGTAATTTATTTACATATTTTGTATCAAGCTTTGATACGTTAGTCTCAATTGGTGTGAAGAATTTTTCAGCCTTCATCATTACTTCACTCATTGGGATAAATCTTTTTACCTTTGAATCATCTAAAATCAATATATCAACTACTGGAGGTAAAATAAATTGTCTTTCACCATTCCATCTAATAGCAACGAATGCACTTCTTGATTTTTCTGCTGCTAAGAAAATATAATCTGATACTTGAATCTTAGTTGGATCATATGTTAATTCAAAACGCTTTTTCTTTTGTAAATAACCATATACATAAGAAATAGTTTGTGAATCAAGTTTATTATATTTAGCAATTTCTTCAGGATGCTTATCAGCATATGCTCTTTTCCAATAGTTGAAGTTCTTCATAACTTCAGTTCTTTTGAAGTTTCTTACATCATATTGGAATGATTCACAATATACCTTGAAATCAAATTGTTGGCATATTTCTTGAACTATATCAAGTAATATTTCAACACCATAGCTTGAAAGTAATACATCGAACTCTAAATAGAAATCTACGTCATAATATTTAGGGTCTAATCTTTCAAGATGTGGTACTACAGACTTTTCAGTCATAATGAAATCTGCAGAGAAATCTAATACGGTATGATGATATCTATATACTCTTTTACCAAAAGAATCCTTTAAATCAGGTGAAGTGATATTAGAATTTGAAGATAATAATGTTATTAAATCTGCTTTTTCATAATATCTAGATCCTTCTTTTAGAAAGAATAATTGGAAATTCATCGTCATCACCACCTTATATCGATTTTAACATTTATTTGCTAAATTGTCAAAAACTACTTCTTATTTACAATACTATTACATCTTGGACATAATTCATCTTCATTGATGAATGGAACTATCATCCAGCAACGAGAGCATACATGTCCTAAAGCTTGTTCTACCTTAACGTCGAATTTATCTCCGTCAACGAATTCTAATTGTGAAACAATTAATAATTGCTTAGCATCATCCTTAATTGAGTCAAATACTTCATGAGATGCCTTATCTAATGTAATAGTTAATTTAGCATTAAAGCTCTTACCAATAACCTTTTCAGCTCTTGCTTCCTCAAGACGCTTTAATACAACATCTCTATATTCCATAAACTTATCAAATTTAGCTTCTAAATTAGCATCTAAATTTGAATTAGCTTCTGGCATATCAGTTAAATATACGTCTTCTGCAGTCTTATATGGAAGTGTATCATATGCTTCACTCATTGTATGAGGTAGGATTGGAGCAAGTAATTTAATTAATGATTCTAAAATTTGATAGAATACAGTTTGAGTTGATAATCTCTTATTAGATTTAGGATCTTCAATATATAAAATATCCTTTGTGAAGTCTAAATAGAATTGAGATAAAGTATTTGTTATATAAGCATTTACACTTCTATATACCTCACCGAAATCGAAGTTATCATAATCCTTTTTGATTTCAGCGATGAATCTTTGAAGCTTAATATACATATACTTATCAACCTCTTCTAGCTTTTCATATGGAAGTGAATCGCTAGGATTGAAATCAGATGTATTAGATAATAAGAATCTTAATGTATTTCTAATCTTTCTATATGATTCAGATACTTGCTTTAAGATATCCTTTGAAAGTGGCATATCTGCTCTATATTCAACAGATGCAACCCATAAACGAAGAATATCAGCACCTGATTCGTTACATACCTTAATTGGGTCTACAGTATTACCTAAAGACTTACTCATCTTTCTACCTTGACCATCAAGTGTGAATCCATGAGATACTACAGTCTTATAAGGAGCTGTACCTGTAGTTGCAACAGCTGTAATAATTGATGAGTTGAACCAACCTCTATATTGGTCAGAACCCTCTAAATATAAGTCAGCAGGGTATGAAATACCTCTTCTTTGTAATAGCTTATAGCTTGAACCAGAGTCAAACCATACGTCCATAATGTCATTTTCCTTAGTGAACTTGCCATTTGGAGAATGCTCGTTTGTATATCCTTCAGGAAGTAAATCCTTAGCTTCACGTTCAAACCATACATTTGAACCATACTTTTCAAATAATGATGCAATATGAGCTAAAACCTTTTGATCTAAGATTTCAGTTCCATCTTCAGCATAGAATACTGGAATAGGTACACCCCAAGCTCTTTGACGAGAAATACACCAGTCATGTCTATCCTTAATCATATTTGAAATTCTTACATCACCCCATTTAGGGTTCCAGTTTACATTCTTAATAGCATCTAGGATTTCATCCTTAATTGGGTCAATAGATGCAAACCATTGTGGAGTTGCTCTAAAGATAACTGGCTTTTTAGTTCTCCAGTCATGAGGATAAGAGTGAGTGATAGGATCTAATAATAGTAAGCTTCCGGCATTCTTTAAATCCTCAATAATAACATCTTCAGATTCATCATAGAATAATCCAGCATATTTACCAGATGCTTCTGTTTGATAACCCTTAGAGTCAACAGCAACCATAATCTCAAGACCATATTCCTTACCAGCAATATAGTCCTCTTCACCATAACCTGGTGCGATATGTACGAAACCAGTACCATCAGTTGTTGTTACATAATCTGCGTTGATAACTGGTGAAATTCTATCATATAGAGGGTGCTTATAATGGAAATTTAATAAATCAGCACCCTTAATATATCCTAAATCCTTAACATCAGTTAAGCCTAGCTTAGAAACTAATTGGCTTTGTAATTCCTTAGCACAAATTAATTTGCCCTTATTAGATTCAAATACTACATATTCAACTACTGGACCAGCAGCAACAGCTAGGTTACAAGGAAGTGTCCATGGAGTAGTTGTCCAAACCATGATCTTTGCATCTTCAACTAATCCTTTACCATCTGTAAGTGGGAATAGGAAGTAAATAGCCTTAGATGTAATATCCTTATATTCAATTTCAGCTTCGGCTAAAGCTGATTCAGAAGATGGTGACCAATAAACTGGCTTTAATCCCTTATAAATTAAGCCACGTTCTGCCATTTTAGCAAATACTCTAATTTGGTCAGCCTCAAAATCTGGAGTTAATGTGATATATGGATTATCAAAATCACCTAGTACTCCTAGTCTTTCAAATCCCTTCTTTTGACGTTCAACTTGCTTATATGCATATTCCATACATAGCTTTCTGAATTCAGCGATTGGCTTATCCTTTCTTGATACACCACTCTTTTGTAGTGCATTTTCGATAGGAAGACCATGTGTATCCCATCCTGGAATATATTGGCTCTTAAAGCCATTCATATTCTTATATCTAACAACAAAATCCTTTAATATTTTGTTTAATGCATGTCCTAAGTGGATATCACCATTTGCGTATGGTGGACCATCATGAAGTGTATATTCTCTTTTTCCTTCATTCTTTCTAATAACCTTGTTATAAAGGTCCATATCCTTCCATTTCTTTTGAATTTCTGGTTCCTTATTAAATAAGTTACCACGCATTTCAAAAGTTGTTTTACCCATAAATAGGGTATCCTTGTAATCTTTCATCTAAATCCCTCCAATAAAAAAAGTCCTTAAAAGATATTAATCTTCTAAGGACGAAATAATCCGCGGTACCACCTTAGTTCTATACCAAATAGATATAGCACTCATTTACTCTTAACGCGAGTCTACGAAACGAGTTACTTAAGTTCACTCACTTAGCTCCTCCGGTGATCCGAAAATTGATATTTGACTGTATTTCACCATAACTACAGCTCTCTAAACCCTATCATAAATTCAAGCCGGTATCAGCTTTTATAAAATCCGATAGATATTATACTATCAATTTATTTTAAAGTAAAGTATTTATATTAAATCTAAAAGATTTAAGCTGTAAGTTGATATTTCTTTTATTTCATTCCAGCTTTTTTGTCCATCATATATAGCTAGAGTATCGAAATTTAAGCTTCTCGCACCCTTAATTGCGTGATTTACATCCTCAACAACTAAAGTATCCTCTTTCTTAAATCCTTCTAACTTTAAGACAACCTCGTAGCCTAAGCCACCAGATTTAGTTGTGTTTAAATCACCAGCTGAATATACTTCATCAAAAAATCTATTGATGTTATTAGTTTTAAATGAATCCTCTAGTAATTCCTTGGCTGTAGCTGAGAATAAAACAACCTTACCATACTTCTTCATTTCACTAAGCATCACTTCTGCGTTAGTCTTTAGGATTTGCTTAATATATCTAATACGTACAAAATCATACATCTTATTTTCAAGCTCTGATTTTGTAATATTACTAAAGTAATTTTCGTGAATATATTCTACTGATTCTTTATTTGTTTGTTCTTTAGCTAATTTATCAATATCAACATCGAATTTGATATTCTCTGATTTTAAGAATTCAGAAAGCATTGTGTTCCACATTCTCATTGAATCTAATACTGTTCCATCATAATCAACGATAAATAGCTTATATTTGTTTAAATAATCTAAATTATTCAAGTTCGAATGCTCCTGTATATAGTTGATAGTATGTTCCCTTTTTAGCAATTAAATCCTCATGTGTTCCACGTTCAATGATTCTACCTTGATCTAATACCATAATACAATCAGAATTTCTAACAGTTGATAATCTATGAGCGATTACAAATGTAGTTCTTCCTTCCATTAGCTTATCCATACCTCTTTGAACTAATGCTTCTGTTCTTGTATCGATTGAAGATGTAGCTTCATCTAGAATCATAACTGGAGCATCTGCACAAGCTGCACGAGCTATAGCTATTAATTGACGTTGACCTTGAGATAGATTTGAACCATTATGTGTAAGCATAGTGTTAAATCCATTAGGAAGACGAGTAATGAAGTCATATGCATTAGCAATCTTTGCTGCCTCATATACTTCTTCATCAGTTGCGTCTAATCTACCATATCTGATATTTTCCATAACAGTTCCAGTAAATAATGATGTTTCTTGTAAAACTATACCTAAAGATCTTCTTAAGTCATCCTTTTTGATCTTATTGATGTTGATTCCATCATATCTAACCTTACCATCTGCAATATCATAGAATCTATTGATTAGATTTGTGATTGTAGTTTTACCTGCACCAGTTGCTCCAACAAGAGCTATTTGTTGACCTGGATGGGCATAAATTTCAATATTATGAAGAACTAATTTATCTTCAAAATAACCGAAATCTACATTATCAAGTAAAATATCACCCTTTAATTCTCTATATTCAAGCTCACCAGTTGATTTATGAACATATTTCCATGCCCACTTATGTGTTCTTTCATTAGTTTCAGTAATATTACCATTTTCATCAATATTACATCTAACTAAAGTAACATAACCGTTATCAACCTCTGATTCTTGATTCATTAAATCAAATAATCTATTCGCACCAGCCATAGCCATTGCAATCATAGACATTTGTTGAGATACGTTTGCAATAGTTTGAGTGAATTGCTTTGTCATTCCTAAGAATGCAACAACAACACCGATATTAACTATTGAATAAATATCTGTAAATAATCTACCTAATGATAGGTTCCAAATATCAAAGAAATAGAAAATGATACCAACAATTGCAATTAGGATATATAGTAGGTTACCAAAGTTATTTAAGATTGGCATTAATATATTTCCATAATAGTTTGCCTTATACGCATCATTATTTAATTCTTCATTAATAATATCAAAGGCTGCCTTTGATTCTTCTTCATGGTTAAATACCTTAACAACCTTTTGACCATTCATCATTTCTTCAATGTAGCCTTCAACCTTACCGGTTGAAACTTGTTGTTTCATGAAGTACTTAGCTGAATTACCACCAACATGCTTAATAATAACAAGTGCTACAAATACTCCTAGGAAAGCAATTAATGCAAGCCATACACTATAGAATATCATCATTGAAACAACGAATATTATTGTTAAGAATGCTTGATATGCTTGAAGTAATGTTTGAGTAACAAATTGTCTAATAGCATCTACGTCATTTGTATATCTTGACATGATATCACCATGAGGTGTTCTATCAAAATATGAAATAGGAAGAGATTCCATCTTGTTAAATAGATCTATTCTTAATCTTTCAAGGAAACCTTGTCCTACAAATGCCATAGTAACACTATAGCCAATTGAAGATAAAATACCAGTTAAATAAATTGAAGCTAAGATTGTACCAAGCATAATAACTTGGTCTTTAATTTCTGGCCATGTATGAATTAATACAGCCTTAGATCCTGGCTCAGTATATGTGATAGTATCAATAATAATAGGTAGGAATATACCTGCTGCTACAGTTGAAACTGTAACTAGTGTTAATAAGAAAAATACTAAGATCATTCTCCACTTATAATATTTGAATAAATATTTAAGTAGGATTGGTAAAGTCTTTAAAGCATTTTTGTCAAATTTCTTTTGAATTCCACGTCTTGGTGCTGCCATTATGCTTCAACTCCTTTACTAGATATTTGGTTTTGGATTTGATAAATATCCTGATAAATTGCATTATTCTTTAATAACTCATCATGAGTTCCAATACCATTGATTGTTCCATTATCCATAACAATAATCATATCTGATTCCTCAACAGATGATAATCTTTGAGCGATTATAATCTTTGTTGTATTAGGTAAGCTATTTTTAAAGCCTTGTCTAATTACAGCATCAGTTTTTGTATCTACTGCTGATGTTGAGTCATCTAATATTAGTATTTTAGGTGATTTTAATAATGCACGAGCTATACATAATCTTTGCTTTTGACCACCAGATACGTTTGTACCACCTTGCTCGATCTTTGTACTATAGCCATCAGGGAATCTATCAACGAATTCATCAGCACATGCTATCTTAGAAGCTTCTTTTATTTCTTCTAATGTAGCATTCTTATTTCCCCATCTTAGGTTAGATTCAATTGTACCTGAGAATAATACATTCTTTTGAAGTACAACAGATACATTATTTCTTAATGTTTCTAGATCATAATCCTTAACATTAATATCTCCAACCTTAACCTCACCCTCAGTTACATCATATAATCTAGAGATTAGGTTAACTAATGTTGATTTAGCTGAACCTGTTGAACCAATAATACCAACTGTTTGACCGGATTTAATCTTTAAATTGATATTATTTAAGGCTAATAATTCAGCATCCTTTGAATACTTAAATGAAACATTATTGAATTCAATATCACCATTTTTAACTTCCATAACTGGATTTTCAGGATTCTTAATTGTTGGTTCTTCATTTAAAACCTCTGCAATTCTTTTAGCTGATGCAACACTCATAGAAATCATAACTAAAATGAATGATAAGAACATTAATGACATTAATATTTGAACACCATATTGAATAACTGCTTGAAGACCACCAATTTCCATAGCTGCTCCACCAGTTGATGTAATAATATATGCACCTAATATAGCAGCAACGAATACGGCAACATTTAATGCAAATTGTAATATTGGGTTCATCATAGTAACTATTAATTCAGCTTTAGTAAAGCCAACTCTTAATTCATGAGCTGATTTTTTGAATTTTTCTTTTTCAAATTCTTCTCTTACATAGTTCTTAACTACTCTGATACCATTGATATTCTCTTGAACTGATTCATTTAATGCATCATACTTAGAAAATATTTTACTAAATAATGGCATAGCAAAATGACCAATTAACCAGAATAGGAATGCAACAACTGGAATTAATATTACGAATACTAAACCAAGTTGAGGATTAATTACAAAGCACATAATAGTTGAGAAAATAACAAGCATTGGGCTTCTTACAAGACCTCTAATTGTCATACCATAGCTCATTTGGATATTAGATACATCTGTAGTCATTCTTGTAACTAAGCTTGATGCACTAAACTTATCAATATTTTCAAATGAGAAATCTTGAATCTTATAGAATAAGTCATGTCTTAAATTCTTAGCAAGACCAGCTGCAGCCTTCGCACTCATCTTAGCTGCCATAAAGCCTGCTAAAAGAGAAAGCATTGCTGTTAAAACTAAAGATACACATAGAATGATAAATGATAGTGAATCACCAGCTTTAATCTTATCTCCATTATTTTGCATTTCATTAATTAATAAATTAGCTAAGAATGGAATTGCAGCTTCACATGTAACTTCAATTATGATAAAAATTGGAGCAAGTAATGTTGGCTTTTTATATTCTCTTAAGCTCTTTAATATTGTTTTTAACATTTTTTACAACCTCCTAAAGAATCTAGTAGAGTATCAAGGATATTTTCAAATTCTTCTTCTTTATCTCCTAAAATACTAGATAATTTTTTTTCGAATTCATTAATTTCAACCTCTACGTCGTGAGCAAGACTTTTTCCTTTTTCAGTTAATTCTAATCTCTTAAGTCTTTGATCAGCACTACAAGATGTTCTAACTAATAATTCTTTTTCTTCCATCAAAGATAAAACCTTTGATGCAGTAGATCTTGTTATACCAAAATTATTTTCGATATCCTTTTGATATACTGGACCTTCTGCTTTATAAATATAACAAATGTAAAAGCTATTTGTTCCTGATATATTTTCAAGCTTTACTATTGCAGGTAATTTATTAACTTCTCTTTTAAGCTTATAGCTTAAGTGATTAATTTTATAACCAATTCGTTTTTCCATAATAGCTCCTATTTGTTTGACATTCAACAAATTATTATATTCATTTTATTTTTTTAGTCAACAAAATATTTAAATAAAAATAAAAAGGATAGCAAAAGCTATCACTTTAATGAATTTTTGTTCCATGTATTCTATTATATCTATCAATTGCTTCTCTATCTGATATATTTTTAAGTCTTTTTTTAGTGAAAAAATAATATCTAATTGCAAGAGTAATATTTAATATTGAAGCTAAAAACATAATAGATGATAAAACTATTATTATTACATCCTGTGAGTAAATTATTAGTACTATTCCACCAGCTAGAAAGGCAAGTCCTAATATAATAACTGCAATCATAAATATAAGTGCAGTTCTCATAGACCCTTTTTTATATCTATCAACTATTTCCTTGGCTTCCATCAGGGGTTACCTCATTTGATAGTTTCATACTTTCATCATCAATTTTATTAGATATAAAGCCTAATAAGCATATTAGGATAAATGCTACTACTATTAATCCTACTGATATAATTACTGTTAAATAGTTTTCAATAAAGAATAGGAAGTTTGTCTCAATCATTGTTTCAAATGATGATAGTATTCCACCCATTGCGATACCATTAATTAC
>JAEEHU010000120.1 GCA_016280975.1 Acholeplasmatales bacterium | reverse complement strand
TAATGCATCACGCAAAAAAGATGTTGCTACACAGTCTTCGCCAACCCATATTTGATTTAAAGAATAATAGACAGTCTGATCATCAATAGTTGAACTGTTAATAGGATGAGCAACAGTCATACATCTTAATGTTGTAACAAACGTTTGTGCATTGCCAAAGTAATCAGTGATTAATTTACTACGGTCACACTTTATATATTTATCAAACTTGACATCATAAATTGAATTAGTCATTTCATCTTTATATTCAGATGTATTCTTTTTAACAAATTCTTTATATACATCAATTAGATTAAATAACATTCCAAATTCATAGTAATAAGATTTCCAATCATTTTCAAAAGATAGAAAATCAAATTGATATGCTTGTTCCTTGAAATAACATGCTGTTTCGATGTGAAGAGGTTTTCTTTCTAATGAATTAAGCTTATCTCTTAGTTGTATATTACAATCATATATATTCTTTTTATTATTTTCTTGATTTGAAACTTTTATTTCTTTACTAGAATCACATTTAGAAATTTCTTCTAACATTTCATCTATTGTCACACCAAACAGGTTACATAATATTACTAATTTATCCTGAGATATATTGGCATCACCTTTTTTCCAATTCAATAATGCCTTAGGTGTAATGTTAAATAACTGTAGAAGGTATTTTTCGTCGATATTTTGAAGTTTCAGATTCTTATCGATATAATTCCATAGATTTTCATTATTTATCATTTTAGGAGCAATTTCTTTTATCATAATAGTGTCACATACTCCTTTACATATTTTATTCTTATATATTGATTAAAATCAGTTATAAGTTGTATTTGTTCTAGTGGTGTAATCTTATATGGTAATGAAGGACCATATTTATTAAGAACATATTCTTTTGATTTAGTATAGAATGATTCAAATGATATATCATCATTAAGATTTAAAGATGACTTACCTTTATCTGTAATTATGTAATATCTATAAATAGATTCTAAATGATCTAATTCTTCAGGTGTTAAAAATGAGAATAGCATCTTTTGAACTAAGTATCTATTATAATCTACTAATTCTAATAATAGATGATAATCAGTTTGTCCTATTTCTCTTTGTTGATATAAGAAATCAAGAAATTCTGGTGATATATCTTTTTCATAATAAGATTTAGGTAGGTATAATTTATGAACAGTAGTCTTAAATACTTTAGCTAATTTTATTAAAGAATCAAGTTCAGGTATTCTATCTCCTGATCTCCATTTTTTAATTGCAACTATAGAGAAACCAGTTTTCTTAGAGAATGATTCAACAGTATACTTTTTCTTTTCCATTAATTCTTTTAGATTCTCAGAAAATATTTTTTTAGATTCATTAAAAGTATATATTCTATTCATAAAATTACACCTCCTTTTTTGTATGGTATACGCACCGTTCTACTTGGAACGCTCCGTATACCTATTATATCATAAGGGGTATTTTTTTGCTATATTCTAGGGTAAAAAATAAAAAAATCATGGATTGACTATTCCATGAAAATTTCCTATAGAAATCAAAAAATGGCTTAATTAAGCCATTTTATTGGTAAATCCAAACTTTTATATTAGATATAAGCGGTTCGGATACATATTACAAATGGTGACCCGTACGGGGTTCGAACCCATAAATGCATGCGTGAAAGGCATGTGTGTTAACCGTTTCACCAACGGGCCATCAAATGGCGCCCGCTGTAGGACTCGAACCTACGACACCTTGATTAACAGTCAAGTGCTCTAACCAACTGAGCTAAGCAGGCATAATTAAAGAGAAAATATAATATTTTCTCCTTAAACGTTACTTCCTATATTTTAGCACTTTATATTCTTATGTCAACAAAGCTAATTAAGCTTAGTTGCACTAATGATATTAAATGAATTTTGATACTCCTTATTCTTATCCTCCTTTAAGGATCCCTTTAATAAATATACCTTGTTCTTTTCTATCTTAGGTATAGTATTTAAGGTCTTAGGGAATATTACAAATTTAATATCACTAAATTCATCTTCAATTATTCCTGATTGCATCTTTTCCTTTGATTTAGTAATATATGTTTCAATACTTTTAACTATTACTAAAACATCAGCTATTTGATTTACCTTTAAATCAGAAATATTTGATACATTATTCTTTATTCTAATATTACTAAAGCGTGCAAATGGCGAATATGTAATATTAAAGCCTAAATATTTTTTCTCCATCTCGGCTAAATATTCAAATTCATATTCCTCGCTTTTAATAACTAATTCGGATTTATTAATAGTCTTTAAGAATATTTGGTCTACCTCATTAGTTTCATTAATCATATCCTTTTTAGTTTTACCTAAATAATCTAAGGCTCCACTAAATAC
>JAEEHU010000019.1 GCA_016280975.1 Acholeplasmatales bacterium | reverse complement strand
TACCATTCAATTGGTTCTGGATCTACATTTAATTCCTTCATTCTGTTTAATAAAACATCAAGGTTTTCTTCTCTTTGAGATCCACCCATTAATTCTCCTGAAATAGGAACAATTAAATCAACTGCGGCTACAGTCTTGTTATCACTATTAACCTTCATATACCAAGCTTTGATATCCTTTGGCCAGTTTGTGATAAATACAGGTCCATTGAAATGCTCTGTAATGAACTTTTCATGTTCTTTAGCAATATCGTCTAAATAAGATGGAGTAAACTCCCACTTCTTGCCACTCTTAAGTAGTAAATCTACAACATCATGGTGAGAAATTCTTACAAACTTACTATTGATAATATCAACAAGCTTTTGCTTTAAGCCCTTTTCAATAAATTGATCACAGAAATCAATTTCAGCTTCGCATCTATCAAGCACATACTTAATAACATACTTTAGCATTTCTTCTTCGATATCCATTAATCTTTCAAGATCACAGAATGCCATTTCTGGTTCAATCATCCAGAACTCATTTGCGTGAGTCTTAGTGTTTGAGTTTTCTGTTCTAAATGTTGGTCCGAATGTATAGATATCAGAGAAAGCCATTGCGAAAGTTTCACCTTGAAGTTGTCCAGAACCTGTAATGAATGCTTGCTTACCAAATAAATCCTTTGAATAATCAATCTTACCATCTTCAGTTCTAGGTAGGTTATTTAAATCAAGAGTTGAAACCTTAAACATTTGATCACTACCCTCACAGTCAGCACAAGTGATTAGTGGAGTGTGAACATATAAATATCCTTCACTTTGGAAATAAGAGTGAATAGCCATAGCTGCGACACTTCTTATTCTAAATACTGCATTAAACTTATTAGTACGAGCTCTTAAGTGTGCATTTTCTCTTAAGAATTCTGGTGTGTGTCTTTTTGGTTGGATTGGATAATCCTCAGGACAATCACCAAGCATTACTATCTTAGTAGCCTTCATTTCTAAAGGTTGCTTAGCCTCAGGTGTTAATACAATCTTACCTTCAACCATAACACTCATACCTACTCTAAACTTTGATACTTCTTCAAAATTAGAGATTTTATCTGGCTCGTATACTACTTGAATGTTAGTAATAGTTGAACCATCATTTACGTTTAAAAATCCGAATTGTGATTGAGCTCTATTTGTTCTAACCCAACCATAGATTGTTACTTCTTTTTCTTGTTTTTCTTCGAAAATCTTTTTAATCTTGTCTCTCTTCATTTTATCTCCTCTTTTCTTATCCTTTAAGAATTAAAAAAATCCTTAAAAGATATAATCTTCTAAGGACGAATAATCGCGGTACCACCTTAGTTCTATATAATAATATATAGCACTCAAATTTGCTTAACGCGCAACACACGTGTAGTTCTACTTAATTCTTCTACCTCTTGGGGATGTTCTCTATTAAACTCGGTTGATTTAATCACACCAACATAAATCTCTCTTAAAACCTCTATTTAATGTCGTTCCCTTCAACGATTTAATAATATTATATATCTTTATAAATAATTTTCAATTGTTTTTAAACTCCTATCTTTAAAATTAGCAAATATAATATTAAAATAAATAAAAGGAGTGTTGATAATATGTGTATATTTTGTAAGATAGTTAATGGTGAAATTCCATCTAAAAAGGTATATGAGGATAATGATGTAATTGCAATACTTGATATTTCTCAAGCAACAAAGGGTCATACTTTAGTAATACCTAAAAAGCATTATGCTAATATACTTGAAATTGAAGATAGCGAATATATTAAAGTAATGAAGGTATTAAAGAATGTAACATCAAAAATTAATGATGCTTATAAGCCAAAGGGCTTTAATATCCTAAATAACTGTGGTGAGGTTGCAGGTCAAACTGTAATGCACTATCATGTTCATATTATTCCAAGATATGATACAAATGATATTAAGCTTGAATTTACTGATCATTCTGATAAATATGATTTAACAGAAATAATGCATGATTTAACAATCTAAGAACAAAAGTGAATAAATAATTCACTCTATAAGTAAACTCATATTTTAACGAATTTATATATGAATATATTTCTACATGTTCACATATACTCTATAAGG
>JAEEHU010000018.1 GCA_016280975.1 Acholeplasmatales bacterium | reverse complement strand
TATTATTCTAAAAAGCACCACCAAGAAGGTAAGAACCATCGAGTTGCCTTGTCTCATGTTGTTCGTAAACTTGTTAGAATAATTTATCATTTAGAAGTAACTAATCAAGATTTTAATTCAATTCTTTTAAAATAATACATAGGCTTTTATTAGAAGTCTTTGGGGTAAGGGGAACTACGCTTTAATTCCTCTTTTTTTATTTAACTAATTCTTTAATTTTACTCTTGACTTCTAATAGTTAGTCTCCTACATAAAATTGATTATTTGCTCATCATCACTAGAATTAATCTTCTTAAGACGATGAGATCTTCTAACCTTAAGCTTAATTTGACTATTTAAACCTAATATTTGAATTGTAATAAGCGGTGTCATAGCAACCATAGCAACAATACCAAAGGCATCATTTAATAAATTTGCAGGGTGGAAATAATAACAAGCACCTATTGCAAAAGGTAAAATAAATGATGATGTTAGTGGACCTGATGCTACACCACCAGAGTCGAATGCGATTGATGTATAAATCTTAGGAACAAAGAATGATAATCCTAAGGAAATTATATAACCTGGAATTAAATAATATAAAATTGAGAAATCAAAATAGATTCTAATCATTGAAAGTCCAATTGATATACCAACACCTATACATAAAGCTATAAGCATTGTCTTTTTCTTAACTCCACCCATTGTTACTTCTTCAACTTGGTGTGTTAAGACATGTACTGCAGGCTCGGCTAATACTACAACTAGACCAAGTACAAATCCAATAATTATTATTGGTACTGGTCCATAGTTAGTTGCCATTTGATTACCCATAGCAAATCCAACAGATAAGAATCCAATTGATGCAGCTGATAGGAATAATACTAATCCTAAGAATGTATATCCAATACCAATTGCAATTTTAATCATTTTTCTTTTTGGAAGCTTAATAAAAATAAAATTAATTATTAGGAAGAATCCAACAACAAGTCCAAGGGCTATTGTGACTTCCTTAATTGTATTTAAAACTGTATATCCATATTGGACCATGACCTCACCAAAATCTTCACTCATGAAGTATTTAGTCATATCAAATAATGAACTACCAGATGAATTTAATGTATCTAAATCAACAAAGAATCCTAAAAATAATACTGCAATAATTGGTCCAATTGAGCATAATGATACTAAACCGAATGAGTTTTCCTTAGCTCCTCTACCACCAATTGTCGTAGCTATACCTAAACCAAGTGCCATTATAAATGGTACTGTAATAGGTCCTGTTGTAACTCCACCAGTATCATATGCAAGTGCTAAGAAGTTTTTAGCTCCACGCTCAAGTAATAATGCTGTTATAGCAAATAGCATCATATAGAAGAAAATTAGCATTGCAGATAAATCCTTTTTAAATATAATCTTTAAAACAGCAATTACTAAGAATATTCCTACACCAGCACCTACTGCGAATATCAGTGCCCAGTTATTTAAAAACTTAGAAACCTGATTTGCAAGAACACTTAAATCTGGTTCTGCAACAGTAATAAGCATTCCCATAAAGAATAATACTAAGGCTATAATCCAGAGCTTTTTGGATTTCATTAAGGCAGAACCTACCTGCTCTCCTATTACACTCATAGCCATATCAGCACCTAAATTAAATAGTGCTATACCTATAACTAAAAAGATTGATGCTAAAATAAAAATCAATCTTTGACTTCCTGTTAAATCGAATAGTGGTGTGAATGATAATATTAAAACCAATAGTGATATCGGTAAAACTGATATTAATGATTCTTTAATTTTTAATAAAATTTGTTTTAACATACTATCACCAACCACAAAAAAAGCATTTATATTTTATCAAATATAAACACTTTATTCAACTTTATTTTCGTTATCTTTCATATCATTTTCAACTATTTTTTCTTTTTTTGAAATCTTCTCTAAGAAACTTGTAATCTTAGAATTAAACACGAAGCATAAAAATGCCAAAATAGATGATATGACTGCAATTATTATCGCAAGTAAATAATCTCCAGTAATAAGTGCTTCACCCATCATTACTGATACTATAGTTAGAGGTATTCTTGCAAAAAAAGATATTAGAACAAACCATCTAAATTTGATATTAGTAAATGGTGCCGCAAATGATACTAAATCCTTTGGTAAGGCAGGAATCATAAAGTATCCCGTCATAATAACACCAGTTCTTGTTTCGCTTTCTAAAATCTTAGTTTTTCTAATTCTATCCGGATCAAAAAATAAGGCAACAAATCGAACACCTATTAGTTTTACTAATAGATAGACAACAATTGAACCAATTGTTTGACCAATAAGTGATATTAAAACTCCAATCCAAGGATTAAATAAAATACCTGATACCATTACGATTGGACCAACTGGAATAATAGCTAAAACTGTTTGAATAATTTGAGCTCCAATTAAGGCAAAAACAGCTCCTATATTTCCAAAGCTTCTAACCTTTTCAACAACCATTTCTTTATACTCTTGGTCTGTTAGAATTCTTGAAAAATATGGATATAACCATATAGTTAATCCAACAATTCCACCAATTAAAATAGCCATTAAAATAATAGAGATTGTTATTCTATATTTTTTATATTTTTTCTTCTTTTCTTCTTCAAGTTCTTCCAAAGAAATCAATCTCCTTTTTAAACTCTTTTAACTCTAAAGTTAAAGGATCTGTAAATTTCATATAATAACTATGTAAGCATAATCTATCAAATTCATCAAATGTACCATATAAATCATCTCCACAAATTGGATGATTTATACTACTTGCATGAAGTCTTATTTGATGAGTTCTTCCTGTTTCTAAAATAAATTCAACTAAAGATAAATTATCATATTCTTCTATTACCTTATAATTTGTAATTGCAATTTGTCCATCATCAGAAATTATTCTTTTATTTGAATCATCTGATCTTCTTATTTTATTTTCAATTCTTCCAACTTTTTCATCAAAAATACCATGACAAAGTGCAAGATATCTTCTTTCCATTTTACTATGGATAGGACTCATCAGATTTGTAAAATAAGGGTTTTTAGCAACCATTAATAAGCCAGATGTATCCTTATCTAGTCTATTTAAAATAGAAATATTAGAGTTATCATTTTTTGATTTCAAATAGAATAAAATCTCTTGATAAAGTGACTTTGGATTACATTTTGTAGGTATAGTTAAAAGACCTGATGGCTTATTTACAATCAAGTAATTTTCGCACTCAAAAAGAACATCAATTTTTGATTCATACAAGGGCCATTCAACTTCCTTTTCGATATCATAATCAAATGTTATTACATCGCCCTTATTTATAAACTCGAATGTTTCTTTTTTCTCACCATTGATATAAATATCAATATTATATCCCTTTAGGTGACGATACATTCTTTTAGAAAGATGTTTTTTTAATTCTTCTGTTATTCTGATTTCATCATTTTCACATATAAACTCTAATCTCATATTTTTATTTTAGCATAAATCAAAAAAAATATTTATAATTATGTAAATTTTTGTTATAATATTTGATAAGAAAATAGCGATTTTAGGAGGTAAAAATAATGGCTGAAATAATCGATGAAGCACAACGATGTTTGAAGTGCAAAAAGCCACTTTGTAAGGAAGGTTGTCCTGTTAAAACTGAAATCCCAGCTATAATGCAAATGTTTTTAGATGGTAAGATGAATGAAGCAGGTGAAATGCTATTTGAAAACAATCCATTAACTGCTTTATGTTCACTTATTTGTCCACATGAAAAGAATTGTTATGGTCATTGCGTGTTAAATAAAAAAGGAAATCCAATTAAGTTTTATGAGGTTGAGCAATATATAAGTTCTTTCTATCTTGATAAGGCTAAATTAAAAAAGCCTGAACAAAATGGATTTATGATTGCAATTATTGGTGCTGGCCCTGCTGGTTTAACACTTGCAATATTAATGGCTAAAAAAGGATATAAGGTTACAATAATTGATTCAAAGGATAAAATTGGTGGAGTATTAAGATATGGTATTCCAGAATTTAGATTACCTAAATCACTTCTTGATAAGCTACTTGCAAGAATGTATGAGCTTGGTATTCTTTTTAGACCAAATACATTAATTGGACCAACAATTACAATTGATGATATGTTTAGAGATGGATATGATGCAATATTCATTGGTACAGGTGTATGGAATCCAAATAGATTAAGAATTCCTGGAGAATCACTTGGTAATGTACATTTCGCAATAGATTATCTAAAGAATCCTGATTCATATGATAACCTAGGCGATAAGGTAGTAATTATTGGTGCTGGTAATGTTGCGATGGACGCAGCAAGAACAATCCTACGTAAGAGTAATGCTAAAGTTGATATTATCTTCTTTAGAGGTAGAGAGGATGTTACAGCACTTGAAGAGGAATTAAGATTTGCTGAGGTAGATGGTGTTCATATGAACTACTATCTAAATACAATCAAAATAGAGCAAGATGGTATTATTGTTGAGCCAGTATTAAAGATTGAAAAAGAGGATGGAACTATTGAATACAAGAATGATTCAGAGCATCCATATAAGATTCCTTCTTCTTCAGTTATTATTGCTGTAGGTCAAGGACCATTATCAAATATCGTTAATAATAGTAAGCAAATAGATACTAATAAGCGTGGCTTAATTGCAGCAAATGAAACTGGTGCTACAACACGTGAGGGTGTATATGCTGCTGGCGATGTAGTTTCTGGAGCAAAAACAGTTGTTGAGGCCGTAGCTGCAACAAAACTTGCCGCTGAAGAAATCGATAGATACGTTAAGAAAAAGCACGGAATTATAGTTCAAGATTAGTCTTGAACTTTTAATTTTTTAATAGATAATAATATTATCTATTATTCAATTTTTCTTGTTATAAGGTATGAATTATAGTATAATTCATTATGTAATAAAAAATAAGAGGTGATATCATGAAGGGTAGACGTAATATACACCCATATATGATAATTATTCTTTCATTTTTAGGAGTTATAACTGTTGGTACTATTTTATTAATATTACCTTGGGCTACAGTAAGCGGAGAATCAATCGGCTTTGTTGACTCATTGTTTATGGCAACAAGTGCTGTTTGTGTAACTGGTCTTTCTGTACAAAATGTCGCAGTACAATTTTCAATTTACGGTAAAATTGTTATGGCACTATTAATGGAGGTCGGTGGTTTATCATTTATCACAATTGCCGTATTCTTCTTCACAGTTTTAGGTGCCAAAATTGGTGTTAGTAATAGATTCTTATTAAAGGAATCGCTAAACCAATCTTCTGTTAAGGGAATTATTTCATTAGTAAAAAGAATTGTTTTAATTTCAGCATCAGTTCAATTAATTGGTGCAATTATAAATATTTTCCCACTTACATTGACATATGGTTATAATTTCTGGGATGCACTTGGAGTTGCACTATTCCATTCAGCTTCTGCATTTAACAATGCTGGATTTGATATATTTGGTGCAGACTCTATGATTCCATTTAAAGATGATTTAATTTTAAATTTAACAACTATGTCGATGATAATACTTGGTGGTATAGGATTTGTTGTCATTGATGATATATTTAGAAATAAAAGATGGTCTAAGTTATCCTTACATACAAAAATTACTTTAACTATTACAGGAGTTTTAGTAATTGGTGGAGGATTCCTACTTAAGGCTGTTAATTTCAATGAGGAAGCTGGTGGATTCTCATTCCTTCAAGCCTTCTTCACATCAGTAACATGTAGAACCGCAGGATTTTCAACATATAATATGTCGCAATTAAAAGATCATCCTGCAGCTTATGTAATATGCTTAGTACTTATGTTCATTGGTGCATCTCCATGTTCAACTGGTGGTGGTGTTAAGACTACTTCTTTAGCTGTTGTTATTATTGCAATTATATATTTTGCAAGAGGTAAAAAAGCTAGAGCATTCCATAGAAAAATATCTGATTCTAATTTGTTCAAGGCATTCGTATTAATATCATTTGCCGTTATGATTGTAATAATAGGTACATTCCTAGTATCAATTATTCAACCTGAATTTAGAATCGATGAAGTATTATTTGAGGTTACATCAGGATTCTCAACGACTGGACTTTCAATGGGTATAACTAATCAGCTTAATACAGCTAATAGATTAATAATCTGTTTCTTAATGCTATTTGGTAGATTAGGACCATTAACAGTTATTGGTGTTGTAAATAAAAACTGGATGAATGCTTCAAAGGAAAGCATTCAATATGTAGAGGAGAATGTGATTATAGGATGAAAAAGAGTTTTATTGTTATAGGATTAGGAAGATTCGGATCAAATATTGCAAAAACATTAGTTGAAATGAACTGTGATGTTTTAGCAGTTGATATCGATGAAGAAATGGTTACTCAAATTTCAAAATTTGTTCCTCACTGTGTTATAGCTGATGCTTCTAAGGAATCAGTTTTAGCTGAGCTTGGTGCATCTTCTATTGACCACGCTGTTGTTGCTATCGGTAATAGCTTACAAGCTTCAATTTTAACATTAATTAACCTTAAGAAATTAGGTGTTAAAAAGATTACCGTAAGAGCTGATACCGAAGCTCATGAGGAAGTTTATAAATTATTAGGTGCCGATGATGTAATTATTCCAGAAGAGGCTTCTGCTATTTCACTTGCAAACCAAATAACAAGTGATTCTATCTTAGATTACTATGAGGTTACTAATAATTTCGCCCTTGTTAAGGTTACAGTTGGTGAAACTATTGATAAAAACCTTATTGAACTAGATATTCGTAATAATTTCGGTGTCAATATCGTTGGTATTATTAAGCCTAATGGCGACTTCTATATCCCTCGTGGTACTGATAAGCTTATGAAAAATGAAATTGCTGTTGTGTGCGGCGACAAAAAGAGTATTACAAAATTCGATGCGTTCTTAAATGGAAAATAATTATGAACTGTCTACTTTGCTATAACCCAAATAGCGGAAAGAAAAAAAGAAAAAAGATTTTAGATTACGCTAAAACTGCACTTTCAAAAAAATTTGAGGTTGATGAATATAAATCAACTGGCCCAAAGGCAATAACTGAATATATTAAAAGCTTAGATACTCAATATGATTTAATAGTTGCCTGTGGTGGTGATGGTACAGTTAACGAGGTCGTATCAGGAGTAATTGAGTCAAGATTCCCAACTAAAATAGGAATCATTCCACTTGGTACTGTTAATGACATGATTCATAATCTTGGTGTTAAAAAAAGATATAAGAAGGCTGTTGAAGCACTTCTTAAATTTGAAACAAAAACACATGATATTTATAAAGCTAATGATTCATATTTTTCATATGCTTTTGCTATTGGATTTTTATCATCAATTAGCTATAAATCAAAATCAAAAAGATTATTTGGTCCCTTTGGATATTATTTAAGAGGACTTGTTGAATTATTTAAATTTAGACATAAGCATGTCAAAATTACTGTAAATGATAAAACTATTGAGGGTAAATACTCATTAGTAATTGTTACTAATTCTAATCATATTGCTGGATATAGCATTAAAAAGAATAAAGATTTAGATTTAGTATTGTTTAGAGGTACAAGAGTCACTACTGCTTTTGCACTTCTATTATTCTTCGTATTTAATAAAGCGTCACATCATGAAAAATGTGATAGTTTAAAAATCGAAACAAGTTTTGATTCATTCAATACTGATGGTGAATATAATCAGCTTACAAATACTGTTAACATCACCAAAGTAAGAGCATTAGAATTTGTATGTGATAAAAGATATTTAAAGGATAAAAGCTAGTTCATTCTAGTTTTTATCTTTTATTAGGGTATATTATATGGAAAAAATTGTTTATTATAGCGATGAATTAAATGATGAATTTTCTGGTGATGATATTACTCCAAGAGTAATTGATGATAATTATAAATATTATTTTAAAAATCCACTTAGAAAATTAACTCATATATTTTGGTATAGAATAATCGCTAATCCAATTGCACATTTATATTTGTTTTTTAAGTTTAGACATAAAATAAGAAATAAAAAATGTATGAAAAAAATTAAAGGTTCTTATTTCATATATGGTAATCATACTCATCATATTATTGATGCAGTTATGCCAACTATGATTTCAGGCTTTAAGGATGCCTATATTATTACTAATGCTAATAATGTAAGTATTCCTCATATAGGCTTAGTTGCAAGATCACTTGGAGCTATTCCGCTTCCTGATACAAATGGAGCTTTAAGAAATTTCACTAAATGTATTAAATACCATATAGAAAAAAAGCATGCAATTGCAATATACCCTGAGGCACATATTTGGCCTTATTCAACATATATTAGAAATTTTAAGGATGCATCTTTTAGATATCCTATTGAATATAATAAGCCTGTATTTTCTTCTACTACTATATATCATAAGAAAAAGAATAAAATCATTTCTGAAACATATATAGATGGTCCTTTTTATCCAGATATGAATTTGCCTAAAAAGGATGCAAGAAAGAAATTAAGAGATGAAGTATATAATGCTATGGTAGAGCGTAGCAAATTAAACACAGTAGAAATAATCAAATATATAAAGAAGGATTAAATTATGATAAATGTTTTATATAGTGGTAATAGCTATGTTTTTGATGGCGTACTAACTGGAATATTATCAATACTAAAAAGAACACAAACTAAGGATTATTTTAATTTTTATGTTTATACAATGGATGTTTCTTTCTTAAAGAAGGAATATACACCAATTAGTGATTCTGAAATTGAATATTTAGATGGTATTGTTAAGAAATATAATGAAAAAAATTCTGTCACTAAAATTGATGTAACAGAATATTATAATAAGGAATTTAAGGGCTCACCTAATGAAGGCTGCTATTGTAGTCCATATACATTATTAAGACTACTAGCTGATATTATCCCTGGAATGCCAAATGATAAATTATTATATCTTGATTGTGATACTATGTTTAATAGAGATATCGAGGAATTATATAATTTAGATGTAGAAGGATATGAATATTTAGCAGCAAATGATCATTATGGAAAGCTTCTATTAAATCCAAGATATATTAATGCAGGTGTACTTCTATTTAATATGGCAGAATGTAAGAAAACTGGCATTTTAACTAAGGCTAGAGCCTTAATAAGAAAAAAGCATCTTCCTTTTGCAGATCAAAGTGCATTAATTAGATCAACAACTAAATTTAAGTTAATAAATCAAAAATTTAATGACCAAAAGCATTTAAGAAAAAATACTGTAGTAAGACACTTTGCTAAAAGATTATTTCTTCTTCCTTATCCAAAGGCTAGAAATATTAAGCAATGGAGAATCTACGAAATGCATAGAATATATAAATATAAGCAATTTGATGATATATTAAATGAATATATTTATTACAAATTAAAATACGAAAAAGAGATTAAGAATTCTTAATCTCCTTTTTTATTGTTATTAATAATAATTACTTTTTAGAAATGAAATCTGCAAATGCGGGAGCTACCGCTAAAACACCAGCTGCGATTGAAAGAATTCCTCCAATTACCCAACCAGCACTTAATGCTGCATTAGCATTTACATCTGATCCTTGTGCTCCGTAGAAAGCTGGAACTGTAATGAAAATGAATATACCTGCAACAACTAAAGCAACAACAGCGATAATGTTTAATAATCCTGCGAACTTATTTAATGACTTTACCTTTAAGAAAGGAAGTAAAGCACCAAATACTAATAATAATAGTGCAACGATTAATAAAATCCATGCGATTAATGATAATGGTGATGGTTTCCATACTTGGATTCCTAAAGCAGATTCACCAAATAACACAGATGTACCTGCGATATTAGTATAAGTGTTTCCGATTACATGGATAGAAATTGCTGGTGTAGCCATTACTAGAATAAATGCTACTACTGCTACGATTAATGCAAAAATTCCTGAAAATTTTAAAAATGTTTTCATATGTTCTCCTTTCGATATATTATATTTTTATTATACATCAAATTATTACAATTTTACTAAACAATTATAAAAATATGAAATAAGTATTTACTTATGTAAATACAATTTAAAATATGATAAAATATGATTAGAATTTTTAAGATTTTATGTGAGGTATATATGAGATTTGTAAGCTGGAATGTTAATGGTATAAGAGCATGTAAAACTAAGGGCTTTGATGACTTCTTTAAAAGTGTTGATGCCGATATATTTGCAGTACAAGAAACAAAGATGCAAGAGGGCCAGGCAGACCTTGAAATTGAGGGATATAATAGATATATGAATAGCGCAGAGAAAAAAGGCTATTCAGGTACTTTAATCTATTCTAAGGAAAAGCCTATTAATGTAACTTACGGCATTGATGGAGAAAAATATAATGATGAGGGTAGAGTAATTACATTAGAATTTGATAAATTCTATTTTATTACTGCCTATGTACCAAATGCTCAAGAGGAATTAAAAAGATTAGATTATAGAATGCAATTTGAGGATGATATGAGATCATATCTTTCTAATTTAAAAAAGGATAAGCCAATTATCTATACTGGTGATTTAAATGTAGCTCATAATCCAATCGATTTAAAAAATCCTGAATCAAATACTCATAATCCAGGCTTCTCATTTGAGGAAAGAGATAAATTTTCAACTTTATTAAGTGCAGGTTTTACTGATACTTATAGATTTTTATATCCAAATAGAGTTGAGTATTCATGGTGGAGCTATCGCTTCCATGCAAGAGAAAAAAATATAGGATGGAGAATTGACTATTTTATCGTATCAGATGATATAAAGGGTAAGGTAAAGGATAGTAAAATACTATCTGATATTTATGGATCTGATCACTGTCCAGTTCTTCTTGAATTAGATATTTAATTATGAACTATTTTACAAAAGATAAAAGATATAATACATTAACTGAATATTATAAGTCTAAATTTAATCATAAGGTTGCCAAAATCAACCTTAATGGTTCTTTTACTTGTCCTAATAGAGATGGTAAAAAAGGATATGGTGGCTGTACATTTTGTTCAAGCTTAGGCTCTGGAGATTTTGCTGGAGATAAAGATAAATCAATATTAGAGCAATTTATAGATATTAAAACTATTATGGAAAAAAAGTGGCCAGATATATATTATATTCCATATTTTCAAGCTAATTCTTCTACCTATAAGCCACTTGATGAATTAAAAAAATTATATAGTGAGGCTATTAAGGCTGCAGGCGATAAATGTGTAGGATTAGATATCGCAACAAGAGCTGATGCTATAACTGATGAATGTATTAAATATTTAGGAGAATTAAATAAGAGTATTCCAGTTACGGTTGAGCTTGGCCTTCAAACATCAAATGAGAAAACAGGTATATTAATTAATAGATGTATAACTAATCAAGAGGTTATTGATTGTGTTAAAAAATTAAGATGCGAAAATATTGAGGTAGTAATTCATATAATTAATGGACTTCCTGGTGAGGCAAAAAAAGACTATTTAAATACAATTGATTTTGTAAATAGTCTAGATATTCAAGGTATTAAGCTTCACTCACTTCTTATTCTAAAAAATACTAAGATGGAGGAAGAATATAAAAATGGACTTATATCACCTCTATCATTATCTCAATATGTAGATATAGTTGTTGATGAAATATGTCATTTAAGAGATGATATAATTATTCATAGATTATCCGCTGATGGTAAAATTGATGATTTAATTGAACCAAAATGGACAATTAAGAAGCTTGTTGTAATGAATGAAATAGATAAAAAATTACGACGTGAAAATTTATATCAAGGAATTTATTATAAGAAAAAGGAGATTTAAAATCTCCCTTTTTTTAATCTGAAAAATCTGTATCAATTATTATATTAAATGTAAATTCACTAAACTTTTCTTTAAGTGTAGTATTTATTTCAGAAATAACTCCTGATTGATTCTCCTCATCAAAATCAAATATGATATCAAATAATACTAATTTTTTTACCTCATCTACATAAAAGCCATGCATCTGAATGATGTGTGGATATTTTTTTAATATCTCAAGTAGATAGTCCTTTATCTTTTTTGATATTTCTGTAGAATCATTAGATGCGTAAATACCAACAGTCATAATAATAGAAAAATTAATATATACTTCCGTTTGTATTTCTCGCTCAAGTAGCTGTATTTCTTTTGCAGTAATACTATCATTTACCTCAATATGAGCTGATCCTATTGATTTATCAGGTCCATAATTATTTACGATTAAGTCATATACACCTAATACTTCCTTATGATTATCAAGGATTAAATTCTTAATTGCATTAGCCTTTTCAGTTTCAAGTCTACTTCCAATAATTTGAGCTAGTGATTCTTTTAAAGCTTCAAATCCAGATTTTAAAATGAATAGACCAATAATTATACCTAAATATCCTTCAATATAAACATGAGCTGTCATTGATACAATAATCGCAATTAATGTTGCTAATGATAATATACTATCGAATAAAGCATCTGTCCCAGATGATTTTAAGGCATCTGATGATACCTTCTTTGCTTTATATCTAAAGAATAAACCAAGTAATATTTTAACTACTATCGCAACAGATACAATTATAATTGCCCAGTTATCATATGATGGTGTTTTATTTTCAACTAATGATACTATTGATTCATATATAGCCGTCGCACCAGCAAATAAAATAATAAATGCAATTAATGTTGATGTTAAATATTCAATTCTTCCATATCCATATGGGTGAGCCTTATTTGGCTTTTTATTTGCAAGCTTAGTACCAATAATAGTAATAAGTGAGCTTAAGGCATCTGTTAGGTTATTAACTGCGTCCATAATAATTGATATAGACATAGCCAAAATTCCAATAAATGCTTTAAAGCCAACAAGTAATATATTTGTTAAAATACCAATAATGGATGTTTTTACTATTTCCTTTTCTCTATTCATAATATAACTCCTATTAAATAAATTATATCACATTTATAAAAAAAGAGATTTATTATAAATCTCCCTTTTCAATACGATTTTTAAATACTAATGCATCAATTCTAATTGCAGTTGTATAAAATACTGGAATAGTTAGGAATAATACCCATAGTGGATGCCATAAACCTGTAAAATGGCTAATCATTACATATAAACCTATAATTAATGATGGATATGCAAATCTAACAATTCTTTTCTTTAAAATACACTCAAAAATAGATTCAACTACAGTACCAAATAAGATTAATGTCCACATAGGATGCCATAGTCCTGTAATTGCTGATACAACAATAAATGCTGTAAGTGAAATAAATAGCATACATGACATTATAGTTAGTAAAAATGTTCTATTCTTTTTCTTAAAAGAAGACTTTTTACAAAATATATGCTTTTTATCATCATCTGTTACTACTTCAACTTTTACTTCTTCAATAGTCATAAATACCTCCAAAAAAAAGTTACCACATTAATCGTGGTAACTTAATCATTACTTACTAAATACAGAATCTAAGATTTCTGATATATGAGATACTGGCTTAATTTCAAGTACTTTCTTTACCTCATCAGGGATATCTTCTATATCATTTTCGTTTTCCTTAGGAATGAAAATCTTAGTAAGACCACTACGAGATGCAGCAATAGATTTTTCTCTTAAGCCGCCAATAGGAAGTACAGCACCACGTAAAGTTATTTCACCAGTCATACCGATATGACAATCAACTGGTCTATTTGAAAGTGCAGATACTAACGCTGTAGTTAATGTAACACCAGCACTAGGACCATCCTTAGGTGTAGCACCTTCAGGTACGTGAATATGAACATCGTTATTTTCTAATGTCTTTCTATCGATTCCATATTGCTCTGCATGTGATTTTACATAAGAGAATGCAGCTTGAGCTGATTCCTTCATAACATCACCTAATTTACCAGTTAATAGTAATCCGCCTTTTCCTGGATATAATGTTACTTCAATATCTAGTGTATCGCCACCGAATTGAGTCCAAGCAAGACCAGTTACAACACCAACTTGGTTTTCACCTCTGTTTTGGTTATTAGTAAATTTAACCTTTCCTAAGAAGTCAGTTAAATTTTCCTTTGTAACCTCAACCTTGTTAACCTTATCAACTAAGATCTTCTTTACAGTCTTTCTTGAAATAGTTGCGATCATACGATTTAATTCACGTACACCAGCTTCTCTAGTATAAGAACGAATTATTTCGTACATAGCCTCATCAGAAATTGATAATTGGTCCTTCTTTAATCCGTGCTCTTCTAGATTTCTTTCGAATAGATACTTTTGACCGATATTGAACTTTTCAATTTCTGTATAGCTTGAAAGCTCAATGATTTCCATACGGTCACGTAGCGGAGCTGGAATATTAGATAAATCATTTGCAGTAGTAATAAACATTACTTGTGATAAATCATATGGCTCTTCTAAGTAATTATCTGAGAAGAATTTATTTTGTTCTGGGTCTAATACTTCAAGCATAGCCGCAGCAGGATCTCCTCTATAATCAGATGTCATCTTATCGATTTCATCTAGTAAGAATACTGGGTTAGATGTTTTAGCATCCTTCATACCCTTAATAATTCTTCCTGGAAGGGCACCGATATATGTTCTTCTATGACCTCTAATTTCAGATTCATCTCTTACACCACCAAGTGATTGCTTAACGAACTTTCTTCCTAAAGCATCAGCTATTGACTTAGCTAAAGATGTTTTACCTACTCCTGGAGGGCCTGCGAAGCATAGAATTGTTGATGGATTATGACCAGTCATCATTTTAACTGCTAAATATTCAATAATTCTATCCTTAACCTTAGTTAATCCAAAGTGAGTTTTATTTAATTTTTCTTCAACATCCTTTAAGTCGTTATTATCTTCACTAGATTCATCCCAAGGAAGAGCAATAATTAAATCAAGATATGCTCTAATAATTGAAGCTTCTGCCATTTGATTATTAGTATTTGCATACTTTTGTAATTCTTCATCTGCTTTCTTTCTAATACCTTCTGGTAATTTCTTTTCAGATAAAGCCTTTCTTATTCTTTCAACATCCTCTTCTTGTCTTGCCTTATCGCCAAGCTCGTTTTGGATAGCCTTCATCTTTTCTCTTAAGTAATATTCTTTTTGAGAATCATCAATTGACTTCTTAACATCCTTATTGATCTTATTTTCAATCTCAACGATTTGTTTTTCACGTTCAATATCCTCTAAGATCATTTCTAAACGCTTTGATACTGATAATTCTTCAAGATACTTATATTTAGATTGACCACTATTAAGCTTTAATTGATAAGCAATAACATCTGAAATTGAATCAGCATTAGCACCACTAGAAAGTAATCTTGCAACCTCTTCTGGAGATTGTAGCATTTGACTACCCTTAGTAATTTCTGATGCAACTTGCTTAATATAAGCATTTTCAATGTCGTCATTATTTAAAATTGAGAATAATTTTTCATAATTAACAACGAAATATGGTTCTGTTGATGTAAATTCCTTTATCTCAACACGATTTGCAATTTTAAACTTTACCCTATAATTATTATTAGGAAGTTTTAACTTTAAAGTTACCTTACCTAATACACCGATTCTTTCAACATCCTCAGGTGTAACAGTTTCAGCAGTTACATTCTTTTGAATTAATAATATAACGTTACCGCCATACATCTTTTCAGAAGCATCTAAAGCTAAAACAGAATTTTCTCTACCTACTTCAATTTTAAATTCATTAGAAGGAAGAGGTACTATTCCTCTTATAGCAATTGCAGGTAAAACAATCTTATTATTTTCTTGCATAGGAATACCTTCTTTCTACAGTTTTATTAAACTGCACATATAATATACACCATTTTTAGCACTTGTGCAAGTAGATTGCTAAAATAATTTAAAAATAAAGAAAAAGTTACACTTTTCTATTAGAATAATGTAACATTTTCCTTAACTTTATTATCAATTAAGCCAAACATTGCAAGTGGTTTTGTCATTATTTTAAGCACTAGGAATAAAACAATTGACTGTGGTAATAAATATATTAAATTCTTCGGAAGAGATATAAATGTCATGTATGTCATATATCCTTCATAAGTAAAATCGCCAACAAATACTATCATATACCATAGTGATCCAAATACTACATTAACAACTAAATTAATAATAGTTCTTACCATTAGACACTTTGTATATGTAAGCTTTGTCTTGTAGAAAAATATACCATATAGGAAGCATGATACTACTGCATCTAGTGTATATCCTATAAAGAACATTCCTCCAGTTGGAGCAATTACAAAGCCCATAATATCAGAGAATGCTCCTGTAAATAAACCAACTATTGGACCATAAATCATTCCAATAACTGCAAGTATTAAATATGTAAATCCAATACCTAAGGCACCAAAGCCTGATGGTATTTTAATTAATTTAAATACGCATACTAATGCTAAAAGCATTGCAAGTACAACCATATCCTTGATATTCTTAAATGGCTTTAATGAATTCTTCCAATACGATTTATGAAATGGTGTTGAATAGATCTTTTCATTATCAACTATATCTACTAAATAATCTTCATTTTTAGCTTTAATTATTATAAAGAAAAATGCTATTGAGAATAAGAACATTGCAAATGCTGCAAGTCCACCATATCCATATGGATTATGGTAATTAGTAATATTAAAATCAGATGTTATCTTAACATCATAATATGGCGCTAATGAATAGCTAAAACCATTTTTAAGTAGTTCAAATGTGTTATCACTACCTAAAATGACATCATCATCAATTGTAATAGCTGCTACTTCTATTCCTTTTGATGTTAATATTGTAGTTATTGATTTTTTACATTTATTTATACCCTCATTAGTTTTTTGTGATGAGGAAATGAATGATGTAGTAAATTTTACATTTTGAATTCTAATTCTATAATTTGTATTATCAATACTATCTACAATTATATTCTTTCCAATATCCTTATAAGAATTAACTATATCATCAACCTTCCAATAATAAATTGGAGTATTAGAAACTGTCTTTATTTCAGTTTTTTTATTTGACTCATTTTCAGGCTTAGAGTTATATAAAACTACTAGTTCATTATATTTTTTCACTTCATTATTATACTGTGTTAATTTTTCATTAGCTTTAATAATTGAGTTTATTCTTTTTTCAAAATAATCCTCATTAAAAACTAAATTAGTTGCTAAATTAGTTTCAATATTAAATTCATAGTAGGAAAAATAATTATTGAATATAAAACTTGTTACAAAGTAACCAGCTAAAAATCCTACTAAAATAAATACAAGCATTGCTGATTTATATCTAAACAATGCCTTTAATATGTTTTTCTTCATAATAAAAAGGCCTCCAATTAAAGAGCCCCACCATATAAAATACAGCGGACGCGCAAAGATACCGCCACAAATAGTGTTCGTCCATACCCAACATCCCGTGATATGGCACTTAACGCATACTTTGCTACTCTGTTTTAAAAAATACTCAATTATTATAGCAATATAATCATTAAATATCAATAGAAATTAAAAAGGAACTAGAATTTTCTAGTTCCAATTTTATTACATTGACTCGTGGATTGTACGACTAATAACGTCGTCTTGTTGCTCCTTAGTTAATTTGATGAAATTTACTGCATAACCAGATACTCTGATTGTAAGTTGTGGATACTTTTCAGGATGAGCTTGTGCATCAAGTAATGTTTCACGATTGAATACATTAACATTTAAATGATAACCACCATCAGCTACGTAAGTATCTAACATTTGTACTAAATTATCTACCTTTGTTGACATAAAATTTCCTCCTAATTAATCTTCGTCTTTTCCTAATGATTGAGGAGTAATAGAGAATGTATTAGAAATACCATCTCTTGAATACTCGTATGGAAGCTTAGCAACAGACTCTAAAGATGCTAAAGCACCATGTGAATCTCTACCATGCATTGGGTTTGCACCTGGAGCTAAAGGTTCACCTGCTCTTCTACCATCTGGAGTGTTACCAGTTTTCTTACCATATACAACATTAGATGTAATAGTTAAAATTGACATTGTAGGTTCAGATTCACGATAAGTATAATGCTTTCTAATCTTGTTCATGAATGTCTTTACAAGCCATACTGCAATTTCATCTGCTCTATCATCATTATTACCATATTTAGGGAAATCACCTTCAGTCTTGAAGTCTGTGATAATTCCATATTCGTTTCTGATAGGAGTTACTTTTGCATATTTGATTGCTGAAAGTGAATCTACTGCACAAGAAAGTCCAGCTATACCTGTTGCGAAATATCTATGTACCTTTGTATCATGAAGTGCCATTTCAATTGCTTCATATGAATATTTATCATGCATATAATGAATTAGGTTTAATGTATTAACATATAATCCAGCAAGCCATTCCATCATTTGATCATACTTATCTAATACTTCATTATAATCAAGTGGATCATTTGAAGTGATTGATTCAAATTTAGGAGATACTTGAAGAGGACGACCTGTCTTCTTATCAAGCATTAATTCATCCTTACCACCATTTAATGCGTATAGTAAGCACTTAGCTAAATTAGCACGAGCACCGAAGAATTGCATATCCTTACCAACTCTCATTGAAGATACACAACAAGCGATACAATAATCATCGCCCATTTCAGGTCTCATTAATTCATCTGATTCATATTGAATTGCAGATGTTCTAATTGATAAATCAGCACAGAACTTCTTGAAATTCATAGGTAAGTTCTTTGCCCATAATACTGTAAGATTTGGCTCTGGTGCTGGTCCTAGGTTATCAAGAGTGTGTAGAACACGGAATGAGTTCTTAGTTACTAATGTTCTACCATCAGTTCCCATACCACCAATTGATTCAGTTACCCAAGTTGGATCTCCTGAGAATAATTCATTATAAGATTGAATTCTCATGAACTTAACAATACGAAGCTTCATAATGAAATGATCCATTAATTCTTGTGCTTCAGATTCTGTTAAAATTCCCTTTTCTAAATCTCTTTCAATATAGATGTCTAAGAATGTTGAGTTACGTCCAATTGACATAGCTGCACCATTTTGATCTTTTACTGCGCCTAAATAACCAAAATATAAAGCTTGGATAGCTTGTTGAGCAGTTTCAGCAGGAAGTGAAATATCACAACCATATGATAATGCCATTTCCTTTAAAGCCTTTAATGCTTTTACTTGTTCAGCTATTTCTTCTCTATCTCTAATCTTATCTGGTAGCATATCACCATCGATTAGGCTCTTATCTAATTCCTTATGTCTAATTAGATAATCAATACCATAAAGTGCGATTCTTCTATAGTCACCAACGATTCTACCTCTACCATAAGTATCAGGAAGACCAGTTAGAATATGAGATGAACGAGCAGCACGCATTTCAGGTGTGTATGCATCATATACACCATCATTATGTGTCTTACGATATTTAGAGAAGATTTCCTTTACTCTATCTGATACATTATAACCATACATTTCACAAGCTTGAACAGCCATCTTAATACCACCAAATGGTTGTAAGCTTCTCTTAAATGGTTCATCAGTTTGAAGACCAACGATCTTTTCTAAATCCTTATCTAAATAACCAGGCTTATGGCTTGTTAATGTTGATACAATATCAGTATCAGCCTTTAATACACCACCATTAGCTCTTTCTTTATCTTGTAGATCACGTACTATTTTCCATAGCTTCTTTGTAGCCTCTGTTGGACCAGCTAAAAAGCTACCGTCGCCTTCATAAGGCTTATAATTTCTTTGAATAAAGTCTCTAACGTTTATTTCATCATTAGACCACTTACCAGGAACGAATCCTTCCCATCCTTTATACATAATCAAATCTCTCTTTCTTTTTTATTAACATAAATAATTTATGTTAGTTTATAAAACATACCTTCATATTTTATACTAACTATATTTAAAATTCAACAAAGAATTAAACTAATTTATATTCTTTTTTGATATCATCAATTTTACTATCTAACCATATTTCTAGTATCTCTTCAGGCTGATATCCTCTACACTTTGCTTTTACTATATCATCATATAAAACAAGCACTGTAGGTACAGCTTGAACCTCAAATTTTTCTATTAAATCCATTGTATTTTCAGCTGCTTCAATATGATATAGCTTAACATCATCTCTTTTGGATAAAAGCCTATCTAAAACATTCATTAAGGATATACAGTTAGCACAAGACTCTCCCGAGACCTCCACAACTGTGATACCTTTAAGGTAGTCCTTATAATTACTACTATTAAGCCACATCCTTTATCACCCCTAACAAATACTTTGCGTGTCTTACCTCATCCTTAGTTGGAGGATTAATTCCCTCTAAAGGATATGAGATACCTAAATTATTATATTTAACAATACCCATTGTATGGTATGGTAAAACTTCTATCTTATCTACTGTCTTTAAGGTATCAATAAATTCCTTAGTTTTAATTAAATATTCATCATTTAATGTTATAGTTGGAACTAAAACATGTCTTATCCACATATGGATATTATTATCTGATAAATATTTTGCAAACTTTAAGATGTTCTCATTACTTTTTCCAGTAAGCTTAATATGCTCATTGTTATCGATATGCTTAATATCAAGCAATACTAGATCAGTATATTTGATTAGCTCATCAAATTTATTCATTAATTCTAAATTAGAATCATCAAATATAATACCTGATGTATCTAGCGCAGTATGGACATTATTCTTCTTTAATAATTTAAATACTTCTATTACAAAATCAATTTGTAATAAAGGCTCTCCACCAGAAATTGTAACTCCGCCACCAGTTTTAAAATATCCTCTATATTTTAAGGCCTCATTAACTATCTCCTCTGGAGTATATTTAATTGAATTATCAAATGTCCAAGTATCTGGATTATGACAATATTTGCATCTTAAAGGACAGCCCTTAACAAATATTACAAACCTAATACCAGGTCCATCAACTGTGCCACCAGCAAAAACTGAATGAATCTTACCTTCCATTTATATTAACCTCGACAAGATTATATCATAGTAAATTAATAATAGAGCCTTTCATTTTAATGAAAAAGTTTTCATTCTAAAAATCTTTTAAAATATTTATTTTTATAATCAGTATACTATATATTTAAGCACGCCAAACAAAAATAAAAAAGTTGCAAATGCAACTTTTTATAAAATACCGAACTTTATTTAAATTATTTTAAAAGTAATTCAGTTATGCTGTCATTAAATGCCTTAGGATCATCAGGTAAGATTCCTTCTTGAAGCAAAGCCTCTACATATAAGATATTAGCAAGCTTTTTAAATTCATCCTTATCTACATTAGCTAAAGCCTCTAATTTAGTAAATAGCTTATGATTTGGATTTAATTCTAGGATTCTATCTGCCTTAACATCTTGATTTTGAGCCTTTAATACTCTTTCCATTTCAAAAGATAAGCCACCATCAGCTGTTATACAGCAAGGACTATCAACTAGCTTCTTAGATAGAGTTACATCCTTAACATTAGGTAAAGCTTCCTTAAATTCCTTTAAGAAATCCTTCTTTTCTTCCTTTAATTCATCTATCTTCTTAGCTTCTTCCTCATCAATTAGACCTAAATCATCTTGATTTACAGACTTGAATTCCTTTTCATTATAATCCTTAATTGCATGTAGCATAAATTCGTCTACATCATCAGATAGGATTAATACATCATAGCCCTTTGACTTAATTAAATCCATTTGAGGTAATTTATCAACAGAATCCTTATCCTTACCAATTGCATAATAAATATACTTTTGGTCTTCCTTCATCTTTTCTACATATTCATTAAATGTAACAAGCTTATCCTCTGTATATCTCTTTAGGATAATTAAATCCTTTAATGAATCCTTCTTCTCACCATAATTCTCATAGATACCAAACTTTAGGTTTAGACCATAATCCTTAAAGAATTGTTCATACTTTTCTCTATCGTTCTTTAAAATTCTTGATAACTCAGCAAGAATCTTCTTTTCAACATTTACTGCAATCTTTTTAATTGCCTTATCCTCTTGTAGCATTTCACGAGAAATATTAAGAGGTAAATCAGCACTATCAACTAATCCCTTTACAAATCTTAAATAATCAGGAATTAATTCCTTACATTTATCTAAAATGAATACACCCTTTGTATAAAGTTGTAATCCCTTTTCATTTCTATCTCCATAAAAATCATAGAATGGCTTTTTAGGAATAAATAATAATGCATTATAAGTTAGCATACCTTCAACATTAACATTGATTGTAGCGAATGGATCTTGATAATCCATAAATTTATTCTTATAGAAATTATTTAATTCCTCATCTGTTACCTCACTCTTGTTTTTCTTCCAGATAGGTAGCATAGAGTTAATAGTTTCAAGCTCTAGATGAGTTTTAGGCTCAGAGTCCTTATCATCATCTGATTTAGGATCATATTTAGTAACCCAAGTCTTAATTGGATATCTTACATAATCAGAATACTTCTTTACTAAATCCTTAATCTTATATTCATCTAAGAATTCATCATAATTATTATCTTCTGTATTATCTCTTAAATATAAAGTAATCTTTGAACCATATTCATTATAATCAGAATCCTCAACTGTATATGATTCTAAGCCCTCAGATGTAAACTTATGAGATGTATTATCAGTTACACTCTTAGTTTCAACTACTACAGTTTTAGCAACCATAAATGCAGAATAGAATCCTACACCAAATTGACCAATAATATCAACATCAGGTGTATTTTCCTTTTCGACTGCCTCTAAGAATTCCTTTGAGCCTGATTTAGCAATTGTACCTAAATTATTTTCAAGCTCCTCTAAAGTCATACCAACACCATTATCAGTAATAGTGATTGTACGATTATCCTTATCAAATTCTACCTTAATTTCATAATCAGCGTTTGGAATATTAGTGTTTGTTAAAGATAAATAATGTCTTTTATCGATTGCATCACTTGCATTTGATACTAATTCTCTTAAGAAAATTTCTTTATGAGTATAGATAGAATTAATCATCATATCAAGTAGCTTTTTAGTTTCTGTTTTAAATTTTTTAGTTTGCTTTGCCATATAAATAATCTCCTTATTTTGAAATACACAACTATTATAATTCGATATTTTAGCACTGTCAATATGTAAGTGCTAAAAATATGCATAGTTTTTAAAAGTACTATTTTTATTTATTCAAATTTGTTAAAATTTATATGGTGATTTAAATGATAGAAGGCTTTACCTTAACAGCATTCAAGCTAAAAAGAAAACTTAAAATCACAGTTAATGTTCCAGATGATTATTATAAATCAAATAAGGAATATCCTTTAGTATTCCTGTTTGATGGAGATTATTATTTTTCTTATTTAGATGAAAAATATAAGAAAATCAATTTGGCTGAATCATTAGATGATTCTTTTATAACTATAGGTATTCATTCACCAAGAATTCCCGAATGGAGAACATCTGAATTAAATCCATATTATAATGGTAAATTAAAGGATGTTGATATTAGCTTATCTACTATATTCTTTGATTATATAACTAATGAATTACTAAGTATCATTAGTGCTAAATATAGACTTAATGGCAATTATTATATTATGGGTGTTGAGGATTCATGTATATCTGCCTTATATATGCTATATAATTATGAAATGTTTTTAGGTGGAATGTTCTTTAATCCTGATATTAAGGATACTGATACTGAATCACTTCTTAATTTTATAAATAATAATTATGATAAAGAAAAAAGAATTTACCTATATCAAGGTGAAAATTCTTCTTTAGAGGATATTAATTTTTATAATAAGCTAGATAAGATATTTACTAATTCAACTAAATATATTACTAACTTTAATGAAAATTCAGTTGATACATTTGAAGATTTAAAAACATATATTAAAGAAGGAGCTAAAATAATTTAGCTCCTTTTAATTCTTCTACTATATTTTTAATATCATCATGAATAACAATATCACAGCTACTATCATAAGGTGTTGCACTCTTGTTTAATAGTACTAGCTTATTACCTCTATAATATCTTACAAATGATGCTGCTGGATATACTACAAGCGATGTACCTACGACTATAAGCATATCAGCTTCTTCTATACTATTAATTGCACTATAAATATCCTTTTCATTTAATGATTCCTCATATAAAACTACATCAGGCTTTATTATTCCACCACAATCACAATATGGAACTGGCTTTTTAGATAAGATATCATCAAGTGAATAAAACTTATGGCACTTCATGCAATAATTCTTTAATATCGTTCCATGAACCTCAATTACCTTTTTACTTCCTGCTAGGGAATGAAGTCCATCAATATTTTGAGTAACTATAGTTACATCCTTACCTAATTTTTCAAGCTCCTTAAAGAATATATGACCACTATTAGGCTTAGCATCCTTATATACCATTTTAGTAAAATAGAAATCATAAAATTCCTTAGGATATTTTAAAAAGAAGCTATGAGATATGATTTCTTCTGAAGAAAACATTGAATTAAGCTTTTCATTATAAATACCATCAGCTGATCTAAAATCAGGTATACCTGAATTTGTAGATAAGCCAGCACCTGAAAATACTACTATTTTATTGCTATCCTGGATAGCTTTTTTTAATTTCTCAATATCAGTCATAATGCCTCCAAATTAATTCATTATTCATTAAATTATAATTCGTACTCTTTATATTTCAATTTTACTATTTTTATAATAGATACTCAATAAAATAAAAATGCTAGAGGATATATTTTCTAGCATCTTATTATTAATTATTCAATATTAGAAACAGCATCTACTACATTCTTAATAGCATCAGTAGAGCTTAATTCAGTCTTTTCTAATGTTTCTCTTACCTTAAATTCAACGATATCCTCATTTGCTCTTTTTCCACAAATGATCATATAAGGAATACCAATTAATTCCCAATCCTTGAACTTGAAGCCTGGACGTTCATCTCTATCATCAAGAACAACCTCAACATGCTTCTTCTTTAATTCATCATAAATTTTCTCAGCAAGAGCTCTTTGAGTATCATCCTTATAATTAATAGGAACTATTACTGCATGATATGGAGCGACATTTAGTGGCCACTTAATACCAAAGTCATCATGATATTGCTCAACAATTGATTGTAATGTTCTTGTAACACCAATTCCATAGCAGCCCATAACCATTGGTATATTTTCTCCCTTTTCAGAAACATATACACACTTCATAGGTTCACTATACTTAGTTTGAAGTTTGAAGATTTGACCTACTTCAATTCCTCTTTCTTGATTTAAAGGCTTACCGCATACTGGACATAAATCACCCTTTTCAGCTTTCTTCAAATCACATACCTTACCATCAAAGTCACGAGAATAATTTGCATTTAATAAATGGTAATTTAACTTATTGGCACCAATTACTAAATTCTTAGAATTTGCAACCTCAACATCAATATAGATATCGCACTTTAAGCCCTTAGGACCACAGAATCCATGAACTGAACCTAAAGATAAGATTTCTTCATCCTTTGCAAGCTCTAAATAGTTTTCATTAGAACCAGATTCATTACATAATTTAATTTCATTTATTTCTCTATCGCCACGTACTACAGCTGCGATTAGCTTATTATTTAAATAATCATGATAGATAATAGTCTTTGCAGTCTTCTTAGGATCAACATTTAAGAACTTAGATACTTCTTCAATTGTTCTTTGATTTAAAGTTTCTACTTCCTTTAATTCAAGCATTTCAGAATTATCTTTTTCCATTTCCTTAATTGATGCCTTTTCAACGTCTGCAGCGTATCCACAGTTATCACAATACATGATTTCAGATTCACCAATATCAGATAAAGCCATGAATTGATGAGAGCCATTACCACCAATATTTCCTGTATCAGCTAATACTGCTTGGAAGTGAAGTCCTAATCTTGTGAAAATCTTAGAATAGCAATCATACATTTTTTGGTATGACTTTTCTAATCCTGCCTCATCCTTATCGAATGAATAAGCATCCTTCATTATGAATTCTCTACCACGCATTAAACCAAATCTTGGTCTTAATTCATCTCTATATTTAGTTTGAATTTGATATGGTAATATAGGTAATTGCTTAGAAGATTTTACTAAATCTCTAACGATAGATGTAAATACCTCTTCATGAGTTGGACCTAAGCAGAATTCTCTTTTATGTCTATCCTCAAGACGCATTAATTCAGGACCATACTTAACCCATCTTCCTGATTCAACCCATAATTCCTTTGGTTGAATTGCAGAGCATCTAATCTCAATTCCACCGAAATTATCCATTTCTTCTCTAATAATATTTTCAACCTTAGTTAATACTCTTAAACCAAGTGGTAAATAATTATAAATACCTGCAACCTCATTTTTGATCATACCTGCACGAAGAAGTAAAATATGAGATGCAATTTTTGCCTCATTTGGTGCTTCTTTTAATGTTGCTAATAACATGTTACTTGCCTTCATAAAAGCCCTCCACACTTAAAAAATCTCAAATATTATAGCATATTTATTAAAATAATTCTATTAAATTAAAATTTAATAAATCAAATAATGCGCTTTCATAAAATAAAAGGGCTTTACAATTGAATTTTGCCTTTTTTTAAGATATAATACTTTTAGTGGATTATTCATATTCGAAATAAATAGGAGGATGCCATGGAAAAGATCAAATCAAGATCTGAAATTGGTATTTTTGCGCTTGGTGGTTTAGGCGAAGTCGGCAAAAATATGTACTGTATCGACTACCTTGAACAACTATTTATAATAGATGCGGGTATATTATTCCCTGATGAACATTTATTAGGCGTAGATTACGTAATTCAAGACTTTAGTTATTTAATTGAAAATCAACATAGAATTATAGGTTTATTTATAACACACGGTCACGAAGACCATATTGGTGGAATACCATTCCTTCTAAAGAAGGTTAAGATTCCAAAAATATATGCTTCTGGTGTGACAGTTGACTTAATTGAAAATAAGCTTATTGAATATCCAGAGTTATTAAATAGTACACAAATTGTAGAATTTAAATCACACTTCGTATTTAATTTTAAGGGTGTAGATATATCATTCGTAAGAGTAAATCACTCTATACCTGATTCATTTGCGATAGTATTTAAAACTGAGCTTGGTTCTATTGTTCATACTGGTGACTTTAAAATAGATTTAACTCCAGTTGGACCTGGAGCTGAATATGATAAGCTTGCTAATTTAGGCCAAGAAGGTGTATTATGCTTACTTGCCGATTCTACTAATGCTTTAAGAGAAGGATTTACTAGTAGCGAAAGCCAAATTGGTAAATCTATTAAAGAATTATTCTCAAAAATTGAGGATAGAATTATTGTTGCGACATTCGCATCTAATATGTTTAGAGTCCAACAAATAATTGAAGCATGTGTTGAATGTAATAGACATATTGCAATATTTGGACGTTCAATGGAAAAAACTATTGAGGTTGGTCAAAACGTTGGTTATATAAAAGCTCCAAAGGGTACAATCATTGATCCTGAGGAGATTAATAATTATAAGCCAAATGAAATGTGTTTATTATGTACTGGTTCTCAAGGAGAGCCACTAGCTGCCCTATCAAGAGTTGCTAACGGTTCACATAGAGTAATTAAGCTAATTCCATCTGATACTATTATTTTCTCTTCTTCTCCTATTCCAGGAAACCAAGAGGGAGTTAATAGAACAATTAATCAGCTATTTAAAAATGGTGCTAATGTTATAACACATTCACCAATTGCCGATACTCATACAACAGGACATGCCTCTCAAGGTGAATTAAAGCTAATGCTTACATTATTAAAGCCTAAGTATTTTATGCCAATTCATGGTGAATATAGAATGCAAAGAGTTCATGCAGACTTAGCTATTGAAACAGGAGTTAAGCCTGAGAATACATTCATTATGGAAAATGGTGATGTACTAGCTATTAATGATCATTCTGCTAGAATCGCAGGACATGTTCAAGCTGGTGATGTTTATATTGATGGAACTGGTATTGGTGATATTTCAACTAATATAATTAAAGAAAGAAAAGCTTTATCTGAAGATGGTATGTTTTCTTTAATCATTACTATTGATACTAAGAATAAAAATATACCTCTTGATCCACAGGTAGTATCTCGTGGATTTATCTATATGAAAGATAGTGAAGAATTAACTAAGTACTTCGTTGATGAAACTAAAAAGTTCGTTATTTCAGAAATGAATAAAATGAATTTAGTAAGCTTACCTCAAATCGAAAAAAGCTTAGTAACTGAATTATCTAGAATCATATACGAAAAGACAGATAGAAAGCCAATAGTAATACCAATATTTATGGATATTAATCCAGAAAAATAATAGGATGCAAATTGCATCCTATTTTTTATTAGAATATGAACTTACTTCTTTTACAATTTGAGCACATATTACATCTATCGCTATGCTTAATTCCAAAGTAATTAGATACATATTTATGAATACATGTATTTGTCATACACATCTTTATGACATTATCTAGCTTTTTATATTTACTAGCCTTTACAATATCTAATTCTTTTTTAGATCTATTATTTTCTTCTATATTATCAATAAAATATTCTATTGTTTTTCTATCATTAAGATTAAATAATATTACTCCTTCTGCGTACTTTCCATCTCTTGATGCTCTACCTACCTGTTGAGAGAAATCCTCAATTGACTGTGGTATATCATATTCGATTACATATCTAATATCAGGTATATCAATACCCATACCAAAGGCATTAGTCGCGACTATTATCTTAATATTGTTTTTAGTATATTCCTCTTGAATATACTTTTTTTCTTTTGAATCTAGGCTTCCATGATATATAGATACATTAAAGCCCTTTGATTTTAAAAAGTCTGATACATGTATTACATGATTAATAGTTAGACAATATATTATTCCATGAATATCCTTTTTATCTTTTAAATAGAAATATAAATCTCTATCCTTATTATTTGTATTAATAACCTTATAAAATATATTCTTTCTATCACAATCAAAGGATATGATATTAGGATTTTTCATATTCAAAAGTGATATTATTTTTCTAGTTGTAATATCAGTTGATGTCGCAGTTAAGGCCATAATATAGGGTCTATTTTTAAGCATATTTATAAATGTTGGAATCTCGGCTAAAGAAAATCTAAAATCCTCACTCCATAATAATGTATGTGCCTCATCACATACTATTAATGACACTTCTACACTTGATATTATTCTTTTAAATTCATTATTCTTTAATCTTTCTGCTGATACATAAAGTAGTTTTACACTACCATCTCTTATTTTTTCATAGATAATCTTTTGTTCATCATATGATAATAATGAATTTATATACTCTGCCTTAATATGCTTTTTCTTTAAATTGTTTACTTGATCCTGCATTAAAGAAATAAGTGGAGTAATAACAATTGTTATACCTGATAAAATTAATGCAGGTATTTGGAAGCAAACACTTTTTCCAAAGCCTGTAGGTAGAATTCCAATTGTATCATTTCCACTTAATATTGAATCAATTATTTTTTCCTGTTCAGTTTTTAATTTATCATATCCATAATAATATTTTAATACTTCATTCTTATCCATAATAACACCAAATATAGATAAAGATTAACACTAAAATACTACTATTTCAATAATATATTTTTGAGAAAAATGGCTTAGTTAACTGTCTTTTTGAGAAAACTAATCAAAATATCCATTTTGAAGATTAATATATCCACCAATTTCCTCAATGAAAGTTTTTACATCCTCTGGTATATTAAAAGAACGATTATTTTCTATTTCCTTTTCTATATCAGAAAACTTAATTTCAAGAGAATATCTTATATTAAATTTTTCTCCTAATTCCTTTAATAAATCCTTTTTATCTATAATTATACTTAGTGTCTCATTTATTTGTTCAAATAGCTTATAATGAATATCATCAGTTTCCTTTTTTATTAAGCCAATGAATAAATTATCCTCAGTCATTCCAGTATCTAATGATATTAGATTTATAATACTATCCTTTTCATCCTCACTAAGCATACATATATTGACTTTAAATGAAGTTATACAATACATAATGTCACCTAATTAAAAAGGGCTTTAAAGCCCAATTTTATTTTGAATTAATTTTTCTAATTTGTTCTGCAAGCTCTAATACTAGGTTTTCAGTCTTTTCCCAGCCTAGGCATGGATCTGTAATAGATTTACCATAAATAGCTCCATCTACTGGTTGTGAACCATCTTCTAAATATGATTCAATCATTAAACCCTTAACAAGCTTATTAATAATTTCAGAATGTCCCTTTGAATGTAATACTTCTTTTGCGATTCTTATTTGTTCTTCAAATTTCTTTCCTGAATTATTATGATTACAGTCAATTATAATTGCACGATTTAGATACTTGTTCTCATCATACATATTAATAAGTCTTAGGATATCCTCATAGTGATAGTTTGGATTAGAATCACCATGCTTATTTGTATATCCTCTTAAAATAGTATGAGCTAAAGGATTACCCTTAGTCTCTACTTCCCATCCACGATAAATAAATGTATGTGGGTGTTGAGCAGCATTAACTGAATTAAGCATTACCTTATAATCACCAGATGTTGGGTTTTTCATACCAACAGGCATATCTACACCTGAGGCAACAAGTCTATGTTCTTGGTTTTCAACAGAACGTGCACCTACTGCAACATAAGATAGTAAATCTGATAAATATAGGTGGTTATCAGGATATAGCATTTCATCTGCAGTTGAGAAATGTGTTTGTTCTAAAACATCCATATGAAGCTTTCTTACTGCGATTACACCCTTAGCCATATCAACATCGGCATTTGGATTAGGTTGATGTAACATACCCTTATATCCTTCACCTGTAGTTCTTGGCTTATTTGTATAGATTCTAGGAACCATAAATATAGCATCCTTAACCTTTTCTTGTAATACTCTTAATCTTTTACAGTAATCAATTACTGCATCCTCTCTATCAGCACTACATGGACCAATGATTAAGAATAATCTATTATCCTCGCCTGTAAATATTTTTCTTATTTGCTCATCATTATCTTTTTTTATTTTTTCCAAATCCTTACTTAAAGGATACATTTCTTTAATTTCTTCTGGTTCTAATACTTTTCTTTTGAATTTCATAGATAAATTCCTCCGTTTACTAGAAATTTTATCATAAATGGACTATCAAAAAAAGGGCTTACGCCCATTTTTTAATCTTCTGAATTAATTTTTCTAATTTGTTCTGCAAGCTCAAGTATTAGCTTTTCAGTTTTATCCCATCCTAAACATGGGTCAGTTATTGATTTACCATAAATATTACCATCTACTGGTTGAGATCCATCCTCTAGATAAGATTCAATCATTAAGCCCTTAACAAGCTTATTAATTTCCTTAGAATGACCCTTAGAATGAAGTACCTCTTTAGCTATTCTTATTTGTTCTTCAAACTTCTTACCTGAGTTATTATGATTACAATCGATTATAATTGCACGATTAATATATTTATTTTCATCATACATATTAATAAGTCTTAGTATATCCTCATAATGGTAGTTTGGATTTGAATCACCATGCTTATTTGTATATCCTCTTAAAATAGTATGAGCAAGAGGATTACCCTTTGTTTCTACTTCCCATCCACGATAAATGAATGTATGAGGATGCTCAGCTGCGTTAACTGAATTTAGCATAACCTTATAATCGCCAGATGTTGGGTTTTTCATACCAACTGGAACTTCTATTCCTGATGCGACTAAACGGTGCTCTTGGTTTTCAACTGAACGTGCTCCAACTGCAACATAAGATAAAACATCAGATAAATAAGTAAAGTTATCAGGATAAAGCATTTCATCAGCTGTAGAGAAGCCTGTTTCTTCTAATACATCGATATGAAGCTTTCTTACTGCAATAACACCCTTAGCCATATCTACATCAGCATTAGGATTAGGTTGGTGTAACATACCCTTATATCCTTCACCTGTAGTTCTTGGCTTATTTGTATAGATTCTTGGAATCATAAAAATTGCATCCTTAACCTTTTCTTGTAATACTCTTAATCTCTTACAATAGTCAATTACTGCATCCTCTCTATCAGCACTACAAGGACCAATGATTAAAAATAATCTATTATCCTCACCTGTGAATATTTTTCTTATTTGCTCATCATTATCCTTTTTTATCTTTTCTAATTCCTTACTTAAAGGATACATTTTCTTTATTTCTTCTGGTTCTAAAACTCTTCTTCTGAATATCATATTAAATCTTACCTTCTTTTAACTTTTGAACATAGTTTTCTGCTAAAATCTTAAAGTCAGCGATTGTTAAAATAACAATACTATAAATTAAGATTATAGGTATTATCTTAATTGGAATATAGAATAATCCAAATGATATACCAACAGATAGTGCAATCATAAATAAATTACATATTAGTAATAAAAATACATTTTTAAATGAGATTACATCTCTAAACTTAAGCTTATCATCCTTTTGAAGCATATATGCCTCAAATAGCATTATAAATGAATTAATTAATAATAACGCTACTGCGACTATAATCGCACTTGGAACCCACTTAGTAAGTAAGAATGTTGCAAGTGTAAGCATAGCTGCCGCGATTGTTGCGTTAAATATTAAAACAATAATAGTTTTAAATAATGAATGCTTAACATTCTTTTTAGCTATTAAGAATGATGTAAAGAAGAATCCTCCAAATATACCTAGGAATGTACAGATTAAGAATATTATGAAATAAATATTAATATTCTCTCCATGTGATTCTACTATCGCTCTTATATTAGCCTCATAAGCCTCATATGAAGGATTATGCTCCTTTATAAATTCTAACACCTTCTCGATTAAGAACTTATAATTTATAGCGTCTACCTTACCTGAGCCTATTTCATCAACTGACTTAACCATAAAAGATATTACGTCATTCGCATCAAAATTAAAGTCACCTGAAATAGCCTTTAATTCAGTTCCTACATTAGTAAGTAAATCCTTCGCTCCAAAATATAAAATAATCGTTCCAATTCCCATAAATACCGCAAGTATTACAATTGGAACCCATATGAACTTGTAACTTTTTAAATAAACACCTAATGATAATTTAAACATATAAAAACACCTTTTTTATTATAGCATAATGAAAAATAAGAATAAAATTATTTTTATTCATGTTACAAAAACAAAAAAAGTGTCGAAATAATCGGCACTTTAATTCTTTAAAATATTATATCCTACGAATAATCCAACAAAAATATTATATACAAGTAGGACTGAATAAATAGATATTAATATATTTCCAACCTGTGTTAACGCAAATATATATAATCCAAATTGACTTACAAGTGAGAATAATAATCCTAAATATCCAAATACATCTAGCTTTTTACTAAATGAGAATATAAAGAATATTATAGTTCCAAGTACTATAAATACTCCACCTATAAATAGCATAATGTCATAAAAATCATATATACCCTTTATAAATATATTTTCAAATATTGATTGATAAAGTGTATATCCATAGTATGGCATAACTGCTGATCCATCTACATATAGTGGATAATAATATATTGGTAAAAACATAGTTAGTGCGTATAACGCAAGTGGTGATACACCAAGTATTATCCATAAATATTTTGAAAGCTTCATTCTATCACCTCATCAAGTAGCGTATATACAGCACCTAAGCCCTCACGCTTTTCGCTAGATGTGATAATAAATCTATCACCTTCAGCTAATTCTAATGTTTCAATAATAGTTTCCTTACACTTTCTTCTTTCGCTATTTTTAACCTTATCAGATTTAGTAGCGATTATAGTTACAGGAACATTATAATACTTTAAAAAGTCATACATTAGCTTATCATCCTCTGTTGGCTTATGTCTAAAATCAACAAGTAGGAATGCCATTTTTAAATTATCTCTATTCTTACAATAGTCCTCAATCATAATACCAAAGGTTTTCTTTATTTCCTTTGATACACGTGCATATCCATATCCAGGAACGTCAACTAAATAAAAATCATCATTAATTAAATAGAAATTTAATGTTTGAGTCTTACCTGGATTTGATGATGTATGTGCTAAATTCTTACGATTTACTAGCATGTTTATAAAGGAAGATTTACCAACATTACTTCTTCCACAAAACATTACTTCTTTTCTTTCATCATCTGGAAGTGTTTCTAGGCTTACAGCTGATTTAATAAATTCTGCAGATTTAATTACCATATTCTATTCCCAATAGCTTTAATATTGGTAATACCTCCTTATCTTCAATATATGATGATTTTAAATCTCCATGGGAATTATCCCCATGAAAATCACTACCACCAGAAATAAATAAGTTATGCTCTTTTGCAATTTTCTTATATTTTTCAATATCATTTTTCGGATTTGTATAGTAACATTCCATTCCATCAAATCCTAAATCAATTATTTTTTCTAATACTTCATCCTTAACTAAGCATGGATGTGCAAGTATTTTAATAGCCCCCGCATCATCTAATATTTTTATTCCATCTGATACACTTAAATTATTTGATGGAATATAAAACTTAGATTCATATGAGAATAGCTTCTTAGCATCATTATAATTGATATCATTATATTTCATTATATGATCAAGCATATTCTTTCTTGTTATAGAATTAAATTTCAATAGCTCATCTAAATGAATCTCTAAATTACACTCAGATGAAATATTATTCATCATTTTAATAGCTCGATTTCTTCTTTCAAACAACATATCATTTGTCACTTTTCTTAGAGATTCTGGCACTATATTATTTTTAAATAGACCAATAATATGAACCATCTCGCCATCACATCTTGTTGAAAGCTCAATTCCTCTTAAAAGAAATAGCCCCTTTTCTTTAGCATAGTTATACGCTAAATCATCACCATTTACAGTATCGTGATCGGTAAGTGCCATTATATCAAGATTTTTTTCCTTTGCGTAATCAACAAGCTCATAGATAGTATATTTACCATCAGAGTATGTTGAATGTGTATGTAAATCAGCTATCATTTCTTTAGTCCTAACATAAAATCTACTTCAAGAAGTAAATCCTTAAGTTGATTGAATTTTAATAAGGATAAGCATACATCAATTGGATAAGACTTAGCTTGTAAGATTGCCTTATCAATTGGATTTAATTCACCCTCGTATTCACCAACATAATAAGTAACTTCCTTAATATCTCCTGTTGGTATCTTATATGTAATTGTTCTTTTCATATTTGGAATTAATGTTGGAGTGACACCAGTTTCTTCTAAAGTCTCTCTTAATGCACAATCAAGTACTGATTCATTTTCATTTAATTGTCCCTTTGGGAATGAATAAGAACCAGTCGATTCCATTACAAGCACATATTCATTAACACCATTTACCTTTTTATATAAAATAACACCACAAGAAATCTTTTTCATATTTACTCCTCAACTATATTTAGAGCACATTTTAATCCATCTACAGCCGATGTAACTATACCACCAGCGTATCCTGCGCCCTCACCAATTGGATAGATACCCTTTTTACTACTTATACCCTTTTCATCTCTTAGTATTCTTACAGGAGATGAGCTTCTTGCCTCTATGCCAACTAAAACCGCATCTGGATTATTAAAGCCTTTTAGCTTCTTATCAAATTCAATTATACCATTTTTTATGCCATCAACTACAAATTCAGGCAAACATTTCCTTAAATCTGTAAAAAATAAGCCATGTGGATATGATGTATTAATACTTCTTAATGATTTTGCAATATCATCATTTAAAAATTCACCAACTAAATTAGCTGGCGCTCTATAGTCTTTAGCCTCAAGATAGGCTAAATGCTCATATTTTTCTTGATAATCAATACCATCTAAGACATTACCCTTATCATAATCAGATGGCTTGACATCAACTAAAATAGCACTATTTGAGTTTTTTCCATCTCTTTTATTATTACTCATACCATTTACTAAAATAGTATCATTATCTGATTGAGATGCCATTACATAGCCACCAGGACACATACAGAAGGTATAAATACCACGCCCATTTATATGTGTCGCAAGCTTATAATAGGCACTTGGTAAATATTTATGGAATTCTCCATATTGAGCATAATCTATAGCTTCCTTTTTATGCTCAATTCTTACACCCATAGAGAATGCCTTTTGTTCCATATTGATATTTAACTCATTATATAAATATCTAATAGTATCCTTTGCGCTATGACCAATACCTAAAATTAGATGATTAGTTTTAAAATTAATCTCTTTATTATTCTTTAAATCAAGGGCAGATACTTCTAAATTATTATCTCCACTTACTTTAGTAAATTTAGTATTAAAATAGAATTCTCCACCTAATGATATGATTTCTTCTCTAATATTTTTAACTATTATTTCAAGATAATCAGTACCTATATGAGGCATACTATCATATAGGATATCCTCTTTAGCACCATGTAAATAGAATTCATTTAAGATAAAATTAACAAGTGGATCCTTAAGGTTAGTAGTCAATTTTCCATCAGAAAAAGTACCAGCTCCACCTTCACCAAATTGAATATTAGAATTGATATTTAATTTCTTATTATTTAAGAATTCATCAATATCCTTTTTTCTATCTTCAACCTTACCACCACGCTCAATTATGATAGGTCTTGCATTACAGCGTGCAAGATATAATCCTGCAAACATACCAGCAGGTCCAAAGCCTACGATAATAGGTCTATCTGAATTCTTATACTTTGGATATTTAAGCTTAATATCCTTATCAATATATTCAACTAAATCCTTATTATTAACTTTTTTATCTACTTCTATTACGATTTTATAGATTAATTTAACATCAGTCTTTTTTCTAGCATCTATTGATCTACGAATGATTTTATATTTAAAATCACCTAGCTTATATTTATTTTTAATAATAGCTTCTAGCTTATCCTGATCCTTGGGTGATATTTTAAAATTATCGATTACATATTTCATTTTCTTAACTCCTCATTTACAAGAAGTGCAGACATAAATGCAAATGATAAATTATATCCACCACATAATCCATCACAATCTATTATTTCACCCATAACATAGATATCATTATCATTTTTAAGTGTTAGGTTTAAATTAATATCATTAATATCAATTCCACCAGCTGCCACTTGAGCAAATTCCATAGGATATAAGCCCTTTATATTAAATTCTAATATACCAAATCCTAAATTATTCTTAATGATATATTTATGTAATTTTGGATTTAATACAGATTTATAAGAATCATATTTTTTACCATTATATAAATCTATTTTTAACTTTGGATTTTTAAACTCAAGCTTATTATAATAGCTTGATAGATTCATTATACAAATTCCTGATATACCCTTATCCTTAAAAATAATTTCACCAGATTCCTCATGAATAAGCTTATTATCGTTATATAAGGAAACAGAAGCCTTCGCTCTAACGCCAGATATATCCTTTACATCTTCACTCAATAAGAATCCAGATAGTGATGGCTTAAATGGATTAATCTTAACATTTAAATCATTTAAAAATGATAAGCTTCTTCCAACCTTCAAGCCTGCAGGTGAGCCTGTTGCGACTACTACTTTATCAAATGGACCATACTCATTATTAATATAATATTTTCCATTTTTCTTATTTATTTTAGTAACCTCTAAATCAATAATAGAATTCTTATTTATATTATCTAAAATAATATCTAATACTGATTCAGAGAATTCAGATATTGGGTATAATCTTCCCTCATCTAGCTCTTTTGTATAAATCTTTAAATCATCGAATGATTTATATAATTTATCCTTATAATTATCAATTAAGTATTTTGCAATAGCGTTGTTATGATATTTATCATAATCTAAATTTTTATTAGAAATATTACATCTACCATTACCAGATGCAAGTATCTTAGATCCAACCTTACCCTTATTGAAAATCTGATATTTAATTTTAGAATCTTTTAAAAGTGATGCTAAATATAAACCAGAAGCACCAGCACCTATAATCGCAATATTCATAATTAAAACCTCGATTTATTATATCATAATAAATACTTCATATAAATTATTTTACTTCATAACCAGCATTTTTAATGCTTTCTTTAATCTCATCTAAATTAATTGAATCATTATATTCAATTACTACATTATTCTTCTTTCTATTTGCCTTTACGCTTGTAATATTTGAATTAATCTTACAAGCCTCCTCAACATGATGCTCACACTTTTCACACATCATTCCTAATACCTTAATTTCTTCTTTCATTTCTTTAATCTCCTTTATATTATTATTTTTCTTTTTAAACAAATTAATTGATAGTGCAGTTAATACTACACTTACACTTGATATACTCATAGCAATAGAACCATACATTGGAATCATCTTAAATCCATTTACATAGAATAAGAATCCTGTTGCTAAAACTACACATATCAAGTTATAGAAAAATGCCCAGAATAAGCATAATTTAATTGTAAATAAAACTCTTTTAGAAAGTCTTATTACATTAACAATATCAAATAAATCATTTGATACTAATATTATATCAGATGTACCAATGGCAACATCTGATGCGCCTTTAACTGATATTGCAATATCACTTTTAGATAGCGCAATTGCATCATTAACACCATCTCCTACCATTGATATTAAGCCACCATTTTCCATCTTTAATTTATCAATGATATCTCCCTTATCAACTGGAAGTACATCAGATATAACACTACTAATTCCTATCTCATTTGCGATAGATGAGGCTGTAATATTATTATCACCTGTAAGCATAATAGTCTTAATATTCATATCATTTAAGGCTTTTATCGCATCCTTAGTGTTTTCCTTAACCTCATCCTTTAAAGCTAAGTATCCTAAGATTTCATTATTTTTAATGAATAATAATGGAGTTTTTCCTTCTTTAGATAATTTATCAATTACATCCTTGTAGGTATTTTCAATATTTAGCTTTATTAATATCTTATCGTTTGAAATATAATATGTCTCATTATTATATAAAGCCTTTATACCCATACCTACTATTTCTTCTATTTCGATATCTAAATTATTAGAATCATTTAAATATTTACAAATAGAATTAGCAAGTGGATGACTTGATTTTACTTCCATTGAATAGATGATATCCTTATATTTATCATCTATATTAAAATCAGAGACATTAGGTGTACCATTTGTGATAGTTCCTGTCTTATCAAATACTATAGTTTTAATCTTACCTGTATTTTCTAATATACTTGCGTTCTTGATTAATAAGCCTAAAGACGCACCTTTTCCTGTTCCAACCATAATAGCAACTGGTGTTGCAAGGCCTAGGGCACAAGGACATGCAATAACTAATACTGTAATAGCAAAATTTAAGGCAAGCTCAAATGAATTATCATAATTTAAGCTTGAGGCTAAAATCATATTAACTGTAAATGTTAATAATGAAATTAATATGATAATTGGAACAAATAACTTAGATATTCTATCGGCAAGCTTTGATATTGGTGCTTTACTATTTGATGCCTCACTTACCAAATTAATTATTTTAGCAATTGATGTATCATCACCAACCTTAGTTGCCTTAATCTTTAAATAACCACTTTCTAAGATTGTTGATGAATAGCATAAATCATCAATATCCTTATATCTTGGAATAGATTCACCTGTAATATTTGCCTCGTTAATTGATCCATTTCCTTCAACTACTACTCCATCTACAGGAACAATAGCTCCTTTTTTAATAATTAGGATATCATCAATTTTTACATCCTTCGCATCAATTAATACTTCCTTATTATCCTCAAATAATAGTGCAGTATCAGGCTTTAATTTTATTAAATTTTCTAGCTCCTTAGTTGTTTTTCTTTTTGATAATTCCTCTAGAAATTTTCCCAAAGAAACTAAAACTAAAATCATACCAGCTGATTCAAAGTATAAATTCATATGGTAGTTTTCAATTATTTGAATACCTGAATTATCACCTATAGATATTAAATAATATCCATATGAGATCATAAATAATGAGAAAACTCCATATATTATAGATGCTAAGCTTCCTATAGCAATTAAAGTATCCATATTAGGATTTCTTTTAAATAGCATCCTTAAGCCATTTATAAAGTACTTTCTATAGATATATATTATTGGAAGTAATAATATGAACTGAGATAATGCAAATCCCATCTTATTACTCTCCATACTCATAAAAGGAAATAATGGCCAATTAAGCATTCCATTTCCCATAGATACATACATAAGTAAAATTAAGAATACTGAAGAAATAATTAAATCTCTTAAAGTATGAGATTTAACCTTTTCTTCTTTTTTAGTATCTTCCTTTAGATATGCTTTATATCCAGCATCATATACTGCCTTTTTAATATCTTCTATCTTACAAAAATTCTCATCGAATTCAATATCCATAGAATTACTTAATAAATTGACATTAACATTTGAAACGCCTTCTAGATTTTTAGTTGCCTTTTCAACGTGAGCCTGACATGCGGCACATGTCATACCTTCTATATCAAACTTCTTTTTCATTGAAATCTCCTAAACAATTCTACTATTTCATCAATTATTTCATAATCCTTATTCTCTATATGCTCAATTAAGCATGTATGCATATGATTATCTAAAATAACATTTGCTAAAGACTTTATTGATTTATCTACTGCAGAAAGCTGAATAAGGATATCATCACAATATCTATCATCTAAAATCATTTCCTTAATTCCATTCATCTGACCAATAATTCTATTTAGTCTATTTATTAATGCTTTTTTCTCATCTGTAGTTCTTTCTTTTTTATTACAATTTGGACATGACATATATTTCACCTCACGCAATTATTATATACCCCCGTAGGGTATATGTCAAACAAATAATAAAGTGGTAATTTTTTAGATTACCACATTTAATAATTAATTTAATGCTCTAACTTGCTCTTCAATTTTAGCTGCAATATCAGGATTATTCTTTAAGAATTCCTTAGCATTTTCTCTACCTTGGCCAATCTTAGAGCCCTCATATGAGAACCAAGCTCCAGACTTATTGATAATATTAGCCTCAACAGCTAAATCAACAAGCTCTCCAAGCATAGAAATACCCTTTCCAAATATTACATCACATTCAGCAGTTCTAAATGGAGGTGCAACCTTATTCTTAACAACCTTTAGGTTAACTCTATTACCTAATAGATTAGTTCCATCTTTGATTGCTTCTCCTTTTCTAACCTCAAGTCTGATAGATGCGAAGAACTTTAATGCTCTACCACCAGTTGTAGTTTCTGGATTACCAAACATAACTCCAACCTTTTCTCTTATTTGGTTAATGAAAATTGCAACACAGTTAGTTTTAGAGATAATACCAGCCATCTTTCTCATAGCTTGGCTCATTAATCTTGCATGAAGACCAACATGATTATCTCCCATTTCACCATTTAATTCAGCCTCAGGAACTAAAGCAGCAACTGAGTCTACTACTATAATATCAACTGATCCAGACTTGATTAAAGCCTCAGCAATCTCTAAAGCTTGTTCTCCTGAATCTGGTTGAGATAAGATTAAATTATCAATATCTACGCCTAAATTTCTAGCATATACTGGATCAAGTGCATGTTCTGCATCGATAAATGCTGCATAGCCACCATTCTTTTGAGCTTGAGCTATTGCAGAAAGTGCAAATGTTGTTTTACCTGATGATTCAGGTCCATATATTTCAATTATTCTTCCTTTAGGATATCCACCAACACCAAGTGCTCTATCAAGTGAAATTGAACCAGATGAAATTACGTCAACTTTATCATCAACTTTATCACCAAGTCTCATAACTGAGCCTTTACCAAATTCTTTTTCTATTGATTTTAAGGCAGCCTCTAATGCTTGATTCTTTTCTTTATTATCCACAGTTTTAACCTCTTTCTACATTGATTCAAAAATAACGCTTCTACTCTTATAAAAATATTCAATTCCAGATAATATAGTAAGAAGACATGAAATATAAATTAATATTTGTCCAATCCAAATTACTACCTCATGAATACCTGATAAGAAAAGTACCATAATCGCAATCATAGTTACGAAAGTCTTCCACTTACCTAGCTTACCTGCAGCTATAACAACACCCTTTTGAGCAACAAGCATTCTAATACCTGATACCATAAATTCTCTTATTATCATAACTACAAAGCACCACATAGGAACAAGTGGTCCATTTGGAATAACTCCACTATTATTAAGCATTAAAATTGCCATTGAGCTAAATACTAGCATCTTATCTGCAAGTGGATCTAAGAATTTACCAAATGTAGTAACTAGATTATATTTTCTTGCAATATAACCATCTAAAAAGTCTGTAAGTGATGCAATACTAAATATTAAAAGCTCAATGAAATATAAATAAGATACACCTAAAAAGATGAAATTTTCACTGAACCAGGGAATATAAAATAATATAATCATCACTGGTATTAAAATAATTCTAACTAACGTTAATTTATTAGGAAGTGTCATACTATCTAACTCTCTTTCACACGATAATAATTATACCATATATAATTATTCTTATAAAGAGTAAAATCATTTTGTTACTAAATATTATTAACTTGTTATCTTTTCCTAGGACACAATAATTATAACACGAAAAAATGGCTTGGTAAAGCCATTATTTATTGAGAAATATATTGTAAAATAGGAGTTAAAATAACCTATTCTACTTCTCTTTTTATAAAATTTTTGCCAAGAAAAAAGAGGAGTTGCCTCCTCCTAAAAAAACAAGAAAAGAAAAGAATATTTGTCAAATACATTTGACATTTTAGTATCTATAGTATAAAGGATAAAATACTAAATGTCAAGCGTTTCTATTTTTTATAGTTTT
>JAEEHU010000002.1 GCA_016280975.1 Acholeplasmatales bacterium | reverse complement strand
GGAATATATCTTAATTTATTTTCATTATATTTTTTAGTATTATTCTTTTTATTTTCTTTTACTAAATTCTCTAAATATTCTAATTCATCATCAAGCTTTAGTACTGCGATTGTTTCTAAATGAAGAGTTCTTGGGAACATATCAACTGCGTGCATACATTCAAGATTATAATCATTTTCAAAGAATTGATATAAATCTCTTTTTAGCGTATCAGGATTACATGAAATATATATAACCTTTTTTACATTTAAATACTTAATCGCATTGATAAATGCCTTAGTTGATCCTTCTCTTGGTGGATCCATTACTACTACATCTATTTTCTCTCTTGTTTTAGCAAGCTTTGTAATGAAGTTTGTTGCGTCATCGGCGATAAATTCAATATTATTTCTATCATTTATCTTTTGATTAATAATGGCATCTTTTATCGCACCACGATTAATTTCAACACCATATACTTGCTTTACATATTTACTTAAGAATATAGATATAGTTCCAACTCCACAGTAGGCATCTATAACAATATCATTTTTAGATAGCTTTGCAAGCTCTATTGCCTTTTCATATAAAATCTTCATTCCAAATGTATTTACTTGAAAAAATGATCTAGGTGATATTTTAAATTTATAATCTCCTACTGTTTCATAGATAAAACCTGGTCCATATAATACCTTTTCCTTATCTCCTAAAACAATAGATGTATCTCTTGTGTTAAAGTTTTGAACAATAGTAGTTATTCCTAAATCTAATTTGTTTAAATCCTTAAGTACATTATTTCTTCCTGGGAACATTTCACCATTTGTTACTAAAACAAGCATTAATTCCTTTGTGTTAAAGCCATATCTAATAAACACATGACGTAAAAGTCCAGTTCTTGTTTTTTCATCATATACAGATATCTTATTTTTAGTTAAGACCTTATTTAAAGCACTAATTACTTCATTAGCTTTCTTACTTTGAAGTATATTATTATCTGCCGTAATTATATTATGAGAAAATTCCTCATATAATCCACATACTATATTTTTAGATTTAGAAAGTTTATATGTCATTTGGGATTTATTTCTATAATTATAAGGATTATACATACGAGAAAGCTCAATTTCACCTACATGGAATGATTTAAATAAATCATTAATGTGCTTTTTCTTTAATTCAATCTCATAATCATATGTAATATGCATGAATTGACAGCCACCACATTCTTCTACCTTATATGGTATACGGTACTGGCTTTTAACTAATACATCCTTTAATTCAGGATATTTCTTAGTAGTATCTACAGATATAGTTTCTCCATCAATTACATCATGAATTAAATACTTCTTATTATTAATTTCTACTTCTGTATCAGGTATATAATTAACCTTAATATCCTTAAAAATTAAATCCTTCATAGTCTTTCCTTATAAAATCTTTGTTGTCCACTTTTCACAATCTTCTATTCTAGTTACTATGCCATTGTAAAAATCATTCTCATGGCATACTAATACGATTGTTCCTTTAAATGCAAGTAATGCTTCCTTTAAAGCTTCCTTAGCAAGTACATCTAGATGGTTAGTTGGCTCATCTAGAACTAATGTATTACACTCAGTAAGCATTATTTTACATAATCTAACCTTCGCTGCCTCACCACCAGATAAAACACACATAAGTGATTCAATCTTATCCTTAGTTAAGCCACACGCAGCTAAAGCTCCTCTTACCTCTGCGTTTGTCATAGATGGATACATATTCCAAATTTCCTCATGAGCTGTATTTTTTGAATATACCTCCTCTTGAGCAAAATATCCATAATGAATATTATAATCCATCTTACAAGTTCCAGATAGTGGCTTAATCTCATTTAATAATGTTTTAAGTAATGTTGATTTACCAATACCATTCGCACCCTTAAATAATACTCTTTCACCACGTTCAATATTAAGTGTAATAGGCTTAGATAATGGTTCATTATAACCAATAACTAAATTCTCACAGCTAAATACAAACTTACCTGAAGCACCACATTCCTTAAATTTGAAATTAGGCTTTATTTGTTCCTTAGCCTTATCAATAATTTCCATCTTATCTAATCTTCTTTGACGAGATTTAGC